>NZ_JBQKGG010000013.1:0-69511 GCF_052118925.1 Candidatus Paralachnospira sp. LCP21S3_A2
AGCCTATAATGTATGCAATCTCTTTAAAGGTACGATGTTCTTTCAGTCCCTTCTGAATTTCATGCCTGTCATCCCAAGTTAAATGTGTCCCCTTTTTCCTTTCTTCTTTCGGCATAGGACCTCCTTCTGCAGGAGGATACCTATTCAGTATACCATTGCATGACTAACTTATGGTTTCTATACCCAAATCAGATTTTTAAAATTCATTCAACGTGCTATAATCGGCAGGACCATTGAATTTCGGATAATCACCAGCCTGCGCAAATGCTTCTCCCAGCAATTCTGCCACCGTGCCATTTGCAAATTCTTCTTCTGTCTTTTCACCGGCTGTACCTGCGTTTTTCGTTATTCCGCACGCTCCGAAGAAGCAGTTTGTATCAGCAATCGTACTGCCCCCCCCACAGGTTGCCCGCAAAAACACCGGTTTCCTGGGGCACAGCATTTCCCACGGTAGAAAGCGTCGCCTGATACACATAGCAATTTTGAATGGTCAATGTTGAAGCCGTAATCTCTCCAGCAAAACCGCCCGAAAAACTTGTTCCCTGACTATCATCAGTTTCAGAAATCACAGTACAGTTTGCAACATAGCCGTTTGTAAATTTAGAATTGCCGACTCCATAGTCAGGGTCATCGTCCACTTCACCGACAAAACCACCGCCGTAAGCCATAGTTCTAATTTGGTTGTTTTCGGCAGCGCACTTTTCAAATGTTCCGCCGGTGGAATAACCCACAATGCTTCCTGCACAGTTATTATTGTTGTTGCGTCTGCTCTCCAGAGAAGAATTCACAACCGAGCAGTTTTTGATGGATGAACCATAGCACAAACCTGCAATACCGCCCACATAACTGTAGTTATTTTGACCGATTGCCACAAAGTTTGCGTTTTTTACATGAAGATTGTGAACCGAGCCGAAAGCGACCCATCCGAAAATGCCCGCCGTAGCAAAACCGTCCGGGTCTACTTTTCCGGTAGAAACCGGATTTGTTATGCTGTGACCGTCACCATCATAGTTTCCCGCAAAATAGTAACTCCCGAAATAACCAATCGGTTCCCACGATACCCCTGTCAGGTCAATATCAGCAGTTTGCCTGAAGTAATAGCCATAGCAGTTTCCAATACCTGCGGCCTCAGTATCAAACGTTTCTGCATTACCAGAGTTCAGAAACTCTGCCAAAGCAATCAAATCCTCTTGTGAAGTAATCAGCCACGGGTCTTCCTGTGTACCTGTCCCACCACCAAACGATGGCGCTTCTGCTGCAAATGCCGATACAGGAACAAGCGTAAGCACAAGACACAGCGTAAGCAGAAGGTTTAGAAGTTTTTTCTTCATTTTCATTCCTCCCAGAATCATTTCTGTCCGCTACTTACTTTCTCCGACAGCGGACATGCCGGAGAAGCTAGAAGGTTTAACCGGAAAGATCGATCTGCCGGTCGTGGTTAGGACTTCCATATCAAACCACCGTTCTTCCGGCAAACGCAAAAAGGATATCATTCCTCTTACCCTATAGATATACAACCGTATTATGGCAGATTTTTTCCAAAATCTCGAGTAGTTTTTAGACTATTACTCTCCTCTTTTTCTTAGAGCATTGGCTTCTTCCATTCCTCACAGGACTTTATGTAGTGCTTGAATTTTGCTTTATCTTTCGCTTATAATCAACTGTATAATAATGGTAAATCTTTTTTTCTTTATTCTGTTAACCCGGAAGAGAATTTCCATTAATCCTGCTGGTTTTTCTTCCTGTTTTTACATATACTTCACCATAGGACGCCTTACAGAAGGAGGTACTCATGAAAAAACGAACCACAAGACTTCTTGCCCTGTTTCTTGCACTGCTCCTGATGGTCAGCGGCTGCACGCTGCCTGTTAAGCTTACAAATGGCAGAAATCCTTTCCGATCGGAGACCCCCTCCGCTACCGCTCCATCCGGCAGTCAGAATGAGAGCCAGCCTCCGTCTGCGGACGCTCAGAAAACCCGGGATCAGTTTTCCAAGCTCTGTAAGGAGCTTTTTGAGGATGAAGTCACCTCTGACATGATCACGCTTCACTATTCCCTGGCGTATCCGGAAAATTACGGAATCACCGATTACGATGTGGCTCTTCCTGTGTTAAGTCTGGAGGAAGAGGACGATGTAACCAGCGAAGAGGATGATCTGTTTGACCGGCTGGATGCCATCGACCGGAACGATCTTACTGAGGATCAGAAGCTTACCTATGATGTGCTGATGGATTATCTGGAAACGGCGCTCGAAGGCTCCGATTATTACTATTATCAGGAAGCATTTTCTCCGATCACCGGTTTTCAGAGTAATTTTTCTGTCACCATGGCCGAATATACCTTCCGCCGCGAACAGGATGTAACCGATTATCTGAAACTTCTGACGCTCGTTCCCGACTATGTGGATTCCCTGATCCAGTTCGAAAAAGAACGGGCGAAGCAAGGCTTCGTCATGCCGGATTCCTCGATTGATGAGGTCGTGGATGCGATCGAAGCATTCCTGACCTCCAGTGAAGAAAACATTTATCTTTCGTCCTTCACGGAGCGTCTGAACAGCCTGAACGCTCTTTCCGAGGATCAGAAGGCAAAGTACACAGCACAGAATGAAGAGCTGGTAAACACCAGGGTCCTTCCCTGCTACCGTTCCATTATCTCCTGCCTGAAGGAAATCCGCAGCACAGGAAATACAAACAGCGGTCTCTGCCAGATTGAAGGCGGAGAAGGATATTATGAATGGCTGATCAAAAGCATGGTCGGCTCCGGCCACACACCGGAGGAACTGACTGCGCTGATCGAAGACCGGATCAGTACCGAAATTCTGAAGATGCAGCTCCTGTTTAAGAAAAATCCGGAACTGATGGATCAGTTTGACGGAACGATTCCTGAGAACCGGACTCCCCAGGAGATCATCGAAGATCTGAAAGAAGCCATGAAGGCAGATTATCCGGAGCTTCCCGTGGATGCTTCCTACCAGATCAAGTATGTGCCGGATTACATGGCTGACCTGACCAGCCCTGCGTTCTACATGATTCCTCCCATTGATGCGCTATCAGAAAATACCATCTACATCAACGAGAGCCAGACCGATGAGAGCAGCCTGTTTTCCACGCTGGCTCACGAAAGCTACCCCGGTCATCTTTACCAGATCGTTTACGCATCCGCCACCATCACCGAACCGCTGCGGAAGATTCTGGATTATGAGGGCTACAGCGAAGGCTGGGGACTTTATGTGGAGCATGAATCCTATGCCATGAACAACCAGCTCACTGACCGTTCCGCCGATCTGGCAGAGCTTTACCGGATCAACTCCTCCATCACCCTCGCCGTTCATGCGCTTGCCGATTTAAAGATCCATTACGAAGGCTGCGGCACCGATGAGATTGCGGAGCTGATCGATACCTACTTCGGTGATCAGGGCGAAGAGTTCGTTCAAAGTTTTTATAACACCATCGTCAGCGAACCCGCCTATTACCTCAAGTATTATGTGGGCTACCTGGAATTCATACTCCTGCGCGAAAAAGCCGAAGCCGCCCTGGAAAGCAGCTTCGACCTGAAAGAATTCCATACCTTTATTCTGAATATGGGCACCTGCTCCTTCACCACACTGAATGAGTATCTTGATCAGTGGCTGGAAGAGCAGAAGTAGGATGCTCCGAAACAGCGAAATAGCGGAACCCCCATACAACTGCTGAAAACGGTATCGGCCGTTGTGTTGGAGTTCCGTTATTTCGTTCTATTTTACGCAGAAATCTATTTATTTATATATTTTATTCTATAATATTTTCTATTTATTTTCTTTTATAAATTTATAAGTTATTTTATTTTGCATTTTTCTATTGACAGATTTTTTTATTTTGATATTCTATTAGTATAAAATAGAAAGGAGGACATTCCAATGGAACTAATCAACCATGTCCATGTCAAAACATAATTATCTACATGAAAGGAGTTTTTTATGAAGAAAAGATTTTTTTGATTTTATGTCTTGCAAATAGTGCTCATTTTCGTCAGAGTATGATTTGGTGATAAAATATGTATATTAAAAAATGGATTTGCTTTTTGGGAATCATATATTCCGCAGTAATTTTATCTGGATGTTCCTCAAATAAATCATCTATGTCTCACACAAACTCTCCTGAAAGCAATCAAACTGAATCAGATAGCATAGAATCCTCAGCTGATTCCAATCAGGATACCTGGGATATAAATCTTCGCAGCAGCAGACGGTCTTTAAAACAACTTGAAAATGGAGAGTCTCAAATTCAGAACTTCTGTTCAGAAGAAATTCTTGTATCTTCAGAAAATGAATTACCGAAACAGTACAAGCTGCTTGATTATGATGAACATTCTATTTTCTGTTCCGTTTCTTCGGACGATTCTGATGAAATCGTTTATCAGAAAATCAATCGAGAAACTCTTCAAATTCAATCCATACTGTGTGAAGAAAAATTTCCCTATCTTCTTGATGAAGTCATTATCGCCGGAAGGCTCTATCTTGTTTCAGCTTCACCAACAGATTCCGATCTTCCCTGGCTCGTCTGCGTCTGCCGAATTGATTCCTCTGGAAAAAGCCATGAGATATACTCCGTACGAACGACATCAATCCCACAGGTATGGCATAATGAATCCGACATTTTTATTACAGCCGACACCGAAGATTTTACCAGCCTCTCATTTGTAGAGCAGCTTGATCCGCTAAAATCACTGGAAAACTTTAAAGTAGTTGCCCGGACCGCTCATTCTCAAAACAAAGACGGCACCATTACCGGAGATTATATTCTTTACAGCGGAGGCAGTAATGATGCCATTTATCTGGAACATGAACAACTGAATGGCGACCATCCAGAAGATCAGCCGGATGTCCAAATCGTCCGTTATCAAGACGACGGGCTTGGAAAAAGCTCAAGTTTTGGAATTAAAAACGGGCTTTCCCACTATGTTAGCGGAAACCTGGATTATCTATTTTTATCTCTATACAAAAACAAACTGGAAGATATTCAAAACGGTGATAACAGCGGGATTCTGATTGATCTGACTTCCCTGGATATCTGGGAATTACCGGAGACTTCCGCCGGATTTGAAATTTATCACGCACTCTGGCCAGATTGTCAGGCTGCTGTTTTTCAAAATTCCCGAAACAACTATCTCGTCAACTTAGAAAAAAAGAATTTCTTTCCTGGGAAAACAATGGAAACGGACTTTTCATCAGCCACGGAACTACAATCGGATGGTTTGAACAAACAAAAAACTCCGTCACATTTCGGGAATTGAATCTTGAATGTCTTACCTGGTAAATCATAAGGTGCGGTTTTACCCTCTTGTCCGCATCGCTCTTATTTCCGTGTTTTACTTTGCTTTAATCCAGACGGCAGCAAAGCAGGCTATTTCGGACTGCAGCTTCCCCGCACGTTCCAGCGGTGACTTCCAATCGGAACCGCCTGAAATGTGTGAGTGGAGCCGCATTTATACTTCCTTTTACCGGCCGCCCATTGTCCGCACACTGGTCTCGGCCCCGGTCTCATCTGCCACGGTTACACTTCCGCTCACGGTAATTTCTCCCAGCTTTTCTTCTCCGCTGTAAAGGGACACCACGGTTCCGTCATCCAGCTCCGGCGCGGATACCTGAATGCTTGCGTAAGCTTTCGCCGGCGTAAAGGACGCAATCACCGCTTCGTCGGCCGTCCAGAGGGACACTTCCGTTCCGGCCTCCTGCTGCTCCGAATATACCACCGTGATGGTATTCTGACCGGAATCCTCACTGGGATTCTGGAGCATCCCGGTGCTTCCGGCCAGGAATAGCAGGCCGCCGTCGATGCGGCATTCTCCACTATAATCCAGCGAACCGTTTCCGTCTCCGGTGGGGCCGCTCACATAGACCTCGCCCCCGGTCATTACTATATCTCCGTTGGAATCCAGTCCGTCGCCGGACGCATTGATCTGAAGAATTCCGCCGCTGACGGACACCAGAACTGCACCGGCATCGCCCGCCGCATTGATTCCGTCATCGGAAGCAGTCAGCGTCACACTTCCTCCTGTTACATCGATTTCCGTTCCCTCTAACCCTTCATAGCAGGTGGTGATCTCCATCTCGCCGCCGTTTACGGTCAGCGTTCCGTCGGCATGTGCACCGTCGTCTCCCGTTGCCATGGTGAAGGCTCCGCCGCTGACGGTTAGATCTCCATTGGAGTGGAGCGAATCATCGGCACAGTTCAGCTCATAGGTTCCGCCGCTGATGGATAACAACAGTCTTGCTTTCAGTCCTTTCCGGCTCACAGAATCCGTCACATCATCAGCATCGTCAAGGATATCGTCATCACTCTCATCCGCATTGCTTCCGCTGTCTGAATTTCCGTCATTCTGACCGGGCGGAGTCATATCTCCCATGTCCGGCGGCGTTTCTCCGTCCGCAAAGGTTCCGTCTTCCATGTCCGGCGGCGTCATATCTCCCATGTCCGGCATGGTTTCCCCATCGGCAAGCGTTCCATTCTCCATGTCCGGCGGCGTTTCCCGCTCCTCGCCGGAACTGTTTGTATCTCCGTTTCCGGGTCCGCCTCCATGTCCGGTGGCGGCTCCGTTCTCTGGAACTCCGCCATTTCCTCCGGAGGCTCCATTCCCGGGTGCTCCATTCCCGGGTGCTCCACTATTTCCGGCGCCGGCTCCGTTCTCTGGAACTCCGCCATTTCCTCCGGGTACTCCGTTTCCCGGCGCTCCGCCATTTCCTCCGGGCGCTCCGTTCCCCGGCGCTCCGCCATTTCCGGGCATACCGCCCATTTCTTCGTTATGGATTCTTCCGTTTTCGCTTCCGCCTCCGGTCGTCACCTGATAGCTTCCGCCTTCCGTCAGCAAAAGCGTCTCTGCCTGGAATCCGTCCTCCTGGGCATCGATCACAAAGGTTCCGTCGACGACATAGATCCAACCGCAGTCGTCATCCTCATCATTAAAGGATTGGATCCCGTCGGACTGACTGGTAACATTGTACGTTCCTCCGAGAATGATCACCGAATCCTTGCCGCGGATCCCGTCCCCCACGCTGTTGACCGTGACGGTTCCGCCTGCCAGGATCAGACTGTCCTTGGCATTGATCCCATAGTTGCAGTTTGCGTTGACAGTAAGGTTTCCGTTTCCGTTGATGACCAGGTTATTCTTGGCATAAAGCGCCGCGTTCGGTTCTTCCTTGGACGCATCATCATAAACGTACCCGGTGCCGTCGGTCAGGACATTTTCGCTTCCCTCCGCCAGCGTCACCGTGATGGTCTGTGCCAGGATCCCATCGATGGGTGCACTGTCCTCGCAGGTGATGGTCACGCCGTCCAGGATCAGCCGTACATCCGTTTTCTTATCCGTATTCACTACGATCTGTCCGTTTAAGGTTCCGCGGAACAGATAGGTACCGCCCTTTACGACCGTCACCGTATTCCCGTCAATCTGGACGCCGCTTCCGGATTCCTCTGCGGTATCTCCCTCCAGCGTCACAACGGAATCCACCTCATCCTCCGACCAGCTGTCGTCTATGCTCTCTGCTTCCTCTGCTGCGGCCTCGATCACCGACTGATCCACCGTCTGCCCGGTTTCCCCGCTGCTTTCCGCATCTGCCGTCTGCCCGGACTCTCCCTGGACTGTGTTTGCTGTCTGCCCGGACTCTCCCTGGGCTGTATCTGCCGTCTGGCAGCCTGCCGCCGTCACAAGAAGTATCCCTGTCATGACCACCGCTGCCGCCTGTCTGATTTTCTTCATAAAAAACCTCCTGTATGATTCTCGTCAGATCCTTTGCACCGGAAACACCATGCCCCGGTTTCTTCTGATGGGAACATCATACAGGAGGAAGCTTAAATTTCTCTGAAACTCAACTCTGTTTTATAATCTCTGTTTTATAACGCCGGCAGCCCCGGCATTCTTTAATGATTTGCCTTATAGTAATTGATCAGGCAGCCGTCCAGAATGATCTGGCGCTCGTCATCCGTCAGGTCTCCGAGACGGAGCGTGAGCTCCTTCATGCCGTCACCGGTCACATACGCCCTGATCTCGCTCTGCTTCTCTTCTACGGCTTTCCGGATTCCGGGAACAAACAGCCAGTCTCCGTTCTTAAAGGGCAGGTCTCCCTTATCGATCAGGAACGGAAGCATGCCCCAGTTGATCAGGTTAGAGCGGTACCGCTTAGTGGCATATTCATTGGCCACATTGGCCCAGCCGCCCAGAACCTTCTGGCAGGACGCCGCCTGCTCTCTTGCCGATCCGTCGCCCGGCTTCACGGCAAAGATGGTGCTGCCGATTCCGGTATTCTCCCGTCCGGCATCCTCGAACCTTGTGCGGACAGCGTTCATAGCCTCGCCCGCCTCCGGAAGCACCTGGCAGGGACGCTCACCGCGGATTCTTGCCTTCTCCGCCGCCTGAACCTCTTTCGCACGTCCCACATACGCAGGATCCTTTCTGGACAGGGTAAACTCTGCCAGTCCGAGAGGATTGGAACGATAGGAAGAGGTCTCGCCGGAAGGGATCAGCTCATCGGTGGTCGTTACGGGATCATGGATCTCGGAAACCACCTTCAGGAGCAGGTTCTCAGTCAACGCCGACATCTCCGGCCAGTCCTTGATATTGGGACCGAACTGGATCTCCACCGAGGGATCCGCCACGCCCTTGCTGTCAAAGACACGGTTTTCATAAATGGTCTTATCAAAGAAGTACTTCGGCTTCGTGTAATTTACATCAATATCCGTGGCCGGTGTCAGACGGCCCTTGTTGACTGCTGTTGCTGCGATGGAACGCGCATCCATAAGGGCAACCGAAGCGATCTGTCCGCTCTGGAGCTTGGAGCCCTCCCGGTTGGGGAAGTTTCTGGTGGAATGACGGATACTGAACGCATTGTTTGCCGGCGTGTCACCCGCACCGAAGCAGGGGCCGCAGAATGCGGTCTTTAACACAGCACCGGTCTCCATGAGCTTCGCCGCCGCACCGTTCTTGATCAGTTCCATGTAAACCGGCATACTTGCCGGGTATACGCTGAGGGTGAAGGCTCCGTTTCCGATGCTTGCACCTGCCAGAATATCCGCCGCATCACAGATGTTCTCAAAGCCGCCGCCTGCGCAGCCTGCGATGATTCCCTGCTCCACATAGAACTTTCCGTCACGGACCTTATCCGCCAGACTGTAATCCACCGCGCCGCCGAGGCTTACCTTGGCCCGCTTCTCCACATCGGCCAGGATATCCGTCAGGTTTGCATTAACCTCCTCGATGGTATAGGTATTGCTGGGATGGAACGGCATGGCGATCATGGGCTTCACTCTGCTCAGATCTACCTCCACGATTCCGTCGTAGTATGCCGTTTTCCCCGGCTTTAATTCCTTATAATCCGCTTCCCGTCCATGGATCTCATAGAATTCACGGATCTTCTCATCGGTGGTCCAGATGGAAGACAGGCAGGTGGTCTCTGTGGTCATAACGTCCACACCGATCCGGAAATCTGCGCTTAAATTCTCTACTCCAGGTCCGACAAACTCCATAACCTTATTGTTTACATATCCGTTCGCAAACACCGCACCGATGATGGCCAGCGCCACGTCCTGAGGACCAACGCCCTTTTCCGGCTTTCCGGTCAGATAAATGCCCACAACACCGGGCATGTTGATATCATAGGTCTTTCCGAGGAGCTGCTTTACCAGCTCCGGTCCACCCTCACCCATGGCCATGGTTCCCAGCGCACCGTAACGGGTATGGCTGTCCGAGCCCAGGATCATTCTTCCGCAGCCCGCCAGCATCTCTCTGGCAAACTGATGGATGACTGCCTGATGAGGGGGCACATACACGCCGCCGTATTTCTTCGCACAGGTAAGGCCAAACATATGGTCATCCTCATTGATGGTTCCGCCTACGGCGCAGAGGCTGTTGTGGCAGTTGGTCAGCACATACGGCACCGGAAACTTCTCCAGTCCGCTGGCCCTTGCCGTCTGAATAATTCCCACGAAAGTAATATCATGAGATGTCAGCTTATCAAACTTTACTTTCAGCTTGTCCATGCTCCCGGACGTATTATGTGCCGCCAGGATTCCGTAAGCCATGGTCTGCTTCGCTGCCTCTGCCCGGTCCGGACATGCACCCAGCTCTCCTGCCAGCTTCGCTCTCCCTGCTTCATCATCAGGAACCAGCTCTGTTCCGTTTATCAGGTAAGCTCCCTGCTTCCATAAGGTAACCATTTTTAGTCCTCCTTGTATGCTGTCATTTCCAGTCGTTTTACACTGGTATCATTATCATAAAATTTTCCTTACAAGTCAAGAGAAAGCTCCTATTTCCGATATGTTTTATCCCTTCAGCAGTCCACTGCTTTTCAGCTCTTCCATTGCCTCTCTTAAAAACTCTGCCTCGGCTTCGGCTTCTTCTTTGCTTCCACCGCCGATCTGCGCCGGAGACTCCGTCCGGACGGCAGTTCTGTCTCCGGACTCCGAAGCTGATTCCGTTCTGTGATCCGTTCCGGTTTCTGCGCCTGTTCCGCTATCAGCCTCTGTTTCCTTTTCTGAAGCCGTTTCCATCTCCGGTTCTTCCGGTGCCAGTTCAAACTGGACAGAGACCTGGAAAAGATCGCCGTTCAGATAGATCTCAAAGATGCCATTCTGAAGCCTGGTGAGGCTTTGGGCGATGGAAAGGCCAAGGCCGCTGCCCTCGGTGGTTCGGGACGAATCGCCGCGGATGAACCGCTCCGTCAGCTCCTCTGCGGAAATATTCAGTTCCGTCTCGGAAATATTTTTCATGGTAAAGCAGGCATAGCCGTCTGCCTCCTCAACGCTCACATAAACCCTGGTTCCCGGCATGGCATACTTCTTTGTATTCTGGAATAAATTTTCAATGATCCGCCAGGTCCGCCGCCCATCCACGATCACCGGAAGCGGATGCTCGGGGAACGAGGTTACCTCCGTCAGCTTCCGTTCCGCAAACTTCTCCTCAAACTCACCGCAGGCCTGCTTTACCAGCTCCACAAAATTCAGCCGTTCCAGATGGAGCGTCAGATTTCCGGAGCTCGCCCTTGATGCCTCCACAAGATCCTCCGTCAGGTTTTTCAGCCGCTGGGACTTCTGATCCAGCACCTCCAGATACCGCTTCAACCGCTCATTGGTGATATTTTCCCGCTTCATCAGATCCACATAATTGATGATGGAGGTCAGCGGAGTCTTAATATCATGGGACACGTTGGTGATCAGATCTGCCTTCATGCGCTCGCTCTTTACGGCTGTGTCCACCGCATCCTGAAGCCCGGCTCCGATGTTGTTGATACATTCCACCAGCTTTTTATTGCTGCCGGTCATGCCATTTTCATCGATCACATAATCCAGATTTCCCTCTGCGATTTTCTGCACACCCTCCAGGATCTTCTGACGCTTGACCTCCGACCATAACACGAAGCCTGCTGTTCCGAGCTGACCGCCCGTAAACACCAGAATCGCTGTGAAATACAACGGATGAGATCCCCATAGCCGGCTGATGGCAATAAACATGCACAGAGGGATCGTGAACATCCAGTAAAGAACAATGAATCCGGCGGTTTTCAGACTGACCGGCCAGCTCTGCACCATAGCTCCGATCCAGCTTCCGATTTTCATGCTCAGCTTCCGCAGCAGGCTGTTCTTCCATAAAATACCGGCCTTCAGCCGCTTTACCATACTGAAAAATCCGATCAGTCCGATAATGAGCGAAACGGCCGCCGAAATTATGGACATGATATCATAGATCATTCGGGATGTGAAAAAATTGTAGGCAAGAACCCGTGCCAGGATTCCGCCAAACCAGACAATCACCAGCATTCCGCCGATAATCAGAGCTACTGCCGGTTCTGTCGGCCACTGATCGAATTTATCCAGCCAGATCCCGTCATAATCTTCCTGATGCCCTACCGATGCCAGAAGATAGATGAACGACGGTACCACGCCTAAAAATCCGCCGATGATTGCAAATAACGACAGGATCAGGATCGGACGGCAGCTTGCAAAATCCGCCGACTGCAGGCTGTAATCATCCCGGACCGGATATGTGGTGTCCAGCGCCACAAGAAACGATGCACCCTTTTGCGTTCCCACCAGCGAAGAGGAAAGATATTCCAGACTTGACGCCGACGGCTCCGCCTTTTCGAAATTTGTATGGATCCGGTGGCTGTCACTTTCATAGGAAACGTATTTTTCCAGCTTCATCAGCTCCGACTCAGGCAGCTCCGTGTTGCTTTCCCAAAGATTCATGCTGTCATCACGGACAATGTAGCGCAGGTTGGTCTCCTCCGCATCCAGCCGGTTCTTAAGTCTGTAAAAGGTATCCAGCCTGTCCTGGGCTGTGTCACATGCCTCCAGAAGCGTCTCCTGCTCATGGATCTCCTTCTGCTGGATATAATCATGGAGCAGAAGGACCCGCTGGCCCGGATAGATCAGGATCTCCGCCGAATTTTCCAGTGCGTAGCGCTGCGGCCACTGATCTCCGTAATAATTTTCCCAGCCATTGGCCTTTACAATGGCCTCCCGGCTGTCATTATCCATGGTAAACCATTCGCTTTCCAGCGCATCCAGCTCTTTCTGTTCTTCGTCCGAAATCTTATCCCGGTCATAATCCTCGCCGCTGATCATGCCGGCATACAATACCGAAAACTGATCCAGATACTGATCCAGCCACGCCTGGGAGCCGACCTGCTCCTTCACATCCTCATAAAAGCTGTAGGAGGAGGACGCCGTCTCATCGGTCTCTGCCTCATAGGATCCGTCTTTCATCTGCGTGGGCGCACTGTCTCCTCCTGTATGATCCGCAGAATCCTCCGTCCAGGTCTCCGACTCGCTGTATAGCTGTCCGCCTTCCGATCCATACTGATTTTCATAATAGCTGTTGATGATCGTCTGGATTTTCTGGAGATCCCTCAGGCAGAGATTATAATCCGTTCCGTTGATCCTGGCCGTGTAAAGCGGCGTCCGGATATTTTCCTCGTCCCGGTTTCCAAACACCTGGGACAATGCCGTCAGTTCAAAGATCTGATCCACATCGTCAAGCATGTTCCATTCCAGCGTCTCCGTATCCTCATACCGCTCCGTAGTCAGCAGCTCCTTTTTGCTGAACAGATATTTGCTGAAATTGTTGACATAATAAAGT
Source organism: Candidatus Paralachnospira sp. LCP21S3_A2 (assembly GCF_052118925.1). NCBI lineage: Bacteria > Bacillati > Bacillota > Clostridia > Candidatus Paralachnospira > Candidatus Paralachnospira sp. LCP21S3_A2. Next base: position 13,108 of record NZ_JBQKGG010000013.1, read on the forward strand.
CCGAAGCTTCCTGCCATAATGATCCCCATGAAAAGGATAAACAAAAACAGCACCCTTATTTTCTTTCTCCGCGTATAGCTTCGTCCCTTCACCGCAAACCTCCTGCTACAGCTTTTCTGCCTTCTACAGCTTTTCTACCTTATATCCGACCCCCCAGACAACCTTTAAATAGGTGGGGTTTTTCGGATTGATCTCAATCTTCTCCCGGATATGACGGATATGGACCGCCACCGTATTGTCCACACCGATGGCCTCCTCATTCCAGATATTTTCATAAATCTGCTCGATGGAAAAGACCTTTCCGGCGTTCATAACAAGAAACCGGAGAATGTTATACTCCATGGGGGTTAACTTGACCGGTTCACCCTCCAGCGTGACCTCCTTGGTGTCGTCATTGATGCATAAACCGCCGGTTTTGTGGATCGTCTCACTGTTTTCCATGGCAAGCGTCCCCAGCTTCGTGTAGCGGCGCACCTGGGATTTTACCCGGGCCACCAGCTCCAGCGGATTAAAAGGCTTCGTGATATAGTCATCGGCCCCGATGTTCAGCCCCAGGATCTTGTCCACATCCTCGGATTTTGCCGACAGGATAATGATCGGCACGCTGCTCGTCTCGCGGATCTTTAACGTCGCCCGGATTCCGTCCAGCCTGGGCATCATGACATCCATGAGCACCAGCTCCACTTTATTCTCTGCCAGCAGGCGGATCGCTTCTTCACCGTCATATGCCTTTAATACCTGGTAGCCCTCCTGCCTCAGATAAATGTCGATCGCCTCCACGATCTCCCGGTCATCATCGCATACCAGTACCGTAATTTCATCCATGCTTTCCCCTCCTGCATTTTTCACAAGCTAAGCCTATTTTACCAGTCGATTCTTAATAACCGCCTCAGATTTTCTTTATTTTTTCCGAAACAGCCTCTGCCTCTATCGTCCCTTGGCGATCTCCAGAATCTCTCCGGTCGTTTCCACTACATAGACAGCGCCGGTGGCCTCCAGTTCTCCGCGTCCCCGGAAGCCCCACGCAACGCCAACGGTATCCATACCGGCATTGGCTCCTGTCTTCATATCGGTTCCAGAATCACCGATATAAAGCATTTCCTCCGGAGCAAGCTTCATAAGACCCGAGATCTCCAGTGCGCTTGTCGGATCCGGCTTCTTCGGAATCCCCTGGCGCTCACCAAACACAGCCACAAACGGTACCTCCGGGAACAGCTTCTTCACCAGCTTTTCCGTGTAATCCGTCCGCTTGTTGGAATTAACTGCCACCTGGATCCCATGGGCTTCCAGATCATGCAGCAGCTCCCGGATTCCCTCGTAAGGACAGCTCTTGTTCTGGTAACGCCGGTCATAGGCAGCCACGAAATGGGTCAGCATCTCATCGATCACTGCACTGTCCTCCCGTCTGTCCGCCGGAACGCTGTTTTCCATCAGATTCCGGAATCCGCGCCCCACCTTCATGCGGTAGTCGTCCACCTGCCAGGTGGGATAACCCATGGCTGTCAGCGCATCGTTCACGCTGTCCGCCAGATCCTCCAGGGTATTTACCAGTGTTCCGTCCAGGTCAAAAATAATTCCTTTATATGTCTTTTTCATGACTGTTCTCCTCGTATATTCTTATTTAGTCCAAGTAAACCGGCGGTTCATAATCCTTTCCCAGAAGCGCCCGCTTCCGGATCTGGAAATTATTGAACGCCCGCTCATTCTGCTCGATCCACCGGTGCTCGTCACTGTCATAAACTAACAGCGTATCCGGCTTTGACGGATGGTGCATCACCGTGTTTGTCTCATACTCCCGCCCCGTGGCAGGATCCACCGTCGGAAGTCCGGCTGCTTCCTCCTTTGCTTCCGCTTCGGCCGCAGCCCTTTCTGCCGCTTCGGCTTCCTTCCTTGCACGCCGCTCCTCCGGTGTCAGAAACAGCGGCTTTTCCAGGGTCTTCTGTACGGCAGCATCCCATTCCGCCAGCTTTTTGCCCAGATCCGGCTCTTCCTTTGTCTCTCCGAAATCGGGAATACGATCCTCCGACTCATCATAAGCAATATCCGCCAGCTCGTCCTCCGGGATTTCATAAAATCCGTTGTACGCCGGCTCCTCCGGCTCCTCCTCCCGCTCGATCACATACGGAGCCGATACGTAGGAGACATCTCCGCCGGGGATAGATGACATGGAGTGATAATCGATGGGAGCATGACCGCCGTCCCCGGTTTCATCTGTATCCTCATCCCCGGTTTCCGATTCCATTCCGCTTTCGGAACCCTCGCCGCTGCTTTCTTCCCGTTTGATCGAATACGGCGCCGATACGCCGGATACATCTCCGCCGTCCAGCTCATCTAACTCAAAGAATACCGGATCAAGCTGAACCAGCTGCTCCGGATGGATTTCCTCCGGCTGCTGATCCTGGGGCTTCCCGGACTGCATGGCTTCCCCGGCCTCATATTCGGAGCCTGCAGGATCTGTTTCTGATTCTGCATATTCCGGTACTCCGGCCTTCTCCGGCTCCACATCTGCATATTCAAGAGCTCCGGCGTTCCCCGGCTCCATATCTGCATATTCCGGCACTCCGGCGTTCCCCGGCTCCATATCTGCATATTCAGGCACTCCGGCGTCCTCCGGCTCCACATCTGCATATTCCGGCTCCCCGGCGTTCCCCGTCGCTTTGGCATATGGCTCCGGCTTCATCGAAGCTTCCTCGGATTCCACCTCGATTGGTTCAAATTCCAGCTCCTCAGACGCCTCTGCACTGCCGGCGGATTTCTCTTCCGCCTGTGCCGGCTCCTCCGGGATATGAAGTGTCGGCCATACTGCTGGGCGCCTGCTTGCCCAGGCCAGTGGATCATTCTGAGGCTCCTGCTGCTTCCGTCCGTTCTCTGCTCCTGCGCTGTTATATCCGCTTTGCTCCGCGCTTCCGGCTCCGCCTTCCTCCCGAAGCTCACTCTCCACCGACTGGCTCAGTGCCTGCTCAATTTCTTTCAAAAGATCTCCGTTGACCTCAACCGCCTGCTCCGGTTCAGTTCCGGTTTTAACGCTCTTTGCCGGCTCCGGCTCAGGCTGCTTCTCTTCTGCCGTCCTCACACCCCATTTTGCCGCTTCCGGCTCCGGACTTACAGCCGGCTTCAGCACCGCCATGGTTCGTCGTCCGCCTCTTACCAGTCTTCCTCTTCCCTGCACCGCCGTTTTTTCCATCCACGCCGCAGGCTCCTCCGGTCTCTCCGAGGATTCCCCCGGCTCTCCCACGGGGTTCTCCGGCAGTACCATGGTTTCGTCCGAAAGCACCATGGTCTCATCCGGCAGTACCATGGTTTCATCCGAAAGCACCATGGTTTCATCCGAAACCGGATTTGCCGGCATGATGGCCTGCAGGGATGCCACCGTAGCCTCCATGGGATCGATCACCGAGATCTGAACCAGACACCCCAGTGCCTGAGCCACCTCCCGCATGTCCTGCTCCTGAAAATTATCCCGGTTCAGCTTCTGCGTCAGGTTCTGCCGTGACATCGGCTTCCCCGTCTGTACCTCGATCAGCTCCGCAAGCTGCCGGATCGTCATATTCTTCCGTTTTAAAATAATTTTGATCTGTTCACCAAAAGTCAGTTCCATTCCGGCTAAACACCTTTCTGCTTCATTCCATACTCTAATCAGTATAAACAAATTGTAAGTCAATCAGAAATCTTTGTAAACTTAAAAATTTCTTAACCAAACGAATGATTTATGAAAACTCCTCTTTTTTCTCTTTCTTTTTCTTATCCGGCGTTCTATAATAAAACCGATCTGTACATAATCTGTTTTTTGGGGGATTTTTATTATGGATAAAACACAGACTTCTGAAGTAGAATTGACAAACGAAAAAACAAACCTCCGGCAAGCCGAAACCGCTGCCGGACAAGCCGAAACTGCTGCCGGGCAGACTGGAACCAGCACCAGACTGGGCAAACCCACCGGCAGTGCTGCTGCTTCGACAGATCATACGCCGGGCAAGCCGGCGCCTGAAAAAAAGAGGATGGACAAGCTCGTCGGGATCATTTCCGATATTTTTGTCCCGACACTTCCGGTCATCACCGCCGCCGGGATCCTGAAGGCACTGACGCTGCTCCTGGCAGCTCTCGGGCTTCTGTCGGAAACCAGCGATACTTATTATGTGCTTTCCTTTGTTTCCAATGCCGGGTTCTATTTCCTGCCGCTTCTGCTGGCACATTCAACCGCAAAACGCTTTGACGGAAATCCGTATCTGGCTGTTTTTCTGACTGCCATGCTGCTCCACCCGGATTTTCTGAATCTGGTCAAGGACGGATCCTCTTTAAGCTTTCTGACACTTTCCGTTCCCATGATCTCTTACAGCTCCACCGTTGTCCCTGCAATTCTGGTGGGACTGGCCAGTGCCTTTCTGGAACGGTTCCTGCGAAAATGGGTTCCCGACATCATCTCCTTTTTCGCAGTCCCGCTTTTACTGACCCTGATCATGGCTCCGCTGATCCTGTTCGTTCTCGGCCCTGTCGGAATGCTGATCGGAAACGGATTAAGCGGCGCTCTGGATTTCATTCATAACAAGATCGGCTGGCCCGCTATCGCACTTATGGCGGCGCTGGTTCCGCTCATCGTCACCGGCGGCTTCAGTCTTTGTTTCCTGCCGCTGGCCCTGGCTTCCATCAACGCCACCGGATTCGATCCGTTCACCCGGCCTGCCTTCCTGGCTGCCAACATCTCCATGGGGGCCTCGGCTCTGGCTGTCGCCTTAAAATCCAGACGGCGTGAAAACAGGAGTCTTGGAATCCAGACCTCCGTGGTTGCTCTTATGGGGATCACCGAGCCGTCCATCTACGGCGTTCTGCTGCCATTAAAGCGTCCGTTCCTTGCCAGCATGATCGCCTCCGGGATCGGCGGTGCATTCGCCGGAATCACCGGTGTCCGTTCCGCCGCCTACGCCTCTCCCAGCCTCATCACCCTGCCGATCTTTCTCGGTGACCGGTTTATCTGTGCTGTTCTCACCGTAGTGATCTCCTTTGTCTCTTCCTTTATCCTGACCTGGATCATCGGATTTGAGGATAAGGAGCTGCACGAAACAACAAACAAGTAACTGTAAAGCCCCCCGGCTGAGTACCATTTTCGAGTCAACATATTCCAGTCGTACCTCTTCCTCAGAACAGATCCAGCATATTATCCAGATAAACGGCTTCCCGCACATGGATCTGATATTCGGGCTTTACCATATAATAAAGTAAAAATTCCAGAACCAGGGCGCTTCCCAGTCCCCGTCCTTCAATTTTAAAATTGGAAAAGCCCATGGGAAGATAGGTATTTTGAATGGCATCCACTCCGATAAATCCGGGATTTTTCATTGCTTCGGAGAACCGGTAGCCGTCCGCTGCCATCGGCGCAGTACAGGAATATTCTGCTTCCGTTTCTCCCAGATTTCTCCTGCAGACTGCTTCATAGCATTGCTTCCGGTCCTTACAGCCGAAATAGCAGCATTCGTTGCATAAAAATTCCACCTTGTCCTTCTGACTCTGTTCCAGCTTGTCCAGCCTTTCCAATGACTTATTAATCCGGAAGTCCGGCACCACGTACCGAAACTCCTCCCGGTTCACTTCCTTCCGGAACTGTTCAAAATCCGTCAGTACCTTCGTTGTGGAAGAAACCATATACAGCCCCGGATATTTGGCTTTCAGATAGTTTAAAAGCAGTTCCGAATGGACAATGACACCGTTTGGCACTCCTTCACTTTCTTCAAACAGCCGGCAGAGTGCATTGCATTTCTCATCCGCCAGATGCTCTTCCCGAAGAAGCGAATTGCTGAAGGTCAGCCGGGCGGAAATCTCATACTCACACAGGAGTTCCAATACCTCCCGAGGATCACTGTCTCCGCCGCCGACACGGCCTCCACCCCAGATACAATCTCCCGGCGCACCGTAAACAGAGCCGATCTCACACCAGTCATAAAAATACTCCGGATGCTTCCGGAATAACGGCAGAAACAGCCGGTACAGCTCATAAAACTCAAACAGACCCGGCAGATGGTAACAGGCGATACGGTTCGACAGCTCATTCATATAGGTTTCTCCTTTACCGCTCCCATTTCCGCGGCGTATATCCAAGCTCTCTCAGCATCTGCATATCCGTCTCAATGGTAATTCCGGATGTGGTCAGCATATCTCCGGAAATGGCTGCGTTAGCGCCGGAGCAGAAGCAGGCACGGCCTTTGTCGGGAAGCAGTCCGCGGCCTCCGGCCAGACGGATAGACGCATCCGGTACGAGGAAGCGGAACACGGCAACGATCCGCTGCATATCCTCCGGCTTCAGCTTCTCATTATGCTCATACGGCGTTCCCGGAATCGGATTCAGCATGTTGACGGGAATGGAACGGACACCAAGCTCTCTGGCTGTCAGCACCATATCGATCCGATCCTCCATGGTCTCACCAAGTCCCATGATTCCGCCGCTGCAGACACTTAATCCGGCTGCCTGGGCTGCCCGCAGCGCTGCGATCTTGTCATCATAGGTGTGGGTGGTACAGACCTCGGGAAAGTACCGCCTGGAGCTCTCCAGATTGTTGTGGACACGCTCGGCTCCGGCCTCCTTAATTTTCCGATACTGTTCTTCGTTCAAAAGGCCGAAGGATACACAGACGCCGATCCCGGTCTTTGCCTTGATGTCACGGATGCTTTCACACATCTGATCTACTTCTTTGTCATTCAGCCGTTTTCCGGAGGTTACGATGGAATAGCGGAGCACGCCGCGCTCATCGTTATATTTGGCATGTGCGGTGATCTCCTCCGTATCCAGAAGCGGATATTCCTCCGCACCGGTGTGATAATGGGCAGACTGTGCACAGTACTTGCAGTCCTCGGAGCAGCGGCCGCTCTTTCCGTTTATGATGGTGCAGATGTCAAAGCTGTCGCCGCAAAAATGGCGCCTGATCTCGTCCGCCGCCCTGGAAAGCTCCTCCAAAGGCTGATCTGCGAGAAAAAGCGCCTCTTCTTTTCCGATCCGTTTTCCGTTAAAAATCTCTTCCTTTAATTCCTGTATGGTCATGACAATCGTTTCCTTTCCAGAATTTTTATTACGGAAAGGAAGCTTCCACGCGGGAATTACCTATCCGTTTTCTGGGTTTCATTGTAAAAGTTCCTCTCCTGATTGTCAACCTTTTTATTCTTTCGGTTTACCATATCACGGGATCCACCCGAGATATCCTGCCGCGATCCCAAGAACTGCCGCCAGAACAATGATGAGGATCGGGTGAAGCTTTTTGAACATGAAAAGCAGGCAGCTCACAAAAATCACGGCCGACACCAGAAACGCCGGATTCAGGACAAGTCCGCCCGAGGGCAGAAACACCGTCTGTCCCACAGAGATCACGGCCGAACCGATCAGCCCGATCACCGCCGGCTTTAACCCCGCCATGGCGCCGGAAATCACCCGGCTGCTTTTAAATTTCTGAAAACACTTTGCCACCAGAAGAATGATCACAAAGGACGGCAGTACCACACCAAGCGTTGCAAAAAATGCTCCGGCAAGGCCGCCGGTCTCCATGCCCACATAGGTCGAAATATTGACGGCAAAGGGCCCCGGAGTGCTCTCGCTGACTGCCACAAAATCCACCAGCTCCGAAAGCTTCATCCAGCCGTGAGCCTCCACCTCCGCCTGCACCAGCGGGAGCATGGCATAGCCGCCTCCAAAGGTAAATGCACCGATCTTCAAAAACGTCAGAAACAGCTCCAGATAGATCATGAGCGCCGCCTCCCCTCTGCCAGTGTACTGACAAGCCCTGCCGCTGCACAGCAGGCAATGATGAGAAGCACATTGACCTTAAAAAAGACTGCTGCTGCAAAAGAGGCCGCCATGAGCACACAGGAAAGCAGGTTCTTCGGACACTGCCTGTACATGGACACCAGTGCCTTGATGATCAATGCCAGAACCCCGGCACGGATTCCGAAAAACGCATACCGGACTGCCTGCAGGCTCTCAAACTGCCGCAGCACACAGGCAATGGCCGAAATAATCACAAAGGACGGGAGCATGACCCCAAGAGTCGCAAAGAATGCGCCCCAGAAGCCTGCCGTTTCGTATCCCACAAAGGTCGCCGAATTGACGGCAATGGGGCCGGGCGTGCTTTCCGCGATTGCAACAATATCCAGAATATCCTCATCCCTGATCCAGTGCCGCTTTGCGACTGCCTCCTTCTGGATCATGGGAATCATGGCATAGCCGCCCCCAAAGGTAAATGCACCGATCTTTAAAAATGTCAGAAACAGTCTGACATACCGCTTTTCTTTCTCCTTCATCATTTCCTGCTTTCTGTTTCACCGCACCGCCCGGCTTCTGTCCTTATTCTTCCGTTTTCTTATCCGCTTTCTTATCTGCCTTATCTACAACAAAGGCAATGGCCTGATCTCCGGTAATGTTGCAGGCCGTTCCGAAGCTGTCCTGCGAAAAATGCAGGGAAATGATCAGCTGGGACATGGGCTCCGTAAAGCCCAGCATAGAGGTAATCAGACCAAGTGCCGCCATGACACCGCCTCCGGGTACACCGGGCGCCGCCACCATGGTCACTCCCAGCATCAGAATAAACGGTGCAAACATGGATAAGGACGGAGTCATGCCGTTTGCCATCATGATACCCATGGCGCCCAGCACCAGACAGATGGTATCGCCCGCCAGATGGATGGTCGCACACAGCGGGATCACGAAGTTTGCCACATCCTCCGACACGCCGTTTTTCTTTGCGCTGTCCAGGTTCACCGGGATCGTAGATGCCGAGGACTGGGTTCCCAGCGCCGTAAAGTATGCCGGAGCAATGTTCTTTATGCTCTTGAACTTGTTTTCCTTGCAGACCAGAGTTGATACCAGGAACTGGAACAGGATATACAGCCACTGAAAGATCAGGATCAGCACAAACAGGCTGATAAATACCTTGATGGTCTGAAGCAGTTCCCCCTCAGCTGCGATCTTGCAGAACAGACCGGCGATGTAAACCGGGATCAGAGGAATGATGACCTTATTTAAAGTCTTTGTGATGATCTCCTGAAGGTCACGGATACATCCGAGAAGCGTTGTTCCCCTGCTGTTTGCCATGCCAAGCCCCAGAAGGAACGCCAGCACCAGCGCCGTCATGACACCGAACACCGGCTCTGCCTCTATGGTGAACAGCGCCTCATACGTTCTGGCGCTCACATTCGCATCCGTGATCGGATGAATCATGGACGGCAGGATCGCACTGCCCGCCGCAAAGGACACAAATCCGGCAATGATCGTGGAGGTGTATGCCAGGATCAGGGTAATTCCGAACAGACGGTTCGCCTTTTTCCCCAGATCTGCCAGGCCGACAGCCACAAAGGACACGATCAGCAGCGGAATGATAAAGCTCAGGAACTCGCTGAACAGGGTTGTGAATGTTACAAGGATCCGTACAAAGCCGCTGTAAACGGCCGTATCTTCAATTCCCAGAAGACCACCCAGCGCTCCCAGGATCATACCGGCAAGGATTCCCAGCAGCAGCCGCACCAGAAGTCCTAATTTTCTCTTTTTCATCGTCTTTTCCTCACATTTCTTCCATAGTTCCACGCAGTCTGCTCTGTTTTCACAGACCTTCTCCTATAAAAACACATCCTCCGTTCCCATGCCCACAGACAGCCGAAAACTTCCTCCAGGTCTTCCGGCTCGTCAGCCAGTCACGGATAGTTGTCTTTTTCGCGCGGATGTTCTCATTATACAAAATATGAAGAGAAAAGGCAAGGAGCTTTACGGAGTCCGTATGGATACCGACATTTGACACCGGACCGGAATCAGATGTCGCCCCCGCGCAGATGCCGCTTCCGGTATTCGGTCGGCAGCTCTCCATAGGTTTCCTTAAAGGCTGTGGTAAAGCGGCTCTGGCTTTCATAGCCTACCCCCTGGGCGATGGAAGCAATGTCATCGGAGGTCTTGATCAGCAGCATGGCCGCCTGCTCCATGCGGTGCTCCTTCATGTGGGCTGCGATGGTGGAGCCGTATACCTTTTTAAATACCCGCTTCAGCGTCGTTGTATTCATAAGAAAGATCCTCGACAGCTCCTCGATGGTGATCCGCTCGGAAATATGCTCCACCAGATAATTATGAACGTTTCGGATGATCTCCTCCGAAGATGCCTGGAAGTCCACCTCCTTCTCCGGACAGGTGATCTCCATGACCTGTTCAACGATCTCATGAAGCAGACCGATCTGCTCCGTGTCCGCAGCCTTATAATAGACCTCCTTGCCATCCCTCCGGCTCACTAAAAGCCCGCTTTCCGTCAACGATTTCAGATGGTGGGACACCGCCGGACTGGACATTTCCATCATGGCGGCAATATTGATGACACACTCCTCCTGATGGCTTAAAAGCCAGAAGATTCGGACTCTGGTGGGATCTGAAAGCTGACGGAAAATCTCCGAGACCGCCGTAAAATGTTCAATGTTTTTCAATTCCCGGCACAGACTGCCCATCCGCTTTTTCTCTCCATGATGGTGAGGCAGCGTAATTTCTTCCACAGCAAGTTCTTTCATAACAATCCTCCTTTTTCCATCGGACATTTTCAGGATCTCCCCTGATCCTCTTGAGCCTTGTTCTCCGAAAATCGCCTTTTTCTCCCTTTCCGAAATCCCCTTCGCCTTTTTGGAAATCCCGGTCACAATTCCCTTGATTTTTGGATTTTTGCTTAGTATACTACAGCCATGATGATTAAGCAAATATTTAATTGTGATCGGAGGTATGTCTCATGAAAAAGACTTATAAAATCGAAGTAGACTGCGCAAACTGTGCGAACCTGATGGAAGAGGCCACCAAAAAAACGGCCGGTGTTGCAGACGCGACCGTAAACTTCATGACCCAGAAGATGATCGTGGAATTTGAGGAAGGCCAGGATGCCAAGGCTGTTATGAAACAGGTTCTGAAGGCCTGCAAGAAGGTGGAACCCGATTGTGAAATTGAACTGTAATATGCGTTTCGGGGTCAAAATTCTTTGGCCCCTTTTTTATCGGAAATCCTTCCGGATTTCCTGCTGTAAAATCTCCGGAGACTTTCTTTTTCCGGAATAATAAGGAGATTATTATGACAAAGAAGCAGAAAAAAATGCTGATCCGCATCATCATCACATCGGTTATGCTGATCGCGCTCCATTTCCTTCCGCTGACCGGTATTCCGCAGCTGATTGCCTATCTGGCCGCTTATGCGGTGATCGGATATGACATTCTGAAAAAAGCCGGAAAGGGAATTTTAAACGGTCGTGTATTTGATGAGAACTTCCTGATGGCACTTGCCACGCTGGGGGCATTCTTCGTTGCCATCTGGACAAAAAGCGGCGAGTATGTCGAAGGAATCGCCGTTATGCTCTTCTACCAGATCGGCGAACTCTTCCAGAGCTACGCCGTCGGAAAAAGCCGCAGGAACATCAGCGCTCTGATGGATATCCGCCCCGACTATGCCAACATCGAAGAGGACGGCTCCTTAAAGCAGGTGGATCCCGATGAGGTTGCTGTCGGCAGCATCATCGTAGTGCAGCCCGGCGAAAAGGTTCCCCTTGATGGTATCGTAATCAGCGGAGCTGCCAGCCTGAACACCAGCGCCTTAACCGGAGAGAGTCTTCCCCGCGATGTAAAGGAGGGCGATGAGATCATCAGCGGCTGTATCAACTTAAATGGTGTTCTGAGGATCCGTACAACCAAGGAATTCGGCGAATCCACCGTTTCCAGGATCCTGGATCTTGTGGAAAATGCAAGCTCCAGGAAGTCCCGATCCGAAGCCTTCATTTCCCGGTTTGCAAGGATCTATACTCCGGCTGTCTGTGCTGCCGCTCTGGCTCTTGCCATTTTTGTTCCGGTGATCCGGGTCATCTGCGGCATGGATCCCGCCTGGACTGACTGGATCTACCGTGCCTTAACCTTCCTGGTTGTAAGCTGCCCCTGTGCACTGGTCATCAGTATTCCCCTCAGCTTCTTTGCCGGAATCGGCGGTGCCAGCAAGGAGGGTATCCTCATTAAGGGCTCCAACTACCTGGAGGCCCTCGCCGATGCAGACTGCATCGTATTTGACAAGACCGGCACTCTGACCCAGGGTGTGTTTGAAGTGACCGGCGTTCACCATAATGAAATGGAAAATGAAAAGCTGCTGGAGCTTGCAGCCCTGGCAGAATGTGCGTCCTCCCACCCCATCAGCAAGAGCCTCCAGCGAGCTTACGGAAAAGAACTCGACCGCAGCCGCGTTTCCGATATTGAAGAAATCAGCGGCCACGGAATTACCGCAAGGGTAGACGGCCATGCCGTCGCCGCCGGAAACTCCAAGCTCATGAAAAAGCTTGGGATCGATTACCACGACTGTCACAGCGTCGGAACCATCATCCACATGGCTGTTGACGGCAAATACGCCGGTCATATCGTGATCTCCGATGTGATAAAGCCCCACTCCAGGGAAGCCCTCGCTTCCTTAAAGAAAGCAGGCGTAAAAAAGACCGTTATGCTGACCGGTGATTCCCAACGTGTGGCTGATACCGTAGCAAAGGAGCTTGGTGTTGACGAAGTCCGCAGCGAGCTGCTTCCCGCCGACAAGGTCAAGGAAGTCGAGAAGCTTCTTGCCGGCAGGAGCAAACGCGAAAAGGTTGCCTTCGTGGGCGACGGCATCAACGATGCCCCCGTTCTGACCCGTGCTGACATCGGAATCGCCATGGGCGCCATGGGCTCCGATGCTGCTATCGAGGCAGCCGACATCGTTCTCATGGACGATGACCCGCTTCAGATCGCCAAGGCAATCAAAATTTCCAGAAAATGTATCGGCATCGTAAAGCAGAACATTGTATTTTCCCTGATCATCAAATTCGGCTGCCTGGCTCTCACCGCTGCCGGCATCACCAACATGTGGGCCGCCATCTTCGCCGATGTCGGCGTCATGATCATTGCCGTATTAAATGCGATCCGCGCATTAAAATACAGAGAGTAACGCCTGTGCTCCGATTGAATCAGGGACATTGGGAGAATCGAAATTTTTCAAGGATATTCTCTTCTCAAAGACACAATTTAAAATCATTCTACGATGGAGTCAGTCCTCACTTCCGGGACTGGCTCTTTTTTTAACAAAACTTATACAATCTTAGTTTCGATTGCAGGACACTTTTCCCCACTTAATACTTTTGGCGGTATTATCTCTTTGCAAGAAAGAAATGAGGTGAACAGTTATGAGCATTACAAATGTAGCGAGAAGATTTGAACAGAGATTTGACGCAAAAGCGGAGCACTTTATCTGGCATCATCCGCTGCTTGGCTTCATCTACATCTTTGTTGGAATGCCATTACTTGTTTTGACGTGTGTCTGCATCAGTACAATCGTTATCGCCTTTCCAATGGCATGCATTTTAGGTTACTTGTAATCTTTATTTCATCTTTAAATGCACAAAAGATGATTAATGCCATTTTTAGAGGAAAGGTTTTATGATATTGGGAACATCAAAAAGGAGGAAGAATCTTATGCAAATACTAATTGCACTCATAGGTGTATGTGCGGCAGCAATGCTGCTGTGGTATATCTATATTTTAATGAAGGGAGATGATCAGGCATGAGCACCATAATTCAGTATGTTTTATACCTTGCCATTCTGGTTGTTCTGGCAATTCCGCTGGGCTCTTACATAAAAAAAGTTATGAGTGGCGAGAAAACCTTTTTGTGCAAAATTCTCACACCGTGCGAAAACCTTGTTTACAGGGTTCTGCGTGTAGACAAAGAAGAACAGATGACATGGAAAAAATATGCGGTAAGTGTATTGATCTTTTCCGGTATCGGACTCTCTTTTTTGTTCCTTCTTCAACTATTACAGGGCTTTCTTCCCGGAAACCCGCAGCATCTTCCCGGTGTGAAATGGGATTTGGCATTTAATACTTCTGCAAGTTTCATTACCAATACAAACTGGCAGGCGTATTCCGGTGAATCCACATTAAGTTATCTCACCCAGGCTTTAGGTCTGACTGTTCAGAACTTTGTTTCCGCAGCCACTGGCATCGCCGTTCTGTTTGCTCTGATCCGTGGCTTTACCAAAGTGAAATCCTCAGGAGTCGGAAACTTCTGGGTGGACTTGACACGCATTGTCATTCACATCCTGCTCCCGCTGAATCTTGTCATTTCTCTGTTGCTGGCAGGCGGCGGTGTAATCCAAAACCTGAAAAGTGCAGAAACCGTATCTCTTGTAGAACCGATTGCCATCAATGCGGAAGGTGAAATTCTGAAGGATGCGGTCATTGATCCAGACACTGAAACCGTCACTGTAGATGGCAAAATCGTTTCGGATGCACAGATCATCAGCGAGCAGTTCGTCCCCATGGGACCGGCAGCCAGTCAGGTTGCAATCAAACAGACCGGCACCAATGGCGGCGGTTATATGGGCGTCAATTCCGCACATCCATTGGAAAACCCTAATGCCTTTACCAATTTGATTGAAATGATTTCCATTCTCCTGATTCCGGCGGCTCTGTGCTTCACATTCGGCTCTGCGGTAAAAAACAAAAAGCAGGGGATTGCAATCTTTATGGCAATGTTCCTTTGCCTGATTATTGCATTGAGCTGCATCGCTGTCTCCGAACATACCGGCACATCCCAGCTTGCACAGGACGGCGCAGTCAATCTGTCAATGACCGAACAGGCAGGTGGCAATATGGAAGGAAAAGAGTCCCGCTTCGGCATTGCAGCGTCCTCTACCTGGGCAGCCTTCACCACCGCGGCTTCCAACGGCTCTGTAAACTCCATGCATGACAGCTACACGCCCCTTGCCGGTATGGTGACTATGCTGCTGATGCAGCTTGGCGAGGTTATTTTCGGCGGCGTGGGCTGTGGCCTTTACGGTATGCTTGCGTTTGCCATTCTGGCAGTGTTCATTGCCGGTCTGATGGTAGGCCGTACTCCAGAATTCCTTGGTAAGAAAATTGAGCCTTATGAGATGAAATGGTCGGTACTGGTTTGTCTTGCAACGCCCATTGCAATTCTGGTCGGCAGTGGTCTTGCCGCTGTAGTGCCCTCTGTCATGAATAGCCTGAACAACGGCGGCGCCCACGGTTTCTCTGAAATGCTGTATGCCTACTCATCCTGTGGCGGCAATAACGGCTCTGCCTTTGCCGGTTTCAATGCGAATACCGTATTTTTGAATGTAAGTCTGGGACTGATGATGCTCTTTGCCCGGTTTCTGCCCATCATCGGCACACTTGCAATCGCAGGTAGTCTGGCCGGAAAAAAGAAAATTGCCACGACTGCCGGCACCTTGTCTACGACAAATGGAGTGTTTGTTTTCCTGCTGATTGTTGTGGTATTGCTGATCGGTGCGCTGAGCTTCTTCCCGGCACTTGCCCTTGGTCCACTTGCTGAGTTCTTTGGCAGCATTGCGTAAAGGAGGTTTACAGATATGAGTACAAAACAGAAAAGTGCTTTTGCCGACCGGAAAATGCTCGGCAGGGCAATTAAAGATTCTTTTGTGAAATTAAGTCCGAAAACACAGGCAAAAAACCCGGTCATGTTTCTGGTTTTTGTGTCTGCGATCTTGACCAGCAGCCTTTGGGTGGTGTCCCTGTTCGGGTTGAAGGATGCTCCAAGCGGATATACACTGGCGATTGCCGTTATCCTTTGGTTTACCGTATTATTTGCCAACTTTGCCGAGGCCATTGCAGAAGGCCGCGGTAAAGCACAGGCAGATTCTCTCCGGGCATCCCGTAAGGATGTGGACGCACATAGAATTCCCTCCGTATCGCAGAAGGACAGCGTGACCGTGGTTCCCTCCACCTTGCTGAAAAAGGGGGACCTGGTGATCGTCAAAGCCGGCGAGCAGATTCCGGCAGACGGCGAAGTCGTAGAAGGTGCGGCATCTGTGGATGAAAGCGCCATCACCGGAGAATCCGCTCCTGTAATTCGTGAGGCAGGCGGCGACCGCAGCGCTGTGACCGGCGGCACCACGGTACTGTCGGACTGGATTCTTGTCAGAGTAACCAACGAAGCCGGAGAAAGTTTTCTGGACAAAATGATTGCGATGGTAGAAGGTGCTGCCCGGAAAAAGACGCCCAACGAAATTGCTTTGCAGATTTTTCTGGTAGCCTTGTCCATCATCTTTATTTTGGTGACAGTCTCCCTCTACACTTATTCCATTTTTTCTGCAAAGCTGGCAGGAATTGAGAATCCAACCTCTGTAACAACTCTGGTAGCGCTGCTGGTATGCCTTGCTCCTACTACCATTGGTGCATTACTTTCCTCCATCGGTATTGCCGGTATGTCAAGGCTGAATCAGGCAAATGTTCTGGCTATGAGTGGACGTGCCATTGAAGCTGCCGGGGATGTAGACATCCTGATGTTAGATAAAACAGGAACCATCACCCTGGGCAATCGGCAGGCATCGGAATTCATTCCGGTGGATGGCGTAGATGTTCAGGAACTGGCAGATGCCGCTCAGCTTTCTTCTCTGGCAGATGAAACCCCTGAGGGCAGAAGCGTTGTTGTGCTGGCAAAGGAGCAATTTGGAATTCGGGGAAGAAGCCTTCAGAATAAGAATCTGCACTTTATCCCCTTTACTGCCGTGACCCGTATGAGTGGTGTAGACTTTGACGGAAACGAAATCCGTAAGGGTGCAGCAGATGCCATACAGAGTTATGTGACTCACGCAGGCGGTACGTATTCCCCGGACTGTGATCGAGTTGTCAAATCGATTGCATCCAAGGGCGGCACACCTCTGGTTGTGGCAAAGAATCACAAGATTCTCGGAGTTATCTATCTGAAGGATATTATCAAGCAGGGCGTGAAAGAGAAATTCGCAGACCTACGGAAAATGGGAATCAAGACCATTATGATCACCGGTGACAATCCAATCACGGCTGCGGCCATCGCTGCCGAGGCCGGTGTGGATGACTTCCTTGCGGAAGCAACACCGGAAGGAAAGCTGGCAATGATTCGTGATTTTCAGTCCAAGGGACATTTGGTTGCCATGACCGGCGACGGCACAAATGATGCTCCGGCTCTGGCACAGGCAGACGTTGCAGTTGCCATGAACAGCGGCACACAGGCAGCAAAAGAAGCAGGCAACATGGTGGATCTGGACTCTTCTCCCACAAAGCTCATCGATATTGTACGCATTGGTAAACAGCTTTTGATGACACGAGGCAGCCTGACCACCTTCTCCATCGCCAATGATGTGGCAAAATATTTTGCCATTATTCCGGCACTGTTTATGGGACTTTATCCTGGTTTGTCTGCTCTGAATATTATGGGACTGCATTCCCCGCAAAGTGCTGTCCTCTCTGCGATTATTTATAATGCACTCATCATTATTGCGCTCATTCCATTGGCGCTGAAAGGTGTGAAATACCGTGAAGTTTCCGCCGGAAAACTGCTGTCTCGGAACCTGTTGGTTTATGGTCTGGGCGGTCTGGCGGCTCCATTTATCTTTGTGAAACTGATTGATGTTCTGCTGGTCTTTACCGGGCTGATTTGAGGAGGTATCTGTCATGAAAACAATAAAAAATGTACTGCCGAAAGCGGCAATGATCTTTCTGATTTTTACACTGCTGTGCGGCGTGGTTTATACAGGCATTGTCACAGGAATTGCTCAGCTTATTTTCCCGTCCAATGCCAATGGAAGCATCATTGAAGTAGATGGAAAAAAATATGGCTGTGAATTACTTGGGCAGCAATATACAGATGACGCCCATATGTGGGGGCGTATTATGAATATTGATGTTTCAACCTATACGGATGAAAACGGAAAGGCACTGATGTATGCCGCTCCCTCCAACCTCTCTCCGGCAAGTGAGGAATATGCACAGCTTGTGGCAGAGCGTGTAGAAAAGCTCCGGGCTGCTGACCCGGCCATGAACGATACTGCCGTTCCTGTGGACCTTGTTACCTGTTCCGGCAGTGGGCTTGATCCCCATATTTCCCCGGCAGCAGCGGAGTATCAGGTAGCACGCATTGCAAAGGCAAATAATATGACCGAAGATGAAGTACGTAAAATCATCCAGAAGTGTACCGACGGACGATTCCTTGGCATCTTTGGCGAGGAGACCGTCAATGTACTGGAGGTCAATCTGATGCTGGACGGTATCCTGAAAAAATGAAGTGAACCCAGCAAAATTATGCTTTCCAGTGCAAACTCATGCTAACAGAGAATCCTTTCCGTATCTTTAGACGGTCTTAATACGGATTCGTCTTCTCTTGTACACTCTTTACCCACTTTGATCTATGATTGATTAAAAACAAATAAAGGGACTTAAAAGAAACTTGCAATTATGAGAGTGGTGCTGTCAAAAAGAAGTTGGAGGTAAGCCCATGAAGATCGTTCTTTTGCTTGTAAGCACATCAGCTGTATTTATTTTTGGCTATTTTCTGATGAAAAAGCTGGATGCTTTTCTGGAAAACAATTGGAATGGGCAGGATCATCTCCTGACTTACGATGAAAACAGTTTGCGAATTGGTTTTTCTAACCCCTTCATAGCAGACAGCCTCTCAGATGTTTTCGAAGCTTACGGAAAACAGCATCCGGATGTCTCTATCCATATTCTCAGCGGGGAAGACTGGGAGCTATGCGAAGAACTGGAAATGCACAGATTGGATATGATTTTTTTACCGGAAAATACCATTGTATCAGAAATGACTCTTTATCATGCACGGACGCTATTTCTTTGCTGCTCCCCGGTTCTGATGAAATATACTGACTTGCCCATTGACCCGATCACCCAGAATCCCATTACGCAAAAAGCACTGTGGAGGAATTCGGAAAAATCATCCGTAATCAATTCTTTTGCCGGATACCTGAACCGATTTGCCGTAAATCAGTCGCAGATGTAAATGTTGATCTTGTGTGTTATAATGGAAAAAGAGAGAGCGCTCTTACTTAAATGACGGATAGGAAGGGATAAAATGGAACTGCCAAGACAAAATCCGGATCAGCTTCTTCGTGCGATTTGCAGCAATACATCCACTAAGAAGCAGGGAAAACTTAAAATCTTTTTCGGCTATGCCGCAGGTGTCGGAAAGACCTATGCGATGCTTCAAGCGGCTCATCAAGCCAAAGAGCGTGGCGTCGATGTGGTTGCCGGTTACATAGAGCCCCATGCCCGGCCTCAGACTTTGGCACTTCTGGACGGTCTGGAGCAGCTCCCGGTGAAGCAAATTGCCTATGAGGGAATGATGCTTTGTGAATTTGATATTGACGCCGCGTTAAAACGGAAGCCTCAGCTCATTTTGATTGATGAGTATGCCCATACCAATGCAAAAGGCAGCCGCCACACGAAGCGGTATCAGGATGTGCAGGAACTACTGAACGCCGGAATGGACGTCTATACGACGGTCAATGTCCAACATATCGAGAGTCTTAACGATACTGTGGCCTCCATCACCGGCATTCTTGTGCGGGAGCGTATTCCGGATTCCGCCTTTGATCAGGCGGATCAGGTGGAACTGGTGGATATTGAACCTGCGGAGTTGTTAGAACGACTGGCAAGTGGAAATGTGTACCGGGAGGATCAGGCGCAGCGAGCCATTGTTAATTTCTTCACGGTTGAAAATCTGACTGCATTACGGGAAATTGCCCTTCGCCGGTGCGCCGACCGGGTAAATCTGCTGACAGAACGAGCCAGAGTACAGAGCCGGGGTGATTACCATACAGACGAGCGCATTCTGGCATGTCTTTCCTCATCGCCATCCAACGCAAAAATCATCCGGACTGCTGCCAGAATGGCAAGAGCATTCCGAGGAACATTTACCGCCCTTTATGTGGAAACACCCAACACAGCATCGATGAGTGACGAAGATAAAAAGCGGCTGCAATACAATAAACGGTTGGCTCAGCAGCTTGGCGCTACGATAGAGACATGTTATGGCGATGACGTGCCTTATCAAATTGCAGAATTTTCCCGTCTTTCCGGTATCTCCAAAATCGTAATCGGACGTAGTACTATTACACGAAAGAATTTCTTCAGCAAGCCTACCTTGACAGAACGCCTGATTTCCAGCGCACCGAATTTGGATATTCATGTGATCCCGGACGCCAGCACAGGTTCCGGTTATCAGGAAAAAAAGAAAAAGGCACAGATCGAAACAATGCCCCTGCGGGATGTTCTGAAAAGTATACTCGTATTGCTGGCAGCTACACTCATTGGCTGTAGTTTTGATGCCTTGGGTTTCACAGAGAGTAATATTGTTGCAGTCTACATATTAGGCGTACTTGTGACCGCCGTGATCACATCCAACCGCCTATGCGGGATTCTGACCTCGATTGTCAGCGTGTTGGTATTCAATTTCTTTTTTACCACTCCGAGACTGACATTTCACTTTGACGATCCGAACTATATTGTTACCTTTAGCATTATGTTTACGGCAACGTTGCTCTCCGGCTCTCTTGCTACCCGGCTGAAAGAAAATGCAAAACAATCTGCCCATACAGCTTACCGTACAAAGATTCTCTTTGAAACCAATCAGCTTCTGCAAAAAGAGCAGGATGAGAATGCGGTGATCACCGTTACAGCAGAGCAGCTCATGAAGCTGCTGAAAAAAGATATCATCGTCTACCAGTCTAACGGTAAAGAGCTTGCCGCCCCCAATATTTTTCGTACTATTCATAGCACTCAAGAGTGTTTGATTTCTGAGAATGAGAAAGCAGTCGCCGATTGGGTCTTCCGAAACAACAAGCATGCAGGGGCAACAACCGATACTTTATCCAGCGCAAAGTGTCTATACCTTGCGATTCGAGTTAACCAGCATGTATACGGAGTAGCCGGCGTTGCTGTGAACGGCATTCCGTTGGACTCTTTTGAAAACAGCGTGCTGCTTTCTATTCTTGGCGAATGCGCCTTGGCACTCGAAAATATCAAAAATGCCAGAGAGAAGAAAGAGGCGGCTGTCCTGGCAGAAAATGAACAGCTCCGTGCCAACCTGCTGCGGGCAATCTCTCATGATCTTCGGACTCCTTTGACAGCAATTGCCGGCAACGCAGGAAATTTGCTTGCAAATTATAAAAAGATGGACGATTCGCTAAAGGAGCAAACCTTTACTGATATTTATGACGATTCCATGTGGTTGATCAATCTGGTCGAAAATCTGTTGGCAATCACACGAATTGAAGGCAAACAGGTCAATCTTACCCGGAGTATCGAACTCATGGATGAGGTAGTTTCCGAAGCTCTGAAGCATATCAACAGAAAAAGCAAAGAGTACACGATTCGTGTGACCAGCACCAAAGACTTCATCCTTGCCCACATTGACGCTAAGCTGATCGTTCAGGTGATTATCAATTTAGTGGACAACGCCATCAAATATACCCCTGCCGGTTCAGTAATTGAAATACACACCGATCAGAAGGATCAATGGGTCACAGTTTCTGTTTCCGACAACGGCCCGGGGATTCCCGATGCGCAGAAGCCCCATATTTTCGACATGTTTTATAGTGGAGCCAATAAAGTGATCGACAGCCGCAGAAGCCTTGGATTAGGCCTGTCCCTCTGTAAATCTATTGTGACTGCCCATGGCGGCACAATCTCCGTATCAGACAATCAGCCAAATGGCTCTGTATTTACATTTACATTACCCGCCGGGGAGGTAGAACTTCATGAATAAACCTTTGATATTAGTGGTTGAGGATGACCTGTCTGTACGAAATCTCATTACAACCACTTTAAAAACAAATGATTATCGTTATATAGCAGCACCGAATGGTTCAACAGCCATTATGGAGGCCACATCGCACAATCCTGAAATCATCTTACTGGATTTGGGGCTGCCGGATATGGATGGCGTTCAGGTCATTCAAACAGTTCGCTCCTGGTCCAATGTCCCGATTATTGTAATAAGCGCCCGCAGCGAGGATAATGATAAAATCCAGGCGCTGGATGCCGGGGCGGATGATTATTTGACAAAGCCTTTTTCCGTAGAAGAACTATTGGCCCGACTTCGGGTAACTCAGCGCAGACTCGCCCTGATGACAGCGGAAATGGTAACCGCCAGTTCTGTATTTGTGAATGGTGAGCTGAAGGTGGATTATGCTGGGGGATGTGCTTATCTTGGAGAATCCGAACTGCACCTGACGCCTATCGAATATAAGCTTTTGTGCCTGCTGTCCAAAAATGTTGGCAAGGTACTAACCCATACTTTTCTCACGCAAAATATCTGGGGGCGCAGTTGGGATAATGATGTCGCTTCCCTGCGGGTATTTATGGCGACATTGCGGAAAAAGCTGGAACCAACAGACGAATCTCCACAATACATCCAAACACATATCGGTGTGGGTTACCGCATGATAAAAGTAGAATAATGCTATGTGTTCGTCCTGAATTTTTCAATGTTGCTCACATTTTAGCTTCTGCACGACCTGCTCATCCGTATATTCGTGGAGCAGTATGGATACTTCCCATTTGCTTTCAGGCTTGATAAGCGGGTTGTGCTTATCTGACGTTCGGAACACAGCTTAAAATTTTTGAAAAAAATATTAAAAAAGGCTTGCATTTTCCCGAAACATGATATATAATGATTTTCGTGCTCAGGAAACACACCGAAGCACACAACAGAATATGCGCTTCTAGCTCAGTTGGTAGAGCACCTGACTCTTAATCAGGGTGTCCAGGGTTCGAGCCCCTGGAGGCGCACGCAAAGCACTGTTTTCGATGAAATGACATCGGGGACGGTGTTTTTTTGTGCCCACAGTTCCGAGCGTCATCGAAAAATCCATGTGCACCACGCAAATTTATTTGCTGTGGTGTATATGGACTTTTCGGAGAATGGGCGGAACGCCCATTCAGCCTCAGGCAACGCCGCAAGAGCTAACCGCTCAATGCGGCGGCAGACAGCGCTGCTGGCTGGGCTGAGGCCTGACGCTCTGATTCCGGGTCATTAAAACGGGGAGCAGCGCCATACACGCTGCTCCCCGTTCCTTTCTATTTCACCAATCCGCTTTCTTTTAATAAAATCTCCAGATCGGTTCCCTTTATCTTTTTCAGTGCAATCTTTAATGCCTCTCGCTCCATCAGGGACAGGTCGGCTTCTGCCAGGGGCTTTTTGTCGATGGCGTAATAGCAGGCCCGCAGAAGCTCCCGCACATCGTACTTGCTGCCCCAGACCTCCGGTACGCCGCGGTCAACATCCAGCAGTGTATAAACTGCTTCCATACCGGTTCTCATGGAATATTCGGTTGTGAAGATGGTGTCGCGGGGCGTCTCGGCGAACTGGCCGATGAACGCAAAGTTTACAGCGCCGTCCGGTACAACATGAGGCCGGTCCTCATTCTTTCTGGGCTGGAAGAACGCGTTGATATAAGGCATGAAACAGGTGGTCGTATTGCAGGCGTTTTTCGCCAGATCTGCGATCTCCGCTTCCGGAACTCCGATATGATACAGCCACTCGCTGCAAACCTCCTCACCGGTGCAGTCCCGCATTGCCTTCTTCACATAATTGCCTTCCTTGTTGGTATTCAGGGCATAAAGCCAGATCAGCACCATGTTCTTATCCTGGGACTTGAACTGGGGCTGGCGGTTGATGGTCCAGGAAAGATACCAGTTTTCCGTGCTGTCCTTGACCGTCACAATTCCTCCGGTGGTCACCCTTCCGCTTCGGGGATCACGCTTGCAGATATCCATGATATGCTTTATGATCCGCTCATCGGAGGTTGCCACCGTTGCACTCATCCAGTTTGTCGCATCAATGTCATTGCAGAACGCCTCCGGATTTCCAAAGGATCCGTCCGATGCCTGGGCCGCAATGGCCTTCCACATATCCCAGGATTCACCACAGCCGTTCTTTAATCCGCTGAGATCCGGTGCATGGTTCTGGTCGCCATAGCAGGAGGAATCAGTACAGCAGCCGTTGGTGATGAACACCAGATCATTCTCCGTCAGATCAATGGTCTGCTGCGTTCCGCACTTCTCATACACGATCTGCTTTGCGGTCTTTTTGCTGCCCTCGGTCTCAAAGATTACATTTTTTACATCCATGCCGTATTCAATCTGAACACCATGTGCCTCCAGATACTTTACTAACGGCAGGATCATGCTCTCATACTGGTTATATTTGGTGAACCGCAGTGCGCTGAAATCCGGAAGTCCATCGATGTGGTGCACATAACGGCAGAGATACCGCTTCATCTCCAGAGCACTGGACCAGCGCTGGAATGCGAACATGGTCTGCCAGTACAGCCAGAAATTGGTCTCCCAAAAGGAATCCGGCAGCACATCGGAGATTTTCTTATCCTCCAGCTCCTTCTCCGGAGTCATAAACAGCCTAGAGAGTGCCATGGCTGATTTCTTATCCAGGTTAAACTTCCGGTCGGTATGGGCATCCTGTCCGCGCCCCACAGTTGCACGGCAGAGGGAATAATTGGGATCATGCTTGTTGAGCCAGTAATACTCGTCCAGCACCGAAACGCCCGGTGTTTCGATGGACGGCACATCGCGGAATGTATCCCACATAACCTCAAAATGGTTGTCCATCTCGCGGCCGCCTCTCATGAAAAAGCCCTTTGTCACATCCTTGCGTCCATCACAGCTTCCTCCTGCCAGCTCCAGCTTTTCAAGAAGATGGATCTTTTCTCCTTTCATCTGCCCGTCACGGACCAGATAAAACGCTGCAGTCAGGCCTGCAAGTCCGGTTCCGATGATATATGCTGATTTTTTATCGACATCCTTCGGCTTTTCGGGATGTGCGAAAGCTTCATATGTTCCTGCGGAATAATACATAGCGAAAACCTCCTGTCATCTGATACTGTCGTTTCGTTTTTGTTTATGCCCTTATTATATCCGCATTCCCGATCTTTACCACAGACAGAAAAAGCTCCGTGCCGGAAAATCGGACACAGAGCTTTCAGTGTGTAATTTTTGAACATTTTTCACGAAATGCCCAAAGAACAGGTCTGAGACGGAAGCTTCTCCGCCCCTCCTGACGGTTCATGGAACAGCAGGGGCTTCCTACCGGCAGCCGCAGCCGCCATCCAGGATCCGGTTTACCTCATCCAGCGCCCGCTTGATCCTCATGGCCCGCCGGTTCAGCTCCCGCTTATTGTAACAGATAAAAAACAGCTTTTCCTTTAAACAGCGTCTGTGCTTCATGATACGCTCCCGAAGCAGCTTTCTTCTTATCTTATGCAGTCGGCTGCTTTGCGGTCAGCTTGCAGATGGGCTGGCCTTTTTCCGAAAATTTCCGCTCATACTCCGTCATAACATTTCCTGCGCAAAGCTCCGGATCATGATGAAGATCGAATGTATGGGAGAGAAGCCGCCAGCCGCTCTCCTGCACCGATTCCAGCGAAAAATCAAACAGCGGCCGGTTGTCGGTCTTGAATTCCAGAAGCCCCTCCGGCGCCAGATAGGATCGATAACGTGCCAGGAACGCCGGTGAGGTTAGGCGGCGCTTGGCATGACGGGCCTTGGGCCAGGGATCGGAAAAGTTTAAATAGATCCGCTCCACCTCGCCCGGAGCAAAAACCTGATCCAGATATTCCGCCGGCATATTTAACAACCGCAGATTGGGAAGCGTCATCGTCTCCGCGGCAGGTCTGCATTCCTCCGCCGGATCAGTCTCTGTCCTGTCCGGTGTTTCCACCGTGTTTTCGCACTCTCCTGCCTTTTCCTCCAGTTTCTGGACGGCACGCACCAGCACGCTGGCATACATCTCAATCCCCACATAGTTGATATCCGGGTTCTGCTTCGCCAGTGTCAGAAGAAAAATCCCCTTTCCCATACCGATCTCGATCCGGATCGGATGATCGTTTCCAAATACCTTGTTCCAGCCACCCTTATGCTCCTGCGGCGTTTCTATTACATAGACGCTTTCTGCCAGCTCCTCCCTGGCTCCTTTCACGTTTCTCAGTCTCATGTGACATTTTCCTCGCATTTTCCCGTTTTCAGGCCTCCAAACTCCCACCGGATCCCCCGTTTGACTTGCCAGAAGCCCGTTTTTCCATTATAATCTATTTCAAAAGCGGGGGCAACTCCCACCTGATACTTTCCAGGCTGACCGGACATTTTTTCTCTGAACCTGGTCCTGTCCTGCGCCGCCTATGTCTCCGCACCAAATCATAAAGGAGTCTATCAGCATGAAATCAATCCGAAAACTGTTCTGCCTGCTGATCGCGGCAGTTTCTGTTTTTACTGCGGTTCCGGTTCTGGCATCGCAGGATTCCGGGGAGGAAGCATCACCCTCGACGCTTTCCCAGTGGCCGGAGGGACCTGTGCTCCAGGCGGAAGCAGGACTTCTCATGGACGCCCGCACCGGAACCGTTCTATTCAGCAAACACGGAGAACAGCGTATGTATCCGGCCAGCATCACCAAGCTTATGACCGCTCTGCTGGTTCTGGAAAACTGTTCCCTTGATGAAACCGTTACCTTTTCTCATGCAGCAGTTTACAGTATCGAAGCAGATTCCAGCCATATCGGTGTCCAGGAGGGAGAAGAGCTGACCGTGGAGCAATGTCTCTATGCCCTTCTCTTAAAATCCGCCAACGAGGTTGCCAACGGGCTGGCGGAGCATGTGGCCGGAAGCATGAGTGCCTTTGCCGAAATGATGAATAACCGCGCAGCTCAGATTGGCTGCACCGACACCCATTTCATCAACGCCAACGGGCTTCATGATGAGAACCATTACACCACTGCCCACGACATGGCCAGGATCATGCAGGCACTGGTGGACAACGAAACCTTTACCGCCATCTCCTCCGCAGACAAATATCAAATCCCGCCTACCAACAAAACAGCAGAAACCCGGTATCTGAAGCAGACTCACAAGATGATGTGCGAATCGGATTACACCTATGAAGGCACCGTTTCCGGAAAAACCGGCTTCACACCGGAGGCCGGAAACACCCTCGTCACCTATGCAAAACGCGGTGACCTGGAGCTGATCGCCGTTTCCTTAAAATCCAACTGGAAGCATTATGATGATACCATCGCCATGTTCAACTACGGTTTTGAGCATTTCTCGGCCAGTGACATGAGCGGAAGCGCTGCTGCCCTGGAGGCCGTAAGGGAAGCGGTTCTGGCTCAGGCCGCACTGGACCCGGAAACCGGAACCCTTTCTCTTAACAGCGATAACTGGGCAGTTCTTCCAGACGGGATCACCGCAGACAGCCTCAATGCTGCCGTGACGCTGTTTCCCGCCAGCCAGCAGGCTTCCATGGATTCCACGACCATCGGAACCGTAGCATACCGCTATAATGGTGTCTGTCTCGGAACCGGAACCGTAAGCTTTTCGCCGGCTGCGAACTCGGGTTCCCAGACCCATGAAACCACACCGGAAACGCTCTCCGGCCCGGATACTCCCACTGTAAAAAGGAGCCGTTCCGGCTTTCCCGTCTGGCTCCTGGTCATTCTGATTCTGTTGGTTCTGATCCTGCTTGTTCTTCTGATTCTGTATCTGCGTAACCGCAGCTCCCGAAACCACCGGGCAAACCGGATCTCACAGACAAAGCAGGCCTATAAAAAGCGCCGTCGGGGAACCCGGCACTATCTCAGCAAAAAGGACAGCTATATTGACCGAAAATAACTGGCTGATCCTGGCTCTTATTTCATAACAGCATGAAACAAACCACAGAATCTCTCCCGCCCTGCGGCGTTCCCGGAAAGATCCTGTGGTTTTATTTCTGTCTCTTTTTCTTTTCGATTTCTTTCTTCCTCTGGCGTACCAGCTCTGCCTGCTCTTCATTGATCAGCTTCAGCGTCTTTACCACAAAGACTCCGCCGTGCTCCGCCTTTTTAATCCGAAGCTTTCCCTTCATGTAGCCATGCTCCGGGCAATATGCCAGGCACAGATAATTCTTTCCGCCGATCATAAACCAGCGGATCTTTTTCCGCAGTCTTCTTCCGCAGCAGTAGCACTGCGTTGAAGTGATCTCCCGGTCAGCCATGGCCTCCTCCCTGGTGGAAAACACACGGGACACGCTCTTGGCATATCGGTCAAACACCAGCGAAAGCTCCTCTTCTTTTTTATCCGGCAGAAGGAAATAGTCCACGGAAATATACTGCTTTACCGCCTCCAGATCCATCTTCTGCATAACACGGACCGTATAAATCGTATCATCGATGGCCCGATGAAACGGAATGTCCTCCGGGATTCCAAGCTGTTCCACTGCTGTTTTCAGAGAACAGCGGTCTTTCCCATCGCTGTAAAGAAGGCTGTAAAGCTTCTGGATATCATAATAAAATGCCAGCTTTGGAAATGGATTTTTCTGATGAAAATGTGAAAGATTGCGCTGAAGCTCCGTCAGATCCATGGAACCCCAGGTACAGATCAGATAATCGTCGCCGCACCAGTCCAGGAAATCCCGGATCACCGGCTTAAACCCACGGCACTGCTCCAGCTCCTTCACATCCAGATTCAGGATCTCCTTTGTCTTATAATGAAGCTGACGGTAGACCGCCGGTTTGATAAACTCATGAAACTGTCCGACCTCCTGAAGCTGCTCATCCAGCTTTACCGCGCCGATCTCTATGATCTCAAAGGGCATATCTCCGCATTTTCCGGCTCTTCCTCTCGGGCTCTGGTTCCACTCCAGATCCATCACAATATAATGCAAACAATTCACCGCCCAGTCTATTTAATAAATCGATCGATAGCCTTTTCCAGCTCGATCAGAACCTCCCGGTCACCCGATTCCACCGCATCAACAATACAGTGCTCAATGTGATCCTGAAGGATCACCTTTCCGGTGTTGTTAATGGCAGATTTCACCGCCGAAAGCTGGATCAGGACCTCACTGCAGTCCCTGCCCTCCTCCACCATGCGCTTGATGGATTCCAGATGCCCGATGGCCCTGCTGATCCGGTTCAGCACTGCCTTGGTATTCGTGTGGACATGGGGATGGCCGCCGTGCGTATGGATATGGGTATGCTCTGCTTCCTCCTCCTGCTCATGGCTGTGCCCCGTCATCCGCAGAGTCTCCTCCGCATGCACATGTCCGCCGTCTTCATGAAAATGCACACTGCTGACCCTGGGTGCCGCCTCATCGGAGGCCATAATCTGGCCGTGTGCCATCGGCTCACCATTTCCTCCGGGTCCGTGACTGTGGCGGATTACCGTTCCGTCTTCCCTGATATGAATATGTGTATTCTGTTCTCCCACCACTCGTTCTCCCGTCTTTTCCTGATCTTCTGTCCGGTGCCTTCACGGCGCTCCTGCTGTCCGGCTTCCTTACCGAAGCCACAATACGGTCATTTTATCATACTTTATCAGTCCGTACAAGCCCCCGCCCTGCTTCCTGCTGTTTCTATGAAGCCAGCTCAGTTCCTGACTGTTTCCTGACTTTTTCTGTTTTTACAGGATTTTCTATTTTCCTTTCCCTGTTCTTCTATTATAATGAATCTATACGGCGCTTTATCTGGCTTTGGTCATTTCGGTTAAGGCTGCTGTCGGACTCACATACCCGCCAACTATGATAGGAGGATTTTGACATGAATAAGAAAAAACTCGGATTCGGCCTTATGCGGCTCCCTTCTCTTGATCCTAACGACCGTGGCGCCATTGATATTCCCCAGGTCTGTCAGATGGTGGATCTCTTCCTGGAACGCGGCTTTACTTATTTTGATACTGCCTGGATGTACTGCGCCTTCAAGAGTGAAAACGCAGTCAAGACTGCTTTAGTGGATCGTCATCCCCGCGACAGCTTTACCCTGGCCGATAAGCTTCATGCCAGTTTCATTAAAACAAAAGAAGACCGGGATGCGGTCTTCAACGAACAGCGCCGCAAGACAGGCGTGGAGTATTTCGATTATTACCTGCTCCATGACTGCGGTTCTGATTTCTATAAAGTCTACAACGAACTGGACTGCTTTACCTGGTTAAAGGAAAAGAAGGAGCAGGGCCTTGTGAAGAAAATGGGCTTCTCCTTCCATGATACCCCGGAGCTTTTAGACGAGATCCTGACTCTTCATCCAGAAATGGAATTTGTTCAGCTCCAGTTAAACTATCTTGACTGGGACAGCGCCGGTGTCCAGTCCCATAAGTGCTACGATGTGGCAAAGAAACATGGAAAACCCGTCTTCGTCATGGAACCCGTCAAAGGCGGCACGCTTGCTCAGGTTCCCGATACGGTGGAGGATCTGTTCCGGGCGTATGATCCCGATGCATCCATTCCTTCCTGGGCGATCCGTTTTGCTGCCAGTCTGGAAAATGTGGAGATCGTTTTAAGCGGCATGAGCAACGTTGCACAGGTAGACGACAACACCTCCTACATGATGGATCTGAAGCCCTTAAATGAGGAAGAATACAGACTCATCGACAAGGCAGTAGCAGCCCTCAACGCAAACATCGCGATTCCCTGCACCGGCTGCTCCTACTGTACCGACGGCTGCCCCATGAACATTCCGATTCCCAAGTATTTCTCTCTTTACAACGCCGACAAGCAGGAAATCAAGAGCAAATGGTGGACCCCTCAGGGCTCCTACTATAACCGCCTGACCACCATCTTCGGCAAAGCAAGCGACTGCATTGCCTGCGGTCAGTGCGAAAGCATCTGTCCTCAGCACCTGCCCATCATCGAAGATATGGAAAAAGTCGCGGCATACTTTGAAAAATAAGTTAAGCACGCAGAAAAAGGTAGAAACAGCCATCGGCAAATGCATTTGCCAGTGGCTGTTTCTGACTTTTTGTATGGGCGGAACGCCCATACAGCCTCAGACAAAGGATCGCGCGCTTCTGCGCGCGAGACGACAGCCTGCATATGCAGGATGGTCTGTGGCCTGCGAGCTTACATTTATAAATCAACCTTATATCAATACGCGGAACGCCCATACAGCCTCAGACAGAGGATCGCGCGCCTCTATTTCAGTTTCTCATTCAATTTCTTATAGATCCGCTCCCGAATCCATGGCTCGCTGGAGCGTTTCACCGCTTCTTCCAGGGAAAACCATGCCACACGGCTGTTTTCATCCGGTTTATTGTGCACCGGAAGCGCCGGATCCGCCTCCAGCAGATATGTAACATTCAGATGCAGATGCGAAGACACATAGCTTCCATGCTTTTCGTGGCCGTTAACGGTCAGGATCTCCACCGAATAGATTTCCTCCGACACCGGTTTCACTTCTGTAAGTCCGCTTTCTTCCATGACCTCCCTCATAGCTGTTTTCAGCAGATCCCGCTCCCCATCTGCATGACCACCCAGCCAGGCCCAGGAATCATACAGGTTATGGTAGGCCATAAGAACCTGTTTCCGATCCGGGCTCACCACCCAGCCGGATGCCGTAACATGGGCGGCAGTATTCTCTCTCGTATATAACGCTTCTCCCCGCGCCAGCCGGGCCAGGATTTCCTCCTGATCCCGCGCTTCCTGCTCATTCCAGGGACAAAATTTTTCAAGTGCCTTCTCCAGCTCCATCCGTTATCCTCTTTTTCGTCATTTTTCTTATCAGTCTACCACTCTTTCCGACGGTCTGCAAGAGACCGGCCGGAAACATACTGCCGGCTGTAAATCTCCCCTTGACGCTCATGCCCCACTGGGGTATGATGAAGAAAAGGAGGTGCTGTATTCATGAAGGTAACGTTGAATCCCGATGCTGAGATCGTACGGACCGTAAAAGAAGGGCTCAAACGGACCGGCGGATACTGTCCCTGCCGGCTGGAACGAACGGAGGACAACAAGTGTATGTGCAGGGAGTTCCGGGAACAGATCAAAGATCCGGACTTTAAGGGATTTTGTCACTGTATGCTCTATTATAAAGGCTGACGAGGAACCTCTGCCGACTTTATGAAAGGATGATTATCATGTCTGAAATTACACTTACCGAACTGAATTTTGAGAAAGAAGTACTGCAGTCGGATCTGCCGGTCCTGGTAGACTTCTGGGCAGACTGGTGCGGCCCCTGTAAAATGCTGGCGCCGACCGTTGCGGAGATCGCCGACGAGTATCAGGGAAAGGTAAAGGTTGGAAAAGTGAATGTTGATGAACAGATGGGACTTGCCATGAAGTATCATGTTGTCAGCATTCCCACCGTAATCTGCTTCAAGAACGGTGAGCCCGCCGGAAAAACAATCGGATTCTGCTCAAAAGAAGAACTGACTGCTCTGATCTGACAGAACGGGACGCATCCCAGCCAGCTTTTATAGGATTTCGATTTCACAATGCCCTTTATGCTTGTTTCACAGGACACACTTTCCTATGAACCCAGAAAGGTGCGATTCCATTTCCGGAACCGCACCTCTTTTGTTTTCCTTGAATCCCCGGCCTAATCCAGAAGATTCGTCATGCTCCGCAGGCTGACGCCCAGGGTAGACGCATTATGTAATAATGCCGATGTGGCCGGCTGTAACACTCCGACTGCACCAAGACCAATCAGAGCGCCGTTGAAGCCGATGACAAACCGGTAATTGGAATGGATTCGCTTCATCAGTGCATCCGATAATTTCCGAAGATTTACCAGCTCAAACAGATCGTCTGCCGCGATGGTCACGTCGGCAATTTCTCTGGCGATGGCCGCACCGCTGTTGACCGCAATTCCTACATCTGCCGCAGAAAGCGCCGGAGAATCGTTAATGCCGTCGCCAAGCATAATGACCGCATGACCGGCCTTCCGTTCTGCCTCCACGAAGTTTGCCTTGTCCTCAGGCAGTACCTCGGAACGATACTCATCCACACCGACCTGTGCGGCAATGGCTGCTGCCGTCCGCTCGCTGTCGCCGGTGAGCATAACTGTCTTTTTGATTCCAAGAGCCTTCAGTGCCTTTACGGCGTCTGCCGCCTCTTCCCGGAGAGGATCCGCGATACAGATGACTGCCGCCAGTTCTCCGGCAATGGCAAGATACAGATGGCTGTACTGCACCGGAAGACTGTCAAAGGCCTCCTGCTCCTCCGGCTTGATCACACAGCCCTCATCCTCGAATACAAAATGATGACTTCCGATGATGACCTTTTTCCCGCCAACCGTACTGGCGATCCCATGGGCCACCAGATACTGAACCTGGGAATGCATCTCTTCATGGGCAAGTCCGCGCTCTTTTGCCGCCTGTACCACCGCATTGGCCATGGAATGAGGGAAATGCTCCTCCAGGCAGGCTGCCAGACGCAGCATATCATCTTCTTTCCGTCCGCCAAAGGTCACGATCTTCGCCACGACAGGACTTGCATACGTCAGAGTTCCTGTCTTATCGAACACGATGGTGTCTGCCTTTGCCAGCGCTTCCATATATTTCCCACCTTTAACCGTGGCATGGCAGGTGCTTGCCTCACGCATCGCCGAGAGCACCGCCAGCGGCATGGACAGCTTCAGCGCACAGGAAAAATCGACCATGAGCACAGAAAGCGCCCTTGTCACATTTCTCGTCATCAGATATACCAGTCCGCTGCCCACAAGGGTATAAGGAACCAGCTTGTCCGCCAGGCTGGACGCCTGGTTTTCCACTGCGGATTTCAGCCGCTCCGACTGCTCGATCATGGTAACGATCTTATCATACCGTCCGGTTCCGGACTGCTTCGTTACCCGGAGAACCCATTCGCCCTCCTCAATGACGGTTCCTGCATAAACAGCAGAGCCGGGACGCTTTGCAACCGGAATGGATTCCCCGGTTAAGGACGCCTGATTTACCATGGCCTCACCCTCGGTCACAACACCATCCAGCGGGATCATGCCGCCAACCCGGACGCAGACCTCATCGCCCGCCTGAATCCTGGAGATCGGTGTCAGAACCTCTTCGTCTCCGGTCTTTAACCATACCCGGTCGATGTTCAGAGACATACACCGTGCCAGATCATCCATGGACTTCTTCCTGGTCCATTCCTCCAGAAGCTCACCCAGCCGCAGAAGGAACATAACCGAGCCGGCCGTTCCGAAGTCCTGGCGAACCAGAGAAATTCCGATGGAAACACCGTCCAGCAGCTCCACCTTCATCCGACGCTTTGCTACGCATCTGGCCGCACGCCATACATAGGGAATTCCGCAGCATACCGTATAAATGGCATTTAACGGAGCCGGAAGATACAGACGTCTTAAAAACTTGAACGCCGTCATGCTGACCAGCTTTTCCTGATAGGTTCTGTTCAGCTCCCGGCTGCTGTGGATCGGCATCAGAGCATCCATGCCCTTTGCCTGATAGGAAAACCGGCTGATGGCCGTGATCAGTTCATTCCGGTCGCTCTGATAACAGATCACGGCACAGCAGGTCCGTTCATGAACGGTGGCCTGAGACACGCCCTTTAACTGCCCCAGCCATGCCTCAAACAGATCGGCCTGCTCCAGCGTCATCCGTTTCTGTACCGCGCGGATACGGATCCGCCCGCGGCTTTCATGTTCAATCTGAAATTTCATAATTCTTCTGCTGCTTCTTCCTTTTCATCACATGCGCAGGACTCTTCGCACTTGCCTTCATCCTCACATCCACATTCTTCCGAAGCATCTTCAACGGTCTCTGCTGCAGCGGCGCGGTTCTCATTGATCTCCTTTGCATCTGCCAGAATATCTCCCGCGTTCTCCTGTACCGTTGTCACAGTGCTCATTACACTGTCTTTCATCCGAAGGACGGCAGCTGTTATGTTCGTGTATACTTTCTTTGCGTCCTTGCTGGATAAGAGCTTGATTCCTGCACTCCCGAATAAAGTGCCGCCTACAAACAACGCTAATTTCTTATAATCTTTTGCCATGATACAATTCCTCCTTTGAATAACCGCATATTATATCCTGAAACCCCGTCTTGTCAAGCGCAACCTTCCTTCCTGATATTTTTTTCATTTAGCCCGTCATAAAATTCTCTCTTCCCCTCCACCGTTTTTTTCTGTATAATGGTCTGTACCATCTTGCAGTTATGACCGGAGGAATTTTATGGCAGCAGATATGAAAGAAACCATCGCACTGGCAGCCAGAACCCTGCTCTTTGAAAAGCGGGTCAAAAAGCTTACCGTAAAGGATATTGTGGAAAAATGCCGGATCACCCGACAGACCTTTTATTATCATTTTGCAGATATTCCGGATCTTCTGCGCTGGGCTATGAAACAGGGGATCACACACTGGCTGAAGGGCATGGATTCCCAGGCCGGGCCGGAGGAAAAGCTTCGCTTCTTCTTTCTGACTGCGGTTAATTCCATTCCCTATATCCGCCGCAGCCAGAATACCAACTATGCTGCGGAAATCCGCGGTATGCTGACCGATCAGGCTTATGATATTTTTGACAGCTTCGCCAGAAGCCGTCATCTGTATGCCGATCTGAGCCAGTCCCAGTTCGACCTGGTAAAGCGCTACCACTGCCAGGCCATTATGGGCATCCTTGCCGGCTGGACCGATGCCGACAGTGAAAATCTGGATGAGATCGTCCATACAGTTTACCGTCTTATCACTGAAGGAATCCCGCCACAGACGAAAGCAGGGCCTTGCCCCACAGTAAAATAGACCCGGGAGATCTCTTTCCGAGATCTCCCTTTTTCATTTTCTTTTACACTTTTCCGTTTTTGTCTATACACCATTCAAAACCTGTCAGTTGCACTTTTCTCCGTTCCCGGCTAAAATAAGTAACGTTTCAAGGAAAGACCATATCCGTCTGCAAGGAGGAATCAACATGCCGGATACCACACTTTGCATCAAGCTGGAGCAGCTTGACTGCGAAATCAGCAGGCTGAGAGATCAGCTCAGCCAGATCAGCTCCATGACCGGCGAACAGCGCGATGCCATGATCCGCACGCTTCGGAGTGAAATCAGTAACAATCAGCAGATTCTTCGGAATAACATGAAATATTCTCACGCAAAAACCGCCAGGATCCTTTTTGAATCCTATGATCAGGTCGAGCAGATCATCTGTCAGACGAAGGAGCAGCTAAAGCAGACCTGCCCCGATGATTTTCTGATGACCCAGTCGGCGGAATCAAAGCTTCTGCGGGCAGAATATGCCTTGGATTTCGCCGTTCAGACTGCGGAGCGGGCGCTTCTGGCAGCACTGGAAGCCCTGGCTGCGGAAGAAAAAGAACTAAACAGCCGCAGAGAATAAGCATCGGCAGTTTCCCTGGCAGTTCCAGGCTATGACAACATCAAGGAGGACTAACGTGTTAAAACTTTTGAAAAAAATGAGAAAACGGGAATGGGGCATGGCCGGTTTATGTGTGCTCCTGATCCTGGGGCAAATTTATTTTGACTTAAAGCTTCCCGATTACATGAGCAGCCTGACCGTGCTCATCGAGACCCAGGGCAGTACGATCGCCCAGGTTGGCCGGGAGGGCCTAAAAATGCTGGGCTGCACCCTTGTCAGTGCCTTCTTGAGCATCCTCTGCGGTTATCTTGCCGCCCAGGTTGCTTCCGGCTTCACTTATACCACCGGTGAAAAGGTCTTTCATAAGGTTGCCGATTTCGGACAGGAACAGATGCAGGCCTTCTCCGTTCCCAGCCTGATCAACCGTACCACCAACGATATCACCCAGATCCAGATGTTCCTGGCAATGGGACTGCAGATCCTGATCAAGGCTCCCATTATGGCTGTCTGGGCGGTCATCAAGATCATCGGAAAGAGCTGGACGCTTTCTGTGATCACTGCCGGCTTCGTTGCTGCCCTTCTGGTGGTTATGCTTACCATCGTGACCATTATCCTTCCCCGGATCAAGCGTGTTCAGAAGCTGACCGACAACATCAACCGGATCTCCAGAGAAAATTTAACCGGCATCAATGTCGTTCATGCCTTCAACGCCGAGCAGTACCAGGAGGATAAATTCGAGAAGGCCAACGATATTCTGATGAACACCCAGCTCTTTAACCAGCGGGGAATGGCAGTCCTCATGCCAACCGTCACCTTTGCCATGAATGCCCTGGCTCTGGTGATCTACTGGGTCGGTGCTTCCATCGTGGAAAACACGGCACTGACCGATATGACCGGCCGGATCTCCCAGTTCAGCAACATCGTCGTATTCGGAACATATGCCACCTACGTCATCATGTCCTTTATGATGATGGTCATGATCGTCATGCTGCTTCCCTATGCCCAGGTTTCCGCCGGACGTATCAACGAGGTGCTGGACACAGAAATCGGGCTGAAAGAAGGCACTGCTTCTGAAGCCCCCGAACAGGGTACTCTGGAATTTAAAGATGTTTCCTTTCATTATCCTTCCTCCTCCGGAAAGGATGTCCTGGAGCATGTAAGCTTTAAGGTCAATAAGGGAGAGACCATCGCCTTCATCGGTGCCACCGGAAGCGGTAAGACTACCCTGGTCAGCCTGGCGGCGCGGTTCTATGATGTCTCCTCCGGAGAGGTGCTGCTGGACGGCAGAAATATCCGGGATTACAGCTTCGATGCGCTTTACAACCGGATCGGCTATGTAACCCAGAAGGCCGTACTCTTCGCCGGTGATATCCGCGAAAACGTCCTGTTCGGTGAAAGCACCGCTGCCCCTACGGATGAAAACGTAACACAGGCACTGTCTCTCGCTCAGGCAACAGAATTTGTATCAAAGCTTCCCAATGGCATTCATGCCCCCATCACCGAGGGAGGCAGCAATGTCTCCGGTGGTCAGAAGCAGCGTCTGTCCATTGCTAGAGCACTGGCACGAAAGCCGGAGATCCTGATCTTTGACGACTCGTTCTCCGCCCTGGATTACAAAACCGATTCCATGCTGCGCAAAGGCCTGGCCGAACAGTTAAACGGCACCACCTGCATGATCGTGGCACAGCGGATCGGCACCATCAAAAACGCCGATAAGATTGTCGTTCTGGACGAAGGAAAAGCCGTGGGCATCGGAACACATGAAGAGCTTCTGAAGAACTGTTCTGTCTACCGCGAGATTGCCATGTCACAGCTGTCCGAAAAAGAGCTCGGTGCATAAGGGAGTGAAATCGATTATGAATAACAGAAGAATGATGAACCGCGGCATGAATGTGCCGGAAAAGAGTAAGCGTGGGATTACCGGTGTCCTTCAGGAAATGATTTCCTACTCCGGAAATATTCTGATCCCCATGATCGCAGCAATGGTTCTGGCCATCGCCGGAGCAGTCCTGACCCTCATCGGACCTAACCAGCTCCGCCGGATCACGGATCTGATCGCAGACGGACTGACCTCCTCCATTGACCTGACTGCCATCGGAAGGGTCGGAGTAATGCTTCTGATCTTTTATCTGTGCAGCAGCCTGTTTACCTATATTGAACATTACATTATGGCCACCATCACCTTAAAGCTCTCCTGGAAGATGCGGCAGGATCTCTGTAAAAAGATCAACCGCGTTCCCATGAAATGCTTCGGAAAGATCTCCTATGGTGATATTTTAAGCCGTGTGACCAACGATGTCAGCACCTTCCAGCAGGCCATGGCCAACAGCCTGCCCTCCATGATCAGTGCCATCTTTCAGTTTCTCGGCTGCCTGCTCATGATGTTTGTGACCGAATGGCGGATGGCTCTGGCTGCCATCCTTGTAACGCTTCTTGGCTTTGCACTCATGGCCTTCATTATGAAACGCTCTCAGAAATTCTTTATCGCCAGACAGGAAAGCCTTGGCCGCATGAACGGCTACATTGAGGAGATCTACTCCGGCCATGCCGTTGTCCGCCTTTCCAGAGCAAACAATCATGTGAAGAAAACCTTCAATGAAATGAACCGTCAGGTCTATGAGGCCAGCCGGAAAAGCCAGTTCCTCTCCGGTATCATGCAGCCTCTGATGACCGTCATCGGAAACCTGGGCTATGTGGCTGTCTGCGTTCTCGGCGCCGTGTTAGTTATGAACGGCCAGATCACCTTCGGCGTGATCACCGCCTTTATCATGTATGTGCGTCTCTTCACCTCCCCTCTGACCACTCTGGCGCAGGGTATGACCCAGATGCAGAGTGCCGCAGCCGCCGGTGACCGGATTTTTGACTTCCTACAGGAGGAAGAGCTTTCCGATGAGAGTGCAAAGACAACACGCCTTACGGATGTCCGCGGAGAAGTAGAATTTTCTCATGTGAAATTCAGCTACCCCAGCACACCGGACAAGATCATCATCAAGGATTTCTCCGCCCATGTGCTGCCCGGCCAGAAGGTTGCCATCGTCGGCCCCACCGGCGCCGGAAAAACGACCATGGTAAACCTGCTGATGCGGTTTTATGAGGTGAACAGCGGAAACATCCGCATTGACGGAATCCCCACCTCTGAGCTGACCCGGGAGAACGTCCATGACCTCTTCGGCATGGTGCTTCAGGACACCTGGCTCATGGAGGGAACCGTCCGTGAAAACCTTGTTTACAACCATACGGATGTCACTGACGAACAGTTAGAGCACGCCTGCCGGGCCTGTGGGATTTACCACTTTATCGAAACACTCCCTCAGGGCTTTGATACGGTTCTTGGGGAAAACATTGCCGTTTCTGCCGGACAGAAGCAGCTTTTCACCATCGCACGCGCCATGATACAGAACAGCCCCATGCTGATCCTCGATGAAGCTACCAGCTCCGTCGATACCAGAACGGAACTGATCACCCAGAAAGCAATGGATCAGCTGACCGAGTGCCGTACCAGCTTTGTTATCGCCCACCGTCTTTCTACAATAAAAAACGCCGACCTGATCCTCGTAATGAAGGACGGCGACATCATCGAGCAGGGCAGCCACGAGGAGCTTCTGGCAAAGGGCGGCTTCTATGCCGATCTCTACAACAGCCAGTTTGAAATAAGGCTACCGCAATCCCACTGGCTTTAGACGGTGGGTTAAGGTAGCCAAAAATCAGAAATTATTGTATACTCATGGCATGGGAACATGGAAATCTAAAAACAGACACAAATACCTATTACAATATCACATTATTTTTGTCTGTAAATATAGGAAGAAATTACTGGTTTCGAGGCAGATATCAGATGATATAAAACAGTTTTCGTATGAAATATGTCAGAGACACAGTGTGATAATAAGATATATGGAAACAGATAAAGACCACATTCACTATATGATAGAGACAGAACCAACAATGTCTATTAGTAAGATTGTAAACCTGATGAAGAGCTATACAACATACCATATATGGAAAAGATATCTCCAATATTTACGAAAATAATTCTGGAAAGAACATACCTTTTGGACAGATGGATATTTTGCCTGTAGTGTAGGAAATGTATCGGAAGAAATGCGGAAGAGATATATAGAAAATCAAGGTTGAGAAAGACGGTGACAGTGGATGTTAAAGTCATATAAATATAGAATATATCCAAATAATGAGCAGAAAATACAGATTGCAAAAACATTTGGCTGTTGCCGTTTTGTATATAATCAGACACTGGCATACCGGAAAGAAGTATATGAGAAAGAGAAAAAATCAGTTAGTAAAACCGACTGTAACAATTACTGCAATAGACAATTAAAGAAAGAGTATGAATGGCTGAAAGAAGTGGATAAATTTGCTCTGACAAATGCGATTTACAACATGGATGCTGCATACCAGAAGTTTTTCAAGGAACACGCAGGTTATCCGAAGTTTAAGAGTAAACACAATAATCATAAGTCATATACAACAAATGTTACGAATGGCAATATAACAGTAGATTTCGGGTGCAATAGAGTAAAACTGCCTAAATTAAAAGGAATAAAAGCAAAACTGCATAGAAATTTTATCGGACAGATAAAATCGGCAACGATATCACAAGTTCCGAGTGGAAAATATTATGTATCAATTTTAGTGGAAACAGAACACGTGGAACTGCCACATATAAATCAAAATACAGGAATAGATTTAGGTATTAAGGAGTTATGTATTACTTCTGCTGGAAAGAAATACGAAAATCCAAAAATCATCAGAAAACACGAAAAAAAACTGATGAAACTGCAAAGGCAGTTAGCCCATAAAGAGAAAAGAAGTCAAAATTACTACAAAACAAAGAAAAAGATAGCATTATGCCATGAAAAAATAACAAATACAAGAAAAGATTATCTGCACAAGATGTCCCATGAGATTATCAGCGAAAACCAAGTGATAGTTTCGGAAGATTTGCAGATAAAAAACATGGTAAAAAATCACCGTTTGGCAAAGTCTATAAGTGATGTATCATGGTATGAGCTGACAAGACAGTTAGAATATAAGGCAAAGTGGAATGGCAGGAAATATGTCAAAATAGACACATTCTATGCCAGTAGTCAGCTGTGTTCAGTCTGTGGATACCAAAATACAGAGACAAAAAATCTATCAGTAAGGGAATGGACATGTCCTGTCTGTGGAACAAATCATGACAGGGATATCAACGCAGCAAAAAATATACTGGAAGAAGGATTAAGACAAATAGCATAAAAATAACAATATAGGGCAGGGACTGCCCGAATTAACGCCTGTGGAGATAGTAGGTTACGAGGTCTGCGAAGCAGGAAGCCCATTGGCTTTAGACAATGGGTAGTTCACCAGGTATCTTAACCGGATCACAAAGCAGCTCCGGCTGCGGAAAGGAGTATTCCATGAAATCAATCGCCATTGAACGGGAATTCGGAAGCGGCGGCCGGGAGATCGGGATCCTGACTGCAAAGCTGGCCGGGATCCCCTATTACGACGGCGAGCTTTTAAAGAAAGCCGCCAGAGATCAGGGCGTTCCCGTCAGCATGCTGGAATATTATGATGAAAAGCGGAGCGGCAGCCTCCTCTACGACCTGTCCAGCTATGTGAACCAGATGCAGCTTCACCCCGGTATCACCGTCCACCAGCTCTTCTACGGACTTCAGAAGACCATGCGCAAGCTTTCCAAGGAAAGCCCCGCTGTCTTCATCGGCCGCTGTGCCACTGAAATCCTGAAGGACGACCCCGGCGCGCTGAGAGTCTACATCTACTCCTCCAGCCTGGATTCCAGAGTCCGCCGAACCATGAACAGCGAAGGCTGTTCGGAAGCAGCCGCCAGACAGCTGATCGATAAAAGAGACCGCCAGCGCCGCAACTATTTCAAATACTGGACCCAGAAGGACTGGGACGACCGCAAAAACTACGACATCGAGCTGAACACCAGTGTTCTCACCGCCGAAGAATGTGCAAATCTGCTGCTCAGCGTATGTTCTTAAACACGTTCACATTTTTTGCTTCATAGGACGCACTTTCCTATGAAACAAAAAATCACCGGGATATGCAGCGTTCCCAGTCTGCATACCCCGGCTTTCTTTTACTGCCTTATATATTCACTGAACTCCCTTGTAATTTCTTCCATCATAGCCGAATTCTGTCGGGAATATTCCTGGGCACTCTGAGCGATCGCGTTGGACGCATTCATCGCCTCCTGAACATATTCCTCCGTAAAGGCAAAGCTTGCCAGCGACTGGAGCAGTGTCGGCGCAACTGCCTCAAACGTCTCCTCCGGTGCAATGACTCCGTAAACATTGCTCAGTGCCATTGTCGGCATCGCATCCACCCCGTCAATCTCATAGCTTCCCATATCCACTACGGATCCCTGTATAATTCCGCGGCAGGATGCCCCCGATCCCGAAATCAGTGTACCGCTGATAACGGATTCATATACCGCCAGAGAGGAAAGTGCCGTTGTTATCTGCTTCTCCTCGCTCAGGGAAAAGCTCTGAATCGCCGGGAAGTTAAACGTTTCTCCCTGGATTGTCGTATACGCCTGGGCATAGCTGCTCATGGCATTTACTGCTGATAACACGGACGCCGGATCCAGAACCGGAAGAAGTGCCAGTCTTCCATCCATCCCGGTACTGATATACTTTTGCCGTCCCGCTTCACTTCGGAAATACGGCCCCAGTTCTCCAAAATAAAAGATCTGAATATCCGGATTGGACGGATCATACGCACGATATCCGAAGCCTGCATACTGGCCGACTGTCTCCAGCTTCCAGCCGCTCGGCAGATCCATACTGAAAAAGCCGCCGTCATAATGAGTCAGGGTATATGCGCTGCCCTTTGCGGTCGGAGTCCCGCCGCTTCCATTCCCGGTTCCATTGTCTGTTCCCGGCGTTGTCTGTCCGCCGTCTGCAGGTGTCTGGTTTGTACCGGAGGTGTCCGCCTGGAGCCTGGCATTCCCATAAGCAAGTCCCTTAATATCCAGCGTGGTCGCCAGATCACAGTCTACAATATAAACCATGCCGCCGGACTGCTGTGCCCTCTGCTCTGCATTGGACAGATAATCCGCCCAGCCCTGGTTGTCCAGTGGCGTAATCAGACTGTTCAGTCCATCCTCCGTTGCCGTGAACGGCAGGCAGGTGGTTTCAATCAGGAAATACTGGCCGGAGCCTGACCAGGTCTCCACCGCCGTCTGCGCATGACCCGGTGTCAAAACGATCATGGCGTGCATGCCTGCCGATTCCAGCACGCTGGCCATGAGCACCGCCGTCTCAATACAGATTCCCGATCCGCTCTGAAGCACCGCATCAGGCATAAGCACCCGCTGCGTCGCATTAAATGAATACGCTCCCATGTTATAGCGTACACCCATATTGCTGATGGCGCTCTGGATTGCCGCCACCTGATAATATGTCACATACTGCTCTTCTCCCTCACCAAAGCCGTACGCATACTGATAACCCGGCAGGATTCCATACTGGCTCCCGAAATTGCTCTCCAGCCAGGAAATCGCATTCCGCCGTACCGCCAGCACACCGTCCGTCTCCGGCGTCATCCAGGCCAGGATATTGTCATTCTGAATAATCCCGAACTCATCACTGCTGGTCTTATAATCATAAATACTGTAAATCTTCAGGTTTTTCGTTTCCTGCTCGATCACATCGCCCGTAGCCGTGTCCGTCACAGAAATCGTAAGCTGAGTGTCACGCCCGGACGAAAGATCCGGCATATCCGACAGCACCGGCGGTTTGATCATAAGATAGGTCATCTCCTCCGACAGCGTAACCTTCTGTTCATAAACCTGGGAGAATCCATCGATCTCCGCCCGTACCATAACACTGCTGATCCCCTTATCGGTGTAGAGAAGCAGGTTGGCCACAGAATCCATGGACGGATACAGGTTCGGATGGATCTCGTCCACCACAGACTTGTGGACATACACGACCGGGCTCTCCGTCTGATAACCGTTCTCCTGCACCGTTCCCTGTCTGCAGTCAGAAAGGATCTCCTCTCCGAGACGCTTCACACTGTTTTCCGCCACCTCTGCCGAATGGGTAAATTCCCAGCTCATAAGGTCAAAAATGGTCTCCTCATACTGAGCCGCCTCCAGTCCCATGCGGCTGATGAGCTGGTTGGCTGAATACAGCCGCAGCACATCCGAATACGCAAGTCCCTGGGACTGAGATTCCATGTACTTTAACAGAAGATCCATGGATCCCACATAATGAGGCCAGACATCGGACAGATAAGACGGCGTTTCCAACGCCAGAAGCTCTGTCTTTACCTGTCTCGCAGAATCATAAACCGTCTGGAGATACTGCTGAATCTCCGAATTGTCCGTTGCCATGGCTCCCATCAACGGCTGGAACGCATCATTCTGGGCGATATAGAATTCCAGCGTCTTTTTCATATCCTCCATGACTGCAAGACCGTCGGAAAAATATTCCTCCTGCGCGTCCTGAACGGCCTGTCCGGTCTCCGATTTTGCTGATACCTGTTCCGCCTCCTTCTTCAGATTCTGAAAGGCTTCGATATTCTGTTCCTGCTTTTCCAGACTTTCCCGGCACCGCTCCACAAAGCTGTCTACCGCCGAATCATCTGTCTGCATCTGTTCATACAGAATGCTGCAGGCGCCGCTCATCTCGTCAGCCATCGCCGCGGTTTCCATTAAAATTTCCTGTGCCTGCTCTACAGCCTTCCCTGTTCCTGCAAGAAATCTCTTATCAGCGGAAGCGCCCGCTCCTCCGCAGCCGCTCATGGACAGAATCACCGTTAAAACTGCCGCCAGGATCTGACGGCTCTGCTTCCTCTTTCTGTTCATTTTCACGCTCTCCCCTTTCCTTTTGCCGCACTCTCTGCTAGTATTATGTATATATCTATCGCTCGA
This sequence comes from Candidatus Paralachnospira sp. LCP21S3_A2, assembly GCF_052118925.1. Lineage (NCBI taxonomy): Bacteria > Bacillati > Bacillota > Clostridia > Candidatus Paralachnospira > Candidatus Paralachnospira sp. LCP21S3_A2. The sequence goes on from NZ_JBQKGG010000013.1 coordinate 57,886, forward strand.
AAGCTGTCAAAGCCCCCGGCTTTTCTGTCTCTATTATAAAAGATTCAGACAGCTTTCGCTGAGTTTTACCCCATCTGTCAATGCCAGCGGTGGTAATGCTTCCGATAGCAAAACAGATGACCGCTCAATCCTGCGGACTATGGCCCAGGTCGAAAGGATCTTACCTATGACATTTTCTGAACAGTTAAATCACTATATCCATCACATCGGCTGCTCCGCCAAAGAGCTTTCGGAGGTCTCCGGTCTCTCCGGCGCCACGATCAGCCGCTACCGGACCGGCGAGCGGATTCCCGACCCGAACAGCGAACAGCTGGCTAAGCTTGCGTCAGCGCTTTCGGCTCTGTCCATGCAAAAACAGACCGGTGGCTCTGCGGATTTCTCCGCGCCTGTGATCCTTGCGGTCTTCCGCTCCTCTCTCTCAAAAAATCAGGTGGATTTCTCCCGCCTGTCGGCCAACTTCAGCCATCTGACCGATCTTTTGGGCATCAGTATGACAGAGCTTGCCCGCGCCTTAAATTTTGATGCCTCCTATCTGTCCAGGATCCGCTCCGGAAAGCGGCGTCCCGCAGACCCGGAAGCCTTTGTGGACAGCGTCTGTGCCTATGTGCTCCGGCGCTTCTCCCGTCCGGATGATCGAATGAACCTGCTGCACCTGATCGGAAATGACACCGACACAACCGCTGCCGCCCACACAGGCGATCCTTCTGTCTCAGTCACAGAAGCCACGGCTGATACAGGCTCCGATGCACCGGCCTCCCGTACCGACTCCGATGCACCGGCCTCCCGTACCGATGAGGATGCCCTCCGCCTGCGCTTAAAGGACTGGCTCCTTGGCGCTGCACCGGACAATACAGCATCCGATCCCGGCGCATCCATGGAAGCTTTTCTGGAGAAGCTGGATCAGTTTGATTTAGATAAATATATCCGCGCGATCCATTTTAACGAACTGAAAATTCCGTTCGTTCCGTTCCGGCTTCCCACCTCCAGAACCTACTACGGGGTAGAATCTATGAAGCAGGGCGAACTGGATTTTTTTAAATCAACCGTACTCTCCCGTTCTATGGACCCGGTCTATATGTGCAGCGACATGCCCATGGCCGATATGGCGGCAGACACGGATTTCGCCAAAAAATGGATGTTTGCCATCGCCATGACAATCAAGAAGGGACTTCACATCAACATCATCCACAGCATCGACCGCCCCTTTGAGGAGATGATTCTGGGACTGGAAAGCTGGATTCCTCTCTATATGACCGGCCAGATCTCGCCCTTTTACTTAAAGGATCCCCAGACAAAGGTGTACCACCATTTTCTTTACACCTCCGGTCATGCCGCGCTGAGCGGGGAATGTATCAACGGGTATCATGACCATGGAAAATATTATCTCACCAACAACCGGGAGGAAACGGCCTATTACCGCAGACGCTCCATAGATCTGTTTTCCAGAGCACTGCCGCTTATGGAAATCTTCCGCAGCGAGAATGCCGATGCCTACGAAACATTTCTCCGGCTCAATCATCTTACCGAAGGAAACCGCCAGAACCGGCTCTCCTCTCTGCCTCTGTATACCATGCCGGAGCCTCTGCTGGCCTCCATTCTGGCCCGCCATCAGGTGTCCGGCGAGGATCAGAAACGGATTCTGGCCTTTGCCGGAACCGAGCGCCGCCGCATGGAAACCATTCTGGAGAAAAATCCGGTTCTCGATGAGGTTCCGAGGCTTTCTCCGGAGGAATTCCGGCAGTATCCCATGACACTCTCCCTCTCCGGTCTTTTTTATGAAACAGAGCTTCCCTATACCTACGAGGAATATCTGGCGCATCTGGAAGCTGCAAGGGCTTATGCCTCTGCTCATAAAAATTACAGCCTGCGGATCGGAGAGACACATGCCTTCCGCAATATCCAGATCCGGATCCTGGAGGATAAATGGGTCATCCTCTCCAAAAACAAGGCTCCCGTGATCCACTTTGTGATCCGGCACCCGCTCATGGTCTCCGCTCTGGAGAACTTCGCTGCTCCGGTGGTGGAGCTGTAAAAACGAATCGAACAACGGGCAGGCGCATCGCGCCTGCCCGTTGTTCGATCCATAGCAGCTTTTTCATTGTGTTATGTTAGGTTGTGTTATGTTGTGTTATCTTCTACCGCCGCTTCAGCTCTTCCCACTCCGGCCCGGCTTCCCAGCTTCCGTTCTTGCTTCCTACAAAGGTATCGCCCTTGCGGTACACATGATCATAGGCCACATCTGCCTCATAGGCACGCCCGGCAGAATCGGTATAGCTGTTGACGCCGCGGACTGCCTCGGAGTTCTTCCGATAGATCTCATCCATGCTCCTGCTGCGCTCCTCATAACCGGCCATAACAATATCGGAAGTCTCGGAAAGAGTTCTGGAGATCTGCTGGGAGCTGCGGATCGCATTCTGCTGCCGCTGCATATAGCCGTTCGCCATGATCTGCAGTACGTTCTGGAATTCCTCTTCCTGGAGTGCATAGTACGCCGGCCCCAGCCGGAGCTCCTCCATAAACCGGTCAAATATGTCGGACAGATCCCGTCCCTCCTCCCGGGGCCACATAAGAAGCATGTCATAATCACGACCCCAGTCAGAGGTCTGCCCCGGATTCTGGGCGATAGCCGCTCCGGTACCAAGACCGATCCCGCCAAGGAATCCAAGCCCTGCCAGACCGCCGCTCTTCAGCATATCCAGAAAGCTGTTCCCGGCCTGCTTCTGTGCCTTCAGTGCATCCGCCGTCCAGCACAGAGACATGGCAAAATATCCGTCATAAATCTGTCCGCCTCTGGAAAAGCGGAACCGGAAGCGGTACGCTCCCACCGCCACCTGACGCTTCAGTCTGGCCTCCGATTCCTGCTGAAACCGCGGCAGCCGGGCCTCCAGCTTCTGATTTTCCACAGGCTCCAGCCGTAGCTCCTCTGTCTGTCCCACTGTGGCACAGATCCGCTCTCTGGCATACTCCACAGGCTCCGATAGATGACGCCAGCAGGACATGCTTCCACCGTCACACCGGTAATCCTTCCGTCCCATGCTTCCGCCGGGCATATAGTTCCTGTAATATGCAAAGGGATAATACACAAGCTGCGCCCCGTCCGGCGATTCCAGTATAAGATCATATCCCACGGTATTCAGCGGAGAAGCGGATGAATCTGTCCGGACCCGGTAATTCCACCCCGCCGGAATATAGGTCTGAAACAGTGCGCCCCGCCCCTGATAGTCAATGGTTCTGATCTCTTTTTCCTGTCCCCGCAGCACATACTCCGTCCCGCAGTATTCACATTGGATCCTGGTGGCTCCCGGCCGGATCCTCATCGGACTTCCGCAGCACCGGCACTGTATCTCTTTATATTCCATGCCTTTTCCTCCCTGACTTTTATACCCTTCATTATAATGGATTTTCTTCCATATAAGCCCGCTTACCGCGGCAGGCATTGCCAGATCAGGAAAACCGACCCCTGCTGCTCTTTCTGTTTTCTTTCTTTTTTTCTATAATATGAACAGACAAACCTGAATGAAACGCATTTATCCACAAGCAAGGAGCTGCTTATGCACATCATACACATCCTGTACAATGACACCCTGTCAACCTCCGGCCGCCCCACTCCTGCCGGCTGTCCCGCCCCTTTCGGAGCTCGTTTCCGCCGGATCTTCCGCCTTCTTTTTACAGCTCTTGTCACAGCCTCCGCTCTGCTTCTGGGCGGCTGCGGCACAACCCGGAATTCTTCGGATCTGTCCGCAGGCTGCTGCAGCACAGCCCGGAATTCTTCGGATCTGTCCGCAGACGGTTCCGTTACAAAAGCCGCTTCTTCCGATTCAGCAGCTTCTGATACCCGTTCTGTTTTTTCGATCCTCGGCCCGGATGCTGAAGCGCTCGCCGCCTCCTGGAACGAATCCATCGTCACTGAAATCCTCTGGACCAGGAACGAGGAAGCCTCCGAAACTGTCACCATCCCAGCCGGTGCCGCCGAAATCCAGGAGCTGTTTCAGGCTCTTTCCGCGCTTCAGATCGGTAAACCGACCAATGAGATGAGCTCCGATGCCGAAGATCTCATCACGGTTTCCATGAACGATGGATCCTCTCTTACCCTCACCTTTAATAACGGAAATCTTGTATCCGGCAGAACCATCTATCAAACCTCCGGCAAAAAAGCATTCAACGCACTGAGGCGCACGTTGTTCCCGGAAGATTTTTAAGCTCTCAGATATTCCTCTTTTTCAGCACATGCTTCATCAGTCCCACTGCCGTAAGGCATGCTCCGGCCTCCGCAATGGGCAGTGCCAGCCAGACAAAGGTTCCGGACGAAGGAAGCGCCGAAAACAGCCAGGCCAGCGGAAGGGTCAGAATAATGAAGCGCAAAAGTGAAATCAGCAGGGAATAGCTTCCCTTGCCCAGCGCCTGGCAGACGCCCTGAAGTATAATATTCCCCCCGGCAAAGAAAAAGCCGCAGGAAATGATCCGAAGCGCCGTGATACAAAGCCTTGTTGATTCCTCCGCAATGGAAAAGATTCCAACCATGGCTCCGGCACCAAGCTGAAACAGGATAATCCCGGCGCCCATAATAATCGAAACATACACCAGTCCCCAGCGGATCGCCTCCCGGATCCGTTCCTTTTTCCCTGCACCGTAATTAAACGAAACAATGGGAATCAGTGCATTATTCAGGCCGAAGCCCGGCATAAAGATAAAGCTCTGGAGTTTATAATAAACCCCGTACGCTGTCACTGCCGAAACAGAAATGGTTCCCAGAATCAGATTCATAACATATGTCATAACCGGGGTCAGGATCTGCATGATGATCGCCGGAAAGCCCACCGTATAAATGTCCTTTAAAACGGACTTTTCCGGTTTCAGATATCTGATTCCCCTGTCGATTCCGACGCCCCGCTTAAAATAGAAGACCGAAATGATCACCAGCGAGAGGATCTGGCCCAGAACCGTCGCCCAGGCCGCACCGGAACCCCCCATAGCCGGCATTCCAAACATCCCTCGGATCAGAATGGGATCCAGAATAATGTTGGTAACGGCTCCGGTAAGCTGACAGATCATGGTGATCATGGTTTTTCCGGTGGCCATGACGATTTTTTCCATGGTCATGTATCCCAGTGCGCCGAATGAAAAGACGGTTACGATCCTTAAATAGTCCGTTCCCATCTGCGCGATCACCGGATCCTTTGTCTGGCTTCCGATAAAATTCTTTGCTGCAAAGATTCCGAACAGGGCCATAACAGCAAAATAGCAGACCGCCATGAATAACGCATTTCCGGCAGTTTTTGCCGCCCGCTCCTTATCGTTCCTTCCCAGATTCCGCGCCACCATGGCATTGATCCCCACGCCGGTTCCAACGCCCAGCGCCACGATGATCAGCTGGACCGGAAACGCCAGCGTCAGTGCATTAATCGCCTTGTCCCCCATGTTTGACACCTGGGCGGTATCCGGAATATAGGACACAAAATACGTGTCCACCACGTTATAAAGCGCCTGCCCCAGCATGGAGATCATCATGGGAATTCCCATATTTAAGAGTAGCTTTTTCACTGGCATATCTGCCATTTTCCCTGCATTCATATGTTTTTCAATCCTTTGAACTTAAAAAGCCGAAAGCAATCGATCCTGCATTACTTTCGGCCCTGTTTTCTGGCATCTCCGGCGTGATCCGGACACGCTGCCTTCCACTTAAAAAGCTCCAGCCAATGGTCACTCCGGTTCCTTTCCATCAAGCCTCCCACCTGAGGCATCATTACAATAATATACCTCATATGGGACGGCTTGTCTATGCGTTTTTAACCGGATGCTGCCCTTAAATGCCTTTTATATTTTTATTTTAAACGGTTTCTTTTTTCATTGCCTTATAGCCGATCAGTACCGTCCAGACATATGCACATGTTTTAGGGATCATCAGCATGCCAATCATGGGGATAACATCTGCCCACAGTACACCCGGACGAATCTTAAGATCATTCTTCAGAACCTCGCATAATCCGTTAAGGATATGCCCCCATGTCCGTATCATTCTCTTTTTTCCATCCGTTTTTTCCTCCTTCATAAATCCCAGAGAATGCAGCGAGAAAAAACCCGGAAATTGCCTGTTTCCATATTCCAGCCGTTCATAAATTCATGAAATACAGGCTGTTACATCCTGAAATACCTGTTCATCCTGAGGCTGAAAAAAAATCTCATGCCAGACGCTTTCGATTGTATCACCAAGCAGGGCCGCCTTCGATTCATAGTAATTATAAATCGTACCTGCCGAAACAAAGCATCGGGAAGCCACCGCTCTTATACTTACAGCCGTCCAGCCATTTTCTTTAATCAGTTCCCTGCTCAGATGCTGTATCCTGAAGTTTCTTAAGCGGTTTCCTGATCTTTTTCTGTAGAATCTGTTTCAAAAAACTCGTTGGACGGATCCAGGATCCATCTTGCTAACCTCCGAGATTTTTCAATTCAATTAAAAATTGAGTTGATGTAAAAGAAAACACCTCCTCGGCTATTCAAATTTATGTATTTTCCATGCTGTGTGTTGAGTACGCAATCCCGATCACTGCATAAATAGGCAACAGGAAAAACTCATCAAATTGCAGTTTGCAGAACTGACCCAAAAGAGCTCGAAGGAGCTCTTCAGACTGTAGACAAAGTTGGTGCTGGAGATAATCTCCAGCACCACTTTTTTTAAAAAATGTCTTTTCCTTTAATAACCGCTCAATATTATGGATAGTCGATATTCTTTCTTCCCTTTTGTCCAGTATCCTGGCCAGTTTTTTCAGGTTCATACATGCAAAAGTAAGCCCCGCTTTCATTTCCATCCGGGCTCTCCCTATGTATTGTGTATAACGAAATCCATGTTGTTCCTTGGCTGTTCCGAAAATCCTCTCGATTGTTTCCTTTCTTAGGTCATATATCTGTTTAGTGCCAAGTGTATGCCTGATATCCTCCGCTTTCTCCATATATTCTTCCCACACATGGCGGGTAACCACTTTTATGTGTTCTTTACTTTCCGTACATCTATGAAGATTGGGGCAACTGGCACATATTTCTCCGCAGCTTACGTATTCCCTATACCCCTCTCTGTTTGTCGTTTGATAGGATAATATATGGTTTTCCGGACATATGTAGCAGTCATAGTACTCATCATATGCATACTCATATTTTCGGAAAAACCCTTCCTTTGTCATTGGCCTCTTGTATGGGAACAGAGGCTCGATACCATCTTCTAACAATTCATGGGCGATTGCTGGTGTACGGTAACCGGCATCTGCAATGATCATAGCCGGTGAATAGATCTTTATCTTGTCATAAAGTGTTTTGAATGTCCGGCTGTCATGTTCATTCCCCGGATGAATGCTGTATCCCAGGATCCAGCCGTGTTTATCACAAGCTGTTTCCACTGCATAGGCGAAAACATGTTTATGCTCGCCTTTACGGAACCAGCCGCTTTCCGGATCACTGGTACTGCATTTCTGCGTTTTAATCCCTTCTGTAATTTCTTCTTCCTTTGTATTATTATCGCTCCCGCCGCCGGATGGGGGATCATTTCTGTCTTTTTCCTTTAAAGGTTTTTTCCCGTGCGCTTCACGATCCCTGGATATTTCCTTCTGTAATTTTTCTTCATACCAAAGGGCCTGTTCATGTGCAACTCTTTTTCGCATTTTTTTGCTGTTTGCACATGCTTTCACATGAGTAGAATCCACAAAGATCTGATCGGTGTCCACCAGTTTAAATTTCATGCAGTCTTCTAATATTTTCGCAAAGATCTGCTCAAAAAGATCTGTGTCCTTAAAACGGCGGGTGTAGTTTTTCCCAAAGGTTGAAAAATGAGGGACAGGGTCCAGCATGTCTAATCCGAGGAACCATCTGTAGGCAACGTTTACTTCTATCTCTTTGATGGTCTGCCTCATACTTTTGATTCCATAAAGATATTGAATGAAGGGAATCTTAATCAGCATGACAGGGTCCATACTGGGCCTTCCGTTATCAAGGCAGTATTTTTCTTCTACAAGCTCATATATAAAAGTCCAGTCAATGGCTTTATCAATTAAACGCAGCATATGGTTTTGGGGAACCATATCATCCATACAGAGCATTATCATCTGTTCCCTTTTTTATCTGAATTTTTTGCCATCATAAAAAACACCGCCCTTCTGATATTTGTATTATACCAGAAAAACGGTCGTAAACATAGAAAAGCCCGGCTTTCGCCGGGACTTTGTCTACAGTCTGACATCGCTGTCATGGCAGCGATGTTTTTCTTTTTCCTTAGATCATTTCCGACGTAGTATTGGTGCATTTAACCAACCACGTATCCCCTGCTCCATATGATTGGGTTTTCTCACAAATCCGCTTCCTACTTCTCATTTTCTCCTTAAAAAGCGACGATCTTTATTATTCCGCATAAAAGGGAGGACATTGACCAGTGATGATTTAAGGAATATAATAATTCCGTGATAGAACAAAATCCCCAACAATCATGGAAGAAGTACGATGAAAAAGGAAACCATTGGTGGCATGCTCAAAGACTTGAAAAATGGAAAAATTGTTCAATGCCCAGAATGTAAAGAAGGAACGATTGTTCCTGTAAAAGAGAATGATATCCATTTCAAATGCAAATTATTGATTAAGAGACCAGCTATCGATAATGGCCGGTGGTATTTCTGATAACCTGCCAAAACGGCGCATCGATTAACATAGGAGGCATGAAAATGAAATGTTTCAGTGAAAAAGTATATCTTGAGATCACTCCTCCCACGGAAGAAGATACGAAAAGTGACCAGCACAGGATCTGTCAGACGTTGTCCGACGTTGGATATAAGAATGCCAAAATCCCTCTTCACATATTGCAAAAGCTTTACCCCCTGTGCAGAGAATGTGATTATCACATCACAGTAACGCTGGTATACAGGGAAAAGGACTGGATCGTGACCGATGTGGAGGCCGGAGACACACGGCAGATGCACTATGGAATTGCTGTGGACTACGGTTCCACCACTATTGTCATGCAGCTGGTCGACTTAAATACCGGGGCTGTCGTTGCACAGGTACGCGGCACCAACGGGCAGCGCACCTACGGAACCGATATTCTCACTCGCATCACGTATACCATGGAGGATTCCGGACATGCGGATGACCTTCAGAAAGTCACGGTTGAAACCTTTCAGTCTCTGATCGGACAGCTGGCTTCGCAGACCGACATCAAAGTCCGCAGCTGTCCGATCATGATCGTCTCCGGCAACACGACCATGATTCATTTTCTGCTAAAGCTGAATGCATGGACCGTATTTTCCTCTCCCTTCGCGCCGGTCACTACAGAGCCCGGATGGTTATGGGGAAGCGAACTGGGACTTGATTTTTCCGGAATGCTCTACATCATCCCCTCTGCCTCCAATTATGTGGGGGGAGATATTGTAAGCGGACTTCTGAATCTGGATATCCGCCAAAGTGAAGACACCCTCCTGTTCTTCGACATCGGTACCAACGGAGAACTCGTTATCGGCAACCGCGAATGGATGTTAGCCGGCGCTGGTGCCGCAGGTCCGGCTCTGGAAGGCTATATCAGCCGTTTCGGTATGCAGGCCGGGAAGGGTGCCATAGATACAGTGACGATCCACGGCAAAGACCTGACCTTTACCACGATCGACGGAAGCCGCCCGGTGGGCATCTGCGGTTCCGGCATTATCGATCTACTGGCCCAAATGAGACTTCATGGATGGATCAATATTGCGGGCACATTGAATCCAGATGTCACTCCGCGGATCATATATCTGGAGGAGGAACAGGAGTATGCCGCCGTCTATGCCACTGCCGAAGAGTCCGGGAGCGGAGAACCACTGTATTTCTCACAGACGGATATTAAACAATATTTGGATACCAAAGCCGCTGCCTACACCATGATGGACTGTCTGCTTGAGTCAGCAGGATGTCTGGAGACAGATATTTCCCATTTTTATCTGTCTGGTGCTTTTAGTGCTCATTCTAATCTGGAATCCGCCATCACGATCGGCATCTTTCCGGATCAGCCCCGTGAGAAATACACCTGTATCTCCAACGCCTCTCTGGACGGTGCCCGTATTCTGCTGCTTGACCGCACCAGAATGGACGATATTCAATATTTTACAGAAAATCTTTACTGCGTACAATTTGCATCCATTCCGGATTTTCTGATTCGCATGCAGGCAGCAAAATTCATCCCGCATACGGACATAAAGCGCTACCCGACGGTGGAAGCATCCTGTCGGAATCTCTCTTCCTGATTATAGCGATGTATACTCAGAATCAGTCATGCAGGCTCATGGAAGTGACCGGTGTCAGGCGCGGATTGACAGATAGATGCGCTGCAAAGCACCTGAATCAGGAAACCAGACCGCAGCCTGTGTCCAGAATCATACCGAGCTGACTTTTCTGACAGAAAGAAATCCAAAAAATCTTTGCGTTCAGAAAAGGCCAGGAGAACTGCTTCTTGGAATCTTTGCCAAAATAGACTTTGTCTACAGTCTGAAGAGCTCGAAGGAGCTCTTTTTCCTTTTTTATAATAGTATCATTATGGTATAATAGAGACATTAAAATCGGAAGTTATGGAGGTGAAAAATGTATTTCACAGACGAAAAAGACTATATTATGCGAATGATAAAAGAAATGGTAAGAGTATTATTTGCTTTAATGTTTGGGAAAAAGTATGTTTCTGTTGAACTTGAAAAAGAAAATAAATATGAAGTATCAGGGAAAAATTTGAAAGATTTTCTTGATATGATTGATTCTGGGGAAATTAACGAAGCAGAGAATATACTTTTAGATAGCATTGATTATACAGACAGAAATGAGGTAATGGCAGCAGCTCTTTTCTACCAATACCTTAGTGAGAAGGATAGTGAGTTTTTGAAAAATAATAATTATACAAAAGAAGAAGTGATGTCTGGTTTTAAGCAATTACTTATGCAGTCAGGATATACTGATTTGCTATGTTTGGTCAAAGCTGAAGAGTAATGTAGAAAATTCAAAGAGATAAGAGTGATTGGCTGAAAGGAGAAATTGTATTATATGTTCTATATTGTTTTTGACTTTATGATGGCAGTGATTATGTTTTTGTTTGGAATGTGGTTTTATAAATCAGAAGGAAAAGCTACTAAATTCTTGTCGGGTTATAATATGAAATCAGCGGATGAACGAAAGAAATACGATGAGAATGCTATGTGTAAGGCATATGGAAAAAGAATGATGTTTATGTCAGTTCCTTTTATTATTGGAATAATCATAGATATCCAATATCAAGGAATAGGCTGTTGGATCGCATGGGGGATATGGCTTATTATGTTTGTTTTGTTGCTTATTGATAGACATAAAAGAGAACGTTAAATTCCGGTTTGGAGAATTGAGAAAATCAGAGTTTGTGATGGTAGATAATATGGAATGGTTTAATGTTTTTGGGCTGATTTTTATTGCAGGCATTATGATACCCAATGTTGTATTTGCGATTAAGTGTAAAGATGGATTTGATAATAAGTGGAACAATAAATATGTTGAGGTCACAGAACAAGTAGGGAGATTGGGTTGTTTCGGATTCATGATAATCAATATTCCGGGAACTTGGTTCGGGTGGTGGTCTGACGAAGCATTTGCACTATATCTGATTGTA
>NZ_JBQKGG010000014.1:0-66325 GCF_052118925.1 Candidatus Paralachnospira sp. LCP21S3_A2
TTGGATAAAGCATTACGCGAGTAAACTCGCATATTTATTGTGGCTCACTCCGTCTGGACAGGTGGCTCACGTTACACTGGACAGGCGGCTCTGCCGCACAAGAATATTCATCTGCCATTCGTGACCGCAAGCACCTCTCCACCATACTTTTTTATTTGAACCGAAAGTAATGTCATCAGGTGTAAGCGATAAGTTCTTCTCCGACCACTCCGAAACAAGCTCCGGGTGTACTTCTGCTAAACTGTTATTCATAGCCAAACCGGGGCCTCCTTGTGCTTAGAGTATATGAAGTTTTGGCTTTATCTTGTAGTTTGCGAATATCCGTAAAATCAAAAAAGCCCTTTGAGAAAAGGATTTCTCCTCTCTCAAAGGGCAAGTTGGCAAACTGGAAGTTGTTTATCCAAAATGAAATGGAATAACCATATCAAGTAAAACCGCAAGAACTATACTAATCGTTCCCATTAGCGCAGAACTCCTCAATGTGTCTCTCCTCAAAACAATAAGTCCAATAATAAAGACTATCACTTCCAAAACAGATTTTGCATTAAAATACCAGCATCCATATACAAAGCACATATTGAACAATACTGCCAAAATCACCGCTGATAGTATAAATGCCAGTTTGCTTTTCCCCTTTGCATACCAACAGACAAAAGCCAATAATGGAGAAACAGCTGTAAATCCAAACCAAATCATCGCATAACTTCTTGGGAAAAATCCTGCAATATAGTTTGAATACAAATAGTAGCTTGCAACCATACCAACAAAGAATACAAAAACATTGATGCTTGCTCTTATTGCAGAATTGCTATAAATAGAAATACACAGTGCAATCAATATCCAGATTGCAAAACGCCCAAGAAAATTACCAATATCTAAGACTCCATTTATTGCCATAAGCACACCTGGAAGTTCAGTTTGACGAAAATCCAGATATTTTGAGAAAGTTCCCAAAGCTATTCCGAGAAACAATATCGCTATGGTATTTATAAGTTTTCTATTATTGGATATTGGATTTTCTGCATTCCTTATATCATTCAAAAAATTTATCATAATTACCCTCACAAATTCTAATTTTCCAATTTAACAAACTTGAATTTGTAAATATCATTTTACATTTTTATATGAAATCACAATATGACTTGGTGCAAATAATACTGATGCAATAATCAATAGCACTGACCTACTCATAATCCCACTAAATAAGAACAACATTGAAGGAATAATAGAAAGTGCTAATGCTCTGAAAACGCTGTTTTTCTTAAAACATATAATCCAAATAGCACAATAAAGCATTACCAATATGGTATCTACAATCAGATATAGTGCAAATGCTTCGTCAGACCACCACCCGAACCAAGTTCCCGGAATATTGATTATCATGAATCCGAAACAACCCAATCTCCCTACTTGTTCTGTGACTTCAACATATTTATTGTTCCACTTATTATCAAATCCATCTTTGCACTTAATCGCAAATACAACATTGGGTATCATAATGACTGCAATAAAAATCAGCCCAAAAACATTAAACCATTCCATATTATCTACCATCACAAACTCTGATTTGTATTTCTGTTTGTTTTAAAAATGGGCAACTCCGATTGGAATTGCCCACTCAATGCACTAATTATGCGATTTTTTCTTGCTTGCACCGATTTCTGCATCAATTGATGTAAGTTTGATGTAAATCGCTGTTTTTTTAGTTTTTTATCAAATGAAGTACGTCCCGTCTATTTACTATGAAAGTCCTGAACGGCAGCCATGAATGAGTCATGCTTGCATGAACGAATTCATGGATATCGGTCAGGCTAAACTGTATGAGTAAGTAGGGCAATCGCCCGGATTACGAATGCAGTTGGCAGTTACGGGAGTGCCATAGGCACGGAGTAACTGACTTTCATATAGTTACATCTTAATAGAGCTTTGCACCTGCTGGAATGTGGTCATCAACCATCAGAAGATGAAGCTTTTCTTCGCCTTCTTCTTCATGAATAGCACTGAGGAGCATACCGCAAGAGTCAATGCCCATCATCGCTCTCGGTGGAAGATTTGTGATAGCGATAAGCGTCTTTCCAACCAGTTCTTCCGGCTCATAAAAGCTATGAATACCGCTTAAAATGGTTCTGTCTGTGCCTGTTCCGTCATCAAGAGTAAACTGTAACAGTTTCTTTGACTTCGGTACTGCAACACACTCTTTAACCTTTACTGCACGGAAATCTGACTTGCTGAATGTATCAAAATCAACAAATTCCTCAAATAAAGGCTCTACCTTTACCTTAGAAAAATCAATCTTTTCAGACTCAGTTTTTACATTTTTTTCAGGTGCTTCAGAAGCTGTATTATTTACATCATTTTTCTTATTTACACCATCTAAGGACTTCATTGTCGGGAACAGCAGAACGTCTCGGATGGCAGCCGAATCAGTCAGCAGCATGCACATACGGTCGATGCCGTAGCCGATGCCGCCGGTCGGAGGCATACCGATCTCCAGAGCGTTTAAGAAATCCTCATCTGTATGGTTTGCTTCCTCGTCGCCCTGAGCGAACTGCTCTTCTTGTGCGGCAAAGCGGGCACGCTGGTCGATGGGGTCATTTAACTCTGAGTAGGCATTCGCCATTTCCCAGCCGTTCATAAAGAACTCAAAACGCTCTACATAATCCGGCTTGTCAGGCTTTCTCTTTGTCAGAGGGGAGATCTCAACAGGATGATCCATGATAAAGGTAGGCTGGATCAGATGCTCCTCAACAAATTCCTCAAAGAACAGGTTCAGGATATCGCCCTTCTTATGGCGCTCCTCATAAGCTACATGATGCTCATCTGCAGCCTTTCTTGCTTCCTCTAAGGTATGGATCTCGTCAAAATCCACGCCGGAATATTTCTTAACGGCTTCCAGCATGGTCATGCGGGCAAAGGGCTTGCCCAGATCCATCTCCACACCGTTGTAGGTAATGGTGGTTGTTCCGAGAACCTCTTTTGCCACATAACGGTACATATTCTCGGTCAGATCCATCATGCCGTGGTAATCGGTATAGGCCTGATATAACTCCATCAGGGTAAATTCAGGGTTGTGTCTTGTATCAAGGCCCTCATTTCGGAATACACGGCCAATCTCATAAACACGCTCCAGACCGCCGACGATCAGACGCTTTAAATAAAGCTCCAGAGAAATACGAAGCTTCAGATCCTCGTCCAGCGCATTGAAATGGGTCTCAAAGGGACGGGCTGCCGCGCCGCCTGCGTTGGAAACCAGCATGGGCGTTTCCACTTCCATAAAGCCCTGTGCATCCAGGAACTTCCGGATCGTGCTGATGATCCTGGAGCGCTTGATAAAGGTATCCTTTACCTCGGGATTCATGATCAGATCCACATACCGCTGGCGGTAGCGCAGATCGGTATTGGTCAGGCCGTGGAATTTCTCCGGAAGGATCTGGAGACTCTTGGACAGAAGCGTTACTTCTTCTGCATGGATCGAAATCTCACCGGTCTTTGTGCGGAATACTGTTCCCTTTACGCCAATCAGGTCACCGATATCCAGCTTCTTGAATGCCTTATATTCCTCTTCACCCACGCTGTCCCTTGCCACATAGGCCTGGATCATTCCGGGAAGATCCTGCACATGACAGAACGATGCTTTTCCCATGACACGCTTGGACATCATACGTCCGGCGACGGAAACCTCTTTGCCCTCAAGGCTGTCAAACTGTTCCTTTATCTCATTGCTGTGATGAGTTACATGATAACTTGTGATTTTAAAGGGATCCTTGCCTTCCTCCTGGAGCGCTGCCAGTTTCTCCCGGCGCACCTTCAGAAGCTGTCCAAGATCCTGTTCCTGTACGTTCTTCTGCTCTGCCACTGTTCTTCCCTCTCTATATTACGCTGCCGTCATGACGGCATGGTTTTTATGATACTCTCTTGATATCAAGAACCTTATACTCGATGTCACCTGCCTGGGTCTCAACTACTACGGTCTCACCCACACGCTTGCCGATCAGGGCTCTTCCTACAGGAGACTCGTTGGAAATCCGGTTCTCCAGGCTGTTTGCCTCAGTAGAACCGACGATCTTAAAGGTCATTTCCTCTTCAAATTCCACATCATATACCTTTACTTCACAGCCGACACTGATCTTGTCAAGCTCGATCTCATCCTCAACAACGACCTCTGCATTCTTCAACAGCTTCTCCAGCTCTTCGATACGCAGCTCGATGTCACGCTGTTCGTCCTTTGCCGCATCATACTCGGCATTCTCGGAAAGGTCACCCTGCTCTCTTGCTTCCTTGATCTTCTGAGCAATTTCCCTTCTCTTTACTACTTTTAAGTCTGCCAGCTCATCTTCATATTTTTTGAGGCCGGCATAGGTCAGAATATTCTTTTTTGCATCTGCCATGATCCTGTTTTTCCCTTCTAAAAATCTTCTATATCGCTCCGGGATCTCTCCCTTTTGATACACTGCTACAAGGGGCGCGCAGACGCCCCCACATTCACCGTATTATATCCTAAAGACAAGTCCTTGTCAACGGCTTTCCGGATTCTGCTTTACGCCGGCCCGGCAAAACCGATCTTCGCGGCTCCACCCAGGCCAGCCAACCGGCACATACTCTAGTTGCCTCTGTCTGGCCTGGGCAGTGGATCCGCGAATTTATACTTGCTCTGTCAGCCGGCTGTATAACAGTTCTTCCAGTTCCCGATAAGCCGTTACGTGGTTGACAGCTTCACGTAGGGACGAGGAATGGGGACAGCCTGCCGTATACCAGGCCACCTGCTTGCGCATTTCCCGCATGGCAATATTCTCCCCCTTGAATTCCACTTCCATGCGTGCATGACGCAAGATCATTTCCCGGATCTCTGAAATTCCGGGGCGCTTCGGCACCGGCCGTTCCTCTAACGCAGCCCGGATATCACGAAACAGCCAGGGATTTCCCTTGGCACCGCGGGCTGCCATGACACCATCACAGCCGGTTTCTTCAAACATCTGTACCGCATCCGCCGCCGTGAAAATATCTCCGTTTCCGATTACCGGAATGGAGACGGCCTCTTTTACCGCACGGATAATCCCCCAGTCGGCTTTGCCGGAATAATACTGCTCTCTGGTTCTCCCATGGACAGCAATGGCTGCCACTCCGGCATCCTCGGCAATCTTTGCCAGCTCCACTGCATTGACATGTTCCTCATCGAAACCCCGACGCAGCTTCACCGTTACCGGCTTTTTCACGGCATGAACCATAGCCCGCAGAATTTCACCGGCCAGCTTCGGATTTTTCATAAGCGCCGAGCCTTCACCGTTGTTGACCACCTTGGGCACCGGACAGCCCATATTAAAGTCCAGAATATCATACGGCCCCGGCTCCAGCTCCGCTGCGATCCGTGCGAGAAGCTCCGGCTCCGATCCGAATAGCTGGAGAGAAACCGGCCGTTCCCTCGGATCAGTCTTTAACAGAGGCGCCGTATTCTTATTTTTATAAAACACTGCCTTTGCGCTTACCATTTCCGTGCAGACCATGCCGCACCCCTGTTCCGCACAGATGACACGAAATGGCAGGTCTGTTACGCCTGCCATCGGTGCAAGAATCACCGGCGTGTCCAGTGTCACATTACCGATGACCAGCTTTTTCATTTTGTTCATTCGTTTACTCCAGATAGAACGTTTTGTAGAACAGCTCCAGCGATTCGAGAAGCTCCTCTTTTTCCCGCTGGATCTCCTTGATCTTCAGGACGCTTCCGATCTCATCGAACAGGTAATCGCCCTCATCGCTCTCCACCCGCAGTTCCAGATTTCCGTTCTCATCGAACTCCAGCGTCAGGATCCCGCCGACATCCTCGACATACAGCACGCAGAGGATTTTCAGTTCCTGCTTGATGGAATCGGGGAGTTTGGAAAACTCCTCATTAAAATAATATTTCTGTGTATAGGAATTTGCTCCGCAGAGCACTGTTTTTTCATTCATCATACATACCCGTATACGCCGCGGACCGATACCTCACCGGATTCGACCGCCTGCACCTCGCCGTCTGTTTCTGCCTTCACAAGGAGCCGCCCTTTTTCATCAATGCCCCGGGCCTCACCCTTCCATTCACCCTTGGGATCCAGCACACAGACCGGCTTTCCGAGGTTCACCAAACGTTCTTCATAAACCTGCTTCAGCAAGGTCAGATCCTCCGTTTCCAGGAACAGCTCATAATAACGCTCAAAGGCACTTAAAATCTGTGCAATAATCTCGGCACGGCAGACCTGCTCTCCAGTCTCGAGAAGAATGGACGTCGCCCGGTCCCTGATCTCCTCCGGAAATTCGGTAACATTGACATTGATCCCGATCCCGATGACCACATAATTGATGCAGTCCATTTCGGCGCTCATCTCCGTCAGGATCCCGCAGACCTTTTTTCCGTTTACCACAATATCATTGGGCCACTTGATCCCGGTTTCCAGTCCGGTCACCGAACGGATTCCGTCAGCCACCGCCATGGCCGCCACCAGAGTCAGCATGGATGCACTTCCCGGTGAAAACCAGGGTTTTAATAACAGCGACATGGCAATCGCGCTTCCCACCGGGGACTCCCAGCTTCTTCCGCGCCTCCCCTTTCCTGCGTCCTGCTCCTCAGCCACAAATAAGGAACCATGAACTGCGCCTTTCTCCGCGCGGCGTTTGGCCTCGTTGTTCGTTGAATCGATCTTCTTTAAAAACACGGTCGGAAGTCCTGCCCACCGTGTTGTCAGCCTGGAACCGATCTCAGCCGCCGAAATGGAATCCGGAGAGGATTTCAGGCGGTACCCTTTATTGGGCACCGCCTCGATCACATAGCCTTCTTCCCGGAGCTGTCCGATTGCTTTCCAGACCGCCGTTCTTGTCACTGCCAGTTTCCGGCAGATATTCTGCCCGGAGACAAATCCGTCTGTCTCCCGCAGCACCTGTAATATTTCTGCTTTCAATCGTTACCTCCAGAGGCAGACCGCGCTTACCGCCGCCAGGATCACAAACAGCCCTGCCGCGATAAACAGCGCGATTCCCGCCGCCTTCTGCCGTCCGTTCTTCCGTCCGAAGTTTCCATAGCCGCCGGAGACTCTCGGAATGGCTAGCAGTGTCTGGAACACCGCTGCCAGAAGAAATACGACAGGGAACAGCCAGGCGTTCCGGTCCGGATCCAGAAAGGAGAACACTCCCACAACGATCACGGCCAGACCTGCGGCAGCGGACAGGATATCAAACACCGTCTGCTTTGTATATGGATTCTTTTTTGTCCTGTTCAGGTACATGAAGCCTTATTCTCCCAGCGTAGCCACCATCACAGCTTTGATGGTATGCATACGGTTTTCTGCTTCGTCAAAGACCACCGATTTTTCGGACTCGAAGACCTCCTCGGTCACCTCGTTGCCCTTCACTGCCGGCAGGCAGTGCATAAAGATCGTGCTGTCTTTTCCGGTTTTTTCCATCAGTTCTTTGTTTACCTGATAAGGCTTTAACAGTGCCATACGCTCTGCTGCCTTATCCTCCTCACCCATGGAGCACCATACATCGGTGTAGATGGCATCTGCACCGGCCACTGCACCTGGATCATCGGTGATAGTCAGAGTGCTTCCTGCCTCCTTCGCGTATCCGCGGCAGGTCTCCACCAGCTCCTCCTCCGGCCACAAGGACCTGGGAGCGATAATGGTACAGTTGACACCCATCTTTCCGCAGCCCACCATCAGGCTGTTAGACATGTTATTCCGTCCGTCGCCGATGAATACAAAGTTCAGACCCTTCAGGTGTCCGAAGTTTTCTTCCATGGTCAGGAAGTCTGCCAGGATCTGGGTAGGATGATAATCATCAGTCAGTCCGTTCCATACGGGAACTCCTGAAAACTTCGCCAGTGCTTCCACATGCTCATGCTTGAAGCCGCGGAACTCGATGGCATCGAACATTCTTCCCAGAACGCGGGCCGTATCCTCCACGCTTTCTTTCTTTCCAAGCTGAATCTCACCCTTGCCAAGATAAGTGGGAAATCCGCCCTCATCATTAGCTCCTACGGTAAATGCACACCGGGTTCTTGTGGACGGCTTTTCAAAGATCAGGGCAATGTTCTTTCCCTTTAAGCTGGTTCCGGTAATGCCCTGCTTCTTCTTTGCCTTTAAATCTGCCGCCAGATCCAAAAAGTTCTGGATCTCCTCCGGTGTGAAATCCTTCAGCGTCAGAAAATTCCGACCCTTCAGGCTCTTCATGATCTCCATTTCTTTTGTCCTCCGTTTGTCAGTCCTTTGCTACTTCCACCAGGCTCTTGATCCCGCCTGCAATTCCCTGGATATCCGAGGGAATGATAATCTTGGTCGCCTGTCCGTCTGCTGCCTTGGCAAACGCCTCCAGGCTCTTTAACTGGAGCACAGCGTTATCTGCACCTGCCTCCTTGATCAGCCGGATGCCGGCTGCCGTAGCCTCCTGTACCTTCAGAATGGCCTGTGCCTGACCTTCTGCCTCGCGGATCGTGGCCTCTTTCTTTGCTTCCGCCCGCAGGATCGCTGCCTGCTTTTCCGCCTCCGCATCAAGGATCGCCGATTCCTTTTTACCTTCTGCCACAAGCACTGTGGACTTCTTCTCACCCTCTGCCTGGAGGATCTTCTCACGGCGCTCACGCTCCGCTTTCATCTGCTTCTCCATGGAATCCTGGATTTCTCTGGGCGGGATGATATTCTTCAGCTCCACGCGGTTGACCTTGATTCCCCAGGGGTCGGTCGCCACATCAAGCTGGGTACGCATTTTTGTGTTGATCAGCTCTCTGGAGGTCAGGGTCTGATCCAGCTCCAGGTCGCCGATAATATTTCTCAGAGTCGTTGCCGTCAGGTTTTCAATGGCCATCAGCGGATTTTCCACGCCGTAAGCATACAGCTTCGGATCGGTGATCTGGAAGAACACAACCGTGTCGATCTGCATGGTTACGTTATCCTTTGTGATCACGGGCTGAGGCTTAAAATCAATGACCTGCTCTTTTAAGTTTACACGCTTGGCTACGCGGTCAATGAACGGCGCTTTCACATGAAGTCCCACCGACCAGGTTGTTCGGTATCCGCCGAGACGCTCCAGCACTACCGCCTTCGCCTGGGGCACGATCTTGATACAGGATGCCAGGATCCATAAAATAATCACCAGCAGAACCGCCAGTGCCACCAGCGGGCCTACCGATACAGCTGCAATCAGAAAACTCCCTCTCATCATTCTACCTCCGTTTTTACACTTCCGTTTCTTTTCGTTCCACGATCAGCTTTACGCCGCGGACAGCCTTGACATATACCATTTCCCCCGGCTCCAGGATCTCCTTTTCATCAGCCGCTCTTGCTGTCCAGTACTGGCCATTCAGAACCGCCTCTCCGGTTTCTTCACGGTTGTCGATCTTCTTCGTCACCCGTGCCTCTTTTCCGATGATTCCGTTTACATTGGTCTTTATGGTCCCGCGGTTGATATATCGCTTCGCAAAGGGTCTGGTAAATACCAGAAGCACCAGCGATACCACCAGGAACAGGACTCCCTGGATCACAGGATCCGCACCGGCCAGACAGGCAATAAACGCGATCACTGCGCCGCCCGCAAACCAGATCGTTGTCAGTCCCATGGTCATTGCTTCGATGACCAGCAGGAGGATAATGGCAATCAGCCAGTATACAGCTTCCATGGCACACGCTCCCTTCCAAAGACCTGCAAAAGCCTGTATTTGCATTATTATACTCCATTTCAGGTGGGATTACAAGCCGCGAATATGAAAAGAGCCCGCCGATGGCGGGCCCTTTGAAATCTATATGAATTTTATCTGAATGCGCTCTGCGCTTATCGTTTTACCCATACCTCGCGGTAACGAACGCCCCAGCTTCCTGCTGAGCCGTGGTCTGCCACAAACAGATCAATCTGGTAAGGATTCTTGTTTGCGAATCCACCGGTGTCCTCTGCAACAAACACGCCGTCCATTCCGGCGATTTTTACCTGAGTTCCGTAAGGAATGATCCAGGGCGCAACTGCTATCGTTCTTCCCTCACTGGGAACTGCTCCGGAGGCTGTGGTTCCTGCCCACTTGCCGTTGCAGCACACGCCGCCGCAGTATGCGGTGATTTTAAACTCTCCGAGAGATACCCAGCCCGACTCGCCTGCTGCGGCTGCACCGGATGTTTCGGAAGAAGATGAGGATGCTGCCGAAGCCTTCTGAGACGCTTTCTTTTCAGCTGCTGCTTTTTCAGCAGCCGCCTGTTCCTCTGCCCTGATTGCTTCCATGCTCTTTGCTGCTCCGAGGGAGAATTCTGCGGTCACATAATCTGCACACACATACCCCTCTTCGCCGTCTTCGTATTCGATCTTTACCCAGTTCAGCGGTTCTGCCTCAGTCTCCGCTTCTGTGGGTTCGCTCTGGCTCTCTGCCGTCTCTGCAGCAGCCTGTGTGCTTTCGGTTTCTGCGGCTTCTGTGGAAACAGCCTGTGTCTCCGCTTCCGTCACAACAGCCGTCTCTGCTGCGGTTTCCGTTTCCTCCGCAGTCTGGCTTTCGGTTTCTGCCGGAGCTGCCTCACTGCTTTCCGGCTCTGCCGTTTCTTCCGGAACGATCACATAGGATTCTCCGGAATTTACTACACCGACCCAGGTAGAATCGATGGATGCTCCCGCTCTTACACGGATTCCGTCTTCCTGTACCACGGCCACCTGCTTTAAGGTCTGCTCGGCATAGCTCTGTGCGTCTGCACCGGATACGACATAATCGTTATGTACCCAGCCCTCCACGTCTCCGGAGGAAATCTTTGTCCACCCGTCTGCAGTTTCCAGCACCGTTCCGGCACTGCCTTCGTAAAGGCGTCCGACCACTTCACTGTCCTGAGCGGGTTCCTGTCTGATATTCAGGTAGGTATCCACCGTTGTGATCACCTTACCCTCCAGCTCCGGGGCGATGGTGCTCTCCGCCGTCTCGGGCTGTTCCTGTACCTGTGCTGCCGATTCCACCGCCGTCTCCGGCTGGCTTTCCGACTGTACGGCAGTCTGTACAGACTGTTCGCTCCGCGCCGCTGCTGTTTCATAATCTGCGGCACCGCTTTTCACAGATGCTCCGGCGATCCGCACGATGGCCGTTCCAAGCGGCTCCTGCTGATCTCCCTGCTCTGTACTCTTTATTGCTGCTTTAACAATTTCTCTTATGTTCTGTTCTGAGGCGTTTCTGATGTCTTGGACCTCTGTCAAAGATGCCTTACCTGCTTCCGCCACAGTCAGAGCGTTTGCCGAAGCAGCGTACACGGGAATCCCGGACGAAGTCAGAGTACAAAGCAATGCACCGATGGCAAAGCATGAAGCGATGCTTTTCTTTCTTCGCATTGTATACCTCCTTGCTGCATTGCTGTAACCTTTCAATCTGCCCTGTTTGTTAAGGCAAGATGTAAAATGTTACAACTTTGTTACGCAGACATCATAGCACCATCTTTCACTTTTGTCAACACTTTCCCACTTCAGGCCATTTTCCAGTTATTTTTGTGCTATGCTCTACCACTATGCTTCCATTTCTCTTTTTATCCATTTTTCGATCTTTTATTTTGCTTAAAAAACGTAAAATTTTTGTTACATTTTTCCTGCCGGATATACCACATATAGACAACCGCCCCGGTCGGTTCCACAGAATCTTGTGGCTCACGGATCGGGACGGTTCATTCGTCATATTGTCGAATTTTAGTTGTATTTTCCCTCTTTTTTCGTCAAATTACAGCATTCCGTCGCTGCCTTGCCGCCTCATAAAGAAGCACCGAAGCAGCCACCGCCGCATTCAGCGATTCCACCTGCCCCATCATGGGAATCTTCACCAGCGTATCTGCCTGTCCCGACAGCTTATCGCTCAATCCCGCAGCCTCATTTCCGATGAGAAATGCACTCTTCTCCCGGTAATCGGCCCGGTCATACTCCATAGTACCGTCAAGATGTGCCGCACAGGTACGGATTCCGCTGGCATGACATTGCTCCATGGCCGCTGAAAGATCCTCAGCGATCAGAAACGGCACCCGGTAAATGGAGCCCATTGTCGAACGGATCACCTTCGGATTATAAATGTCAACCGTCTCCCGGCTCATGATCACACCGGTCACGCCTGCGCCCTCTCCCGCCCGCAGGATTGTCCCCAGATTGCCCGGATCCTGAAGATTTTCAAGGATCACCAGCAGGGCATTGGGATTTTCATAAATTTCCTGTTCCTCCCACGGCTTCATGCGTACCACCGCCAGAACACCCTGGGGGGTCTGAGTTTCTGCCATGGCCTTAAAGGCCGTGTCCGATACCTCGATATAGGAAATCCCGGAGAGCTTCTCCGCGCCGCCGGCACTCAAGAACGAATCCGACGCATAGACGGCCTCCAGCCGGTCAGCCGGTGCCTCCGCCACCATACGGATCCCTTCGACCACAAAGCATCCCTCTTCCCGTCTGGTCCTTGCTTTTTTCTGCAGAGCCGCCACATGCTTCACCTGCGCGCTTTTTGCACTGTCAATCCTCATACTGTTTCCTCCAAAAAGGGGAGCCTCTTAAAGAAGCTCCCGTTCCAGATCCTTATTATTTCCGATAATGATATAGTTTTCATTGCCCTCAATGATCCGATCCGGATCCACGATAAGTACCATTTCTTCTTTATCCTTATCTCCGTCACCTTTTCGTGCGATCACATTGATCCCGCAGCTTCTGAGGTTCAGCTCCCGAATACTCTTTCCGATCCACTTTTTCGGTGTGGCAATCTCCACCATGCTGAACTTTTTGGAAAGCTCAATGGTATCGATAAAGTTTCCGGAGGCCAGGTTCCGTCCCAGACGCACACCCATGGCCTTCTCCGGAAAGATGACCTGATCCGCCCCCAGCTTTTTTAATACGGTGGCATGGATATCGCTGTTGGCCTTCGCCAGCACAAAAGGAACGCCGCACTCCTTGGCGCAGATGGTCGCCATAATGCTGGACTCCATGTCCTCACCGATCCCGATGACAACACCATCCATATTCTGAACGCCAAGAGATTTTACAAGCGCCTGATCCGCCACGTTTCCACAGGCGGCATGAGTTACATAGGCCGATACCTCCTGAACTCTCGTTTCATTCCGGTCAATCGCCAGAACCTGGCAGCCATTATCCTCCAGTGCCATGGCAATACTGCTTCCAAATTCACCCAGTCCGAAGACTGCAAATTCTTTCTTCGACATATGATCTCCTAAAAGAAACTATTCTGTTTCTTATTTTATATTTTTGTTTCTATCCAATGAGAATTCGTTCCTCCGGCAGCGTCCGGTTCTGTTCCTGTCCTCTCCGCCTCATGGCAAGAGCCAGTCCCATCGTTACAGGTCCGATCCTGCCGATATACATAACGACGATCAATGCAGCCTTACCAACGGTGCTCAATCCCTGGGTGATTCCTCTGGTCAGTCCCACAGTTCCCATGGCCGATGCCACCTCATACAGTGTATCGACAAACCCCAGGCCATCCGTTGCAAAGAGAATTATGCAGGCTGTCAGCATTACCAGCATGGCAAGTCCCGTCACCGTCAAGGCCGTCCGTCCCGCATCATCTGAAATCTTCCGTCCCATGAACTCCGTATCCTTTTTGCCACGGATCGTGGAAAGCATAATGAGGAGCAGGATTCCGACCGTAGTAGTCTTGATGCCGCCGGCGGTTCCGGCAGGGGATCCGCCGATGATCATTAAGATGATCATCAGCAGCGTAGAACCACTCGTCATGGATGCCTGCGGAATCGTCTCAAATCCGGCGGTCCTCGTTGTTACCGACTGGAACAGGGAATTCATGATCTTATTTCCCAGGCTCATGTTTCCAATGGTGTCCGGATTATGATATTCAAACAGGAAGAAGCACAGTGCACCTCCGAAAATCAGTCCTCCGGTCATGATCAGAACCAGCTTTGTATGAAGCGTCAGAAGATGACGCATATGACCATGCTTCTTCCGCTCTCTCCATGCATCGATGATGTTCCACCATACTACAAAGCCAAGGCCTCCAAGGACGATAAGCATCATGGTTGTGATATTCATCAGCGGATTTCCCGCATAGGCACGGAGGCTGTCGCTGCCGATCACATCCATTCCGGCATTACAGAACGCGGAAACCGCATTGAACACCGACTTCCACAGTCCCGGCCAGAAGCCGAACTCCGGGATCAGGACGAAGCAGTATAGTAACGCACCGACCCCCTCTACCAGAAAGGTTCCCTTGACGATCTTAATAACCAGCCGGACCAGCCCGCTTAAAGTGTCCATATTATACGTTTCCTGAATCAGCATACGATCCTTCAGCGTGATTTTCTTCCGCAGAAGAAGCATAATGCACATGGCTGCCGTGATGACACCGAGACCGCCCAGCTGTGCCAGGATCATGATCACCAGCTGGCCGAAGAAGCTCCAGTGAACTGCCGTTGTCACCGTAACAAGTCCGGTCACACAAATACTGGTCGTTGCCGTGAACAGCGCATCAATCGGCTTTGTCCAGCTCCCGTCCGCCGAGGAAACCGGCAGCATGAGGATCAGGCCTCCTGCCAGGATCGCACATGCAAAGCCGAGCGCAATGATACGTGTTGTCGTCAGGCCATGCTTCTTTTTCGGAGTTTTGATTGTCTGTTCCATAACATTTCTCCGTATGATTTATTTTCCTTCGTAGCAGATTACGCTGGCCACATCATAATTCTTCAGTTTCTCCCGACCCTTGAGACCTGCCAGCTCCATGACAAAGCTGATCTTCATAACCTCGCCGCCGAGTCTCTCCACCAGACGGATGATTGCCTCGGTGGTTCCGCCGGTTGCGATCAGGTCATCGACAATGACAACCTTCTGACCAGGCTTGATGGCATCCTTATGCATCTCGATCACTGCACTGCCATATTCCAGATCATATTTCTCTTCAATGGTCTCGCAGGGAAGCTTTCCCTTTTTCCGAACCGGCACAAAGGACTTATGCATATTATAGGCAATCGGCACACCAAAGATAAAACCTCTGGATTCCGGTCCGACTACCACATCAAAATCCACATCCTTTAAGGTATCCTGGAGCAGATCGATGGCAAGGTGCAGTCCGTCTGCGTCCTGCAGGATCGAAGTCACATCGCGGAAAATAATTCCCGGCTCCGGAAAATCCGGGATACTTCTTACATACTCTTCTATTTTTTTCACAGCTTCTTCCTCCGTTTCTTTTCCTTGGAAATTTTCACTGCCGCCGAAAGCCTTGTTTTTCGGAACAATGCGCCTTCTCTCCGGCCGTCAATCCCCTCTTATTATAGTCTCGGCCGCCCATATAAGCAAGCGTTTGTATATAATAAACTCGTTAAAATCGTTATCAGGCTTCCACTTTCCAGCCGGTCACCACCATCTGGAGGCTCCTCTTTCCCATATATTCATTGACCGACGGATAATAGGTCACTGAAATATGTCCGCCGGTTTCCATCTCCCGATCGGCCTCCTCCACCCCGGAAAACAGGATCGCATCAGCCGTTCTGCCAGTCTCATCCGCCAGAAGAAACTTCAGAACGTTTCTGTTTCTTCCTATTATATATTTCTTCCGGATCGTCAGTCCCTTCTGGGCAAAGCACGGCTTTTCATTCCCTGTTCCAAAGGGCTCCAGCAGATGAAGCTCCTCGATAAGTGCCTCCGTCACATAGGACACCGGCATGGGCACATCGATCCAGACCTGCTTCGTGAAATCCTGATCCGAAAGTCCGCTTTCCCGGTTCAGCTGTTCCCGAAACAGCTCCAGATTTTCCTCCGGAAGCGACAGGCCTGCTGCCATGGGATGGCCGCCAAAGCTGGAAAGAAGCCCGCCGCAGGGAACGAGATGCTCATACATGCTGTAGGCCGGAATGCTGCGGCCCGATCCCTTCAGCCCGTGCTCTCCCTTTGTCACCACATAGACCGGGTGATGATAGCGCTCGCGGATCCGCCCCGCCACGATTCCTGCCAGACTTTCATGGCACTGCGGCAGATAGATCACATAAACCAGATCCTTCTCTCTGCCGTTTTCTTCCAGATAGGCCACCGCCGCCTCTACATTTTCCTCGGTCATGTCCTTGCGCCGGTCATTCAGCTCCTTCAGCTCCGCCGCCAGGCGGTCTGCCTCTGCCGTATCCTCCGTCAGAAACAGCGCCAGGGATTTCTTTGCCGTATCCAGACGACCGCCGGCATTGAGACAGGGGCCGATCACAAAACCGAAGTGGTAGCTGTTGAGACTTCCCGGCTCCAGTCCGTTTATGCGGATCAGGGCCTCCAGCCCCGGGATCTGCGTATGCGCCATCCGCTTCAGGCTTTCCTTTACAAGGATCCGGTTCTCCCCCTGAAGCACCATCACATCGCCGACTGTTGCCAGTCCTGCTGCCTCCACAAACGGGGACAGCTCACTCTTCGGAATATCCGCTGTCTCGTACAATGCTTCCGCCAGCTTATATGCCACTGCCGCTCCGCACAGCCCCTCGAAGGGATAGCTGCAGCCCGCCTGGTGGGGATTTACCACTGCATCCGCCGGAGGAAGAATCTCACGCTTTTCTTCTCCTGTCTTTTCAAAGGGTACCTCATGGTGATCCGTCACCAGAACCGTCATGCCCCGCTCCTTTGCATAACGGATCTGCTCTGACGCCGAGATTCCGTTGTCACAGGTCAGCAGAGTATCCACACCGGCCTCCGCCGCCAGCTCGATCAGATGGATGTTCAGTCCATAGCCGTCCAGGATCCGATCGGGAATGTCATAATCCACATCGGCTCCCAGCCGTTTCAGGGCTTTTATCAGAATATATGTGGCACACACGCCATCAATATCATAGTCGCCGATGACGCGGATCCGCTTTCCATCCCGGATCTTCTTATTCAGGATCTCCACCGTCTTTTCCATATCCTTCATCAAAAATGGCGACGGACAGTCCGCCAGCGTCCCGTGAAGATATTCCCGGATTGCCCCGTCGCCCTCCACGCCGCGGTTCTGCATGATCCGCGCCGTCACCTGATCGATCCCGAAGCGGGAAGCAATGGCCTTAAAATCGGCCTTCTTCGTGTATAACATCCATTGTTCCTTCAAACTGGAGACTCCTTTCTCGTGTTTAGAATATAAATGCACGGCGGGTGCGGCATATAAAGTCTCCGCCCAAGGAGGTCTCACCCGCACATGCCACCCGGCTCCAATCAAAGTCGCCTCTGTCATATGCGGGCAGTGAGACCTCCTATGCAAAATTTTTCCTGCCGCACTCCGCCTGGCTTTTCCTGAAACGTCCGCGAAATGCAGCTCTGAGGGAGGAGGGGTGGGATATATTACGAAAGCAGACAACGCCTCCGGAAGTTCAAGCTGCGTTTCCTGTGAAATTCCATGCGCTGATTCGCCGTCATTCGCCTGCGAACTCGCCCTCCGGGCTCAGACAACGCGCTCTGTGACGGCTGCTAGCATGGAACTTCCCGACGGAAGCCTCGTACACTTCCTTCGGCGCGGCCTGCTTTCTGCTCTATATCTTAGCTGTTCTGGAATATGATTCAAAATATATAGCCTTTATCGCAGTACCCTTTCCTCACGAAATAAAGTTTTTAGCTCATAGGCTATACTTCTCTTTCCTATATTGGGCAAAATTCTCTTAGTTTCCCACCATAAACATTCATACCGCATATTATCTGAATCCCTATATTCCCCGCCGCATTCCACTTCCAAGGACTGGGTGGTCCAAGCGGGCCTACAGCTTCTCAGCTCAAATATCCACCGCACACAGGACTGGTAGCCATGCGGACAACCATATTTCGCGCGCAAAATTCCCCGCCGCAGTCCACTTTCCAGGACTGATAGCGGCAACTCAAGTATGTGCCGCGCACAGGACTGGATGGACCAGGCGGGGAAAATAATCCGTACTTATATATGCCGCATGCTTACAGCCGGTGAATAAACAGACCGCTCCGCAGCTTCGGTTCGAACCAGGTGGATTTGGGCGGCATGAGCTTGCCTTCATCCGCTACCTGGAACAGCTCCTCCATAGAGGTTGGATACATGGAAAACGCCACCTTCATATCGGTATGGCAGCGCCGTTCCAGCTCGCTGAGGCCGCGGATTCCGCCGATGAAGTCGATCCGCTTGTCGGTCTTGGGATCCTGGATCCCGAGAACCGGATGGAGCAGGGTATCCTGAAGGACAGAAACATCAAGATCTGTCACCGGATCGCCTGCAGGCGCCTGCTTCGTTGTCAGGCGATACCAGCAGCCGTCCAGATACATACCGAACTGTCCCTTCTTCTCCGGACGCACCGCCTCGGTTCCGGCAGCCTCCACGATAAATCCTTCTTTTACCTTCTCCATAAACTGCGCTTCCGTCAGTCCGTTCAGATCCTTTACCACGCGGTTGTAGTCCATGATCATCAGCTGATCATCGGGGAAAAGCACAGACAAAAAGAAATTCCAGGGTTCCCCGCCGGTATAGCCAGGATTGGCCTCCCGCCGCTTTAATCCGACCTTTACGGCAGATGCGGCACGGTGATGTCCGTCGGCAATATAGGTATTGGGAACCTGCGCGAATCCGCGCTCCAGCGCTTCCACCTGCGCATCATCGGCGATTTCCCATGCCGCGTGACGAATTCCGTCGGGAGAAATAAAGTCATAGACCGGAGCATTTTTCTTCACGGCGTCTACAACTGCATTGATATCCTCCCTGGAACGGTAGGACAGAAAGATCGGCCCGGTCTGGGCATCACAGGTATCCACATGGCGGATCCGGTCTGCCTCCTTCTCGGCTCTTGTATTTTCATGACGACGGATCGTGCCGTCCAGATAATCATCCACCGCAGAGCAGGCCACAATTCCGGTCTGGGCACGCCCGTCCATAGTCAGCTCATAAATATAATAGCAGGGCTTTTCCGAGGTGATCATGGTGCCGTCAGCACGCATACCGTCCAGAAGCTCCTTTGCCTTTTCATAAACACAGTCTGCATAAGTGTCCACCGAATCCGGAAACTGTGTCTCCGCCCGGTCTACCCGCAAAAAGGAAAGCGGTTCCCGCTCCACCTCCGCCTTTGCCTCCGCCCGATTATATACATCGTAAGGAAGGGCCGCCACACGGGCGGCCACAGACGGATCAGGCCGGACACATAGAAATGGTTTTACAACAGCCATAATCTTCTCCTCTATTTTGTTTGTTTTGCTTTTTATTTTTACTTCTGTTTTTTCTCAATGACACGAACCTTATATACTCCATCAATTTCCATCAGCCTGTCAACGACCTCCTGCGAAACCATTTCATCTGCGTCAATAATGGTGTATGCCACATCCCCCCTGCTCTTATTCTGCATTGCCGGGATATTGATACCTGCATCAGCCAGGACCGATGCAAACTGTCCGATCATGTTGGGCTTATTGAGATTGAATACACAGATCCTGCATACTCCCCTGCAGGGCGGCATCTCGCAGACCGGATAATTCACCGAATTGCTGATCGAGCCGGTTTCCATGTAATTCATCAGCTCCTTCACTGCCATCTGTGCGCAGTTATCCTCGGATTCCTCCGTGGACGCACCAAGATGAGGAGTCGCAATCACGCCGGGCATATGCGTTACCTTGGGATTGGGGAAGTCCGTCATGTAACGATGAACCTTTCCGCTCTTCAATGCCTCCAGCATATCATCATCGTTCACCAGAAGATCGCGGGCGTAATTCAGGATCACCACGCCATTCTTCATCTTCTCAAACGCATCTTTATTCAGCATCCCTCTTGTGCTGTCCAGAAGCGGCACATGAACAGTGATGTAATCACACTTCTTATAAATATCATTGAGATCGGTCACATGCTTTACGAACGGAGAAAGCTGCCATGCGCCGTTTACAGAAATGAACGGATCATAACCGTAAACCTTCATGCCCAGATCAGCTGCCGCATTGGCTACACGGGCACCGATAGCACCAAGACCGATCACACCAAGGCGCTTGCCCATGATCTCACGGCCGGCAAAATTCTTCTTGCTCTTCTCCATGTCCTTGCTGATGTTCGCATCGTCCTTGTTTTCCTTTACCCACTCAATTCCGCCGTGGATATCGCGGGCTGCCATAAGCATTCCGGCAAGAACCAGCTCCTTTACGCCGTTGGCATTTGCACCGGGCGTGTTGAATACCACGATTCCCTTTTCGGTACATTTCTCCAGGGGAATATTGTTGACACCGGCTCCGGCTCTGGCGATGGCCTCCAGACCATCGGGCAGCTCCATCTCATGCATATTGGCACTGCGGACAAGAACAGCATCCGCATCCGCCAGATTTTCTGTAATTTTATAATCATCCGTAAGAAGCTTTAAGCCCTCTCTGGAGATCTGATTCAGGCAATGAATCTTCGTCATTTGTTTTTCCTCCGACTGCACATTACTTGCTGTGCTTTTCCTCAAACTCTTTCATAAATGCCACAAGCGCTTCTACGCCCTCATAAGGAACTGCATTGTAGATGCTGGCTCTCATGCCGCCGATCA
Source organism: Candidatus Paralachnospira sp. LCP21S3_A2 (assembly GCF_052118925.1). Classification (NCBI taxonomy): domain Bacteria; kingdom Bacillati; phylum Bacillota; class Clostridia; genus Candidatus Paralachnospira; species Candidatus Paralachnospira sp. LCP21S3_A2. The sequence goes on from NZ_JBQKGG010000014.1 coordinate 20,424, forward strand.
TCCGGTGTCCCTTTAATCCGCATAAGCCCTTTGCTTCCGCTTCCTTCACAAACTCCGCATCCAGCTCCTTGTCTCCGGTCACAAAGTCCACATTCATATAAGAACGGGAAGCCTTCTCTGCTGTCGGTGTAAACAGCCTGCTCTCGTCAAGATAGCCATACAGAAGCTCGGCCTTCCTGTGGTTGCGCCGTTCAATTTCTTCCAGACCGCCCATCTTCTTTAACCATTTGAACACCTTTCCGCAAATATAGATGCCATAAGCGGGCGGTGTGTTGTAAAGAGAATCCTTATCGGCATGAGTCTTGTATTTTAACATGGTCGGAGTTCCGGGGAACACCTCATCGGTGATCAGATCCTCGCGGATAATGGCAATTACCACGCCTGCAGGACCTACATTCTTCTGAACACCGCCATAGATCACACCGTATTTTGTCACATCAATAGGCTCCGATAAGAAGCAGGACGAAACATCTGCGATCAGAGTCTTTCCCTTGGTATTGGGAAGCGTATGGAACTGTGTTCCGTAAATAGTATTATTCTGGCAGATATAAACATAATCTGCATCCTCGTCCACCGGCAGATCCGAGCAGTCGGGGATGTAGCTGAAATTCTTGTCCTCACTGGATGCGATACAGTTAGCCTTTCCGTATTTGGATGCCTCCTGCCATGCTTTCTTCGCCCAGTTTCCGGTCACGATGTAATCCGCAACGCCGTTCTTCATAAAGTTCATGGGGATCATGGCAAACTGCTGGCTTGCGCCGCCCTGTAAGAACAGCACCTTGTAATTATCCGGAATTCCCATGAGATCACGGATATCCTGCTCTGCATCCTTAATGATCTTATCGAAAGTCTTGGATCGGTGGCTCATCTCCATGACGGACATTCCCGTCCCTGCGTAATCCAGCATTTCTGCTGCCGCTTCCTTCAGAACCTCCTCCGGCAGCGCTGCCGGTCCAGCCGAAAAATTATACACTCTGCTCATTTCACTAATCCTCCTCGCGGCCTCGCCGCATGTTTTAACGTCACATTGACACTAGTATAATACAAAAGCCTGGTAACTGTAAAGTCACCAGGCCTCATTTTTGTTAAAATTTTAGCCAATCCGAAGCAGTTCCAACGGGTTCTTTGCAAAATCACGGCCGATTCCGGACTCTTTACATCTTTATTCGGCTTCTCTCTGATCCAGATCCTCCTGATTAAAGGCCTCCTCGATGGCTGCTCCGGGAGCTACCATAGGAAATACCTTGTCATCACTGTCGATCTGGACATCGATGATCACGGGGCCGCCTGCTGCCATGGCTTCGCGGATCGCAGGTTCCACTTCTTCTTTCTTTGTGACGCGGATTCCCTTTGCACCAAGCGCCTCCGCCACCTTCACAAAGTCCACCTTGTCCTCCAGGACTGTCGCAGAATACCGTCCGCCGTAGAACAGAGTCTGCCACTGGCGCACCATACCAAGCACATGATTGTTGATAACAATGTCAACCACGGGAATATTATAGCGGGACGCCGTTGCGATCTCATTCATATTCATACGGAAGCATCCGTCTCCGGCGATATTGAATACCGGAACATCCGGCTTTCCGACCTTTGCGCCGATAGCTGCACCAAGACCGTAGCCCATGGTGCCCAGGCCGCCGGAGGTCAGGAACGTACGAGGCTTCTTATACTTGTAGAACTGTGCTGCCCACATCTGATGCTGGCCTACATCTGTCGTAATAATCGCATCGCCCTGAGTTACTTTATAAAGCGTTTCGATCACATAAGGGCCGGTCAGTCCATCGGGATTATAGGTAAGAGGATAGGCTTCTTTCAGCTCCTCCACCTCTTTCATCCACTTTTCATGATGCTGCGCGGTGAGTCGTTCATTTAAGATCTTCAGAACCGCATTTGCATCGCCGATCACCGATGCATCGGTATGGATATTTTTATTTACCTCTGCCGCATCCACATCGATCTGGAGGATCTTTGCATCACGGGCAAACTTCTTCGTATTTCCGGTCACACGGTCACTGAACCGGGCGCCAATGGTGATCAGCAGATCACACTTCGTAATTCCCAGATTGGAACTCTTTGTTCCGTGCATGCCGACCATGCCAGTATAGCGGGGGCTATCGCCGGGATACGCACCCTTGCCCATAAGAGTATCAGCCACAGGAGCATCCACCTTCTCCACGAACTCTGCCAGCTCCTCACTGGCTCCGGAGATGGTCACACCGCCGCCCACAAAAATATACGGCTTCTTTGCCTTTTCAATCAGGTCAATCGCCTTCTTGATATCTGCTTCTTTGATGGTATTGACCTTGGGAAGAATCTTCGCAGGCTTCATGGGAACATATTCCGCTGCATTGGCCGTTGCATCCTTGGTAATATCCACCAGAACCGGGCCGGGGCGTCCCTCTGCCGCAATCTTAAAGGCTCTGCGGAGGGTATCCGCCAGTGTGCTGACATCCTTTACAATAAAGCTGTGCTTTGTGATGGGCATTACCACACCGGCAATGTCCACCTCCTGGAAGCTGTCCCGTCCAAGAAGTCCCACCGTTACGTTGGCCGTAATGGCAACCAGCGGAATGGAATCCATCTGAGCCGTGGCGATCCCGGTTACCAGGTTGGTCGCACCGGGGCCGGAGGTTGCCAGACAGACACCAACCTTTCCGGTAGCTCTCGCATAGCCGTCTGCCGCATGAGCCGCACCCTGCTCATGAGAGGTCAGAATATGGGTGATCTCGTCCGAATGTTTATATAATGCATCATAGATATTCAGTATTGCGCCGCCGGGATAACCGAATACGGTATCAACTCCCTGCTCCTTCAGGCACTCTACTACGATTTCCGCACCTGTCAGTTTCATGTTTTCCTCCTCGTTTGCCTTTTACTTCTTGATCTCCAGAACTGCACCGCGGTTTCCGGAGGTTACCAGACTTGCATATCTTGCCAGATAGCCGGTTGTGATCTTCGGCTCTCTGGGCTGCCACTTCTCACGGCGCTTTGCCAGCTCTTCATCGGAAACCCGCACGTTGAGCTTATGGGCATCAATATCGATCTCGATGATATCGCCCTCTTCGATCAGTGCAATGGGGCCGCCTACGGCTGCTTCCGGGGAAACATGACCGATGGATGCACCTCTGGACGCACCGGAGAACCGGCCGTCGGTAATAAGCGCCACGCTGGAGCCAAGTCCCATACCTGCGATAGCAGAAGTGGGGTTCAGCATTTCTCTCATGCCGGGGCCGCCCTTGGGGCCTTCATAACGAATTACGACCACATCACCGGCAACAATCTTTCCGCCCTTGATGGCTGCAATGGCATCCTCCTCACAGTCAAAGACGCGGGCAGGGCCTTCATGCTTCATCATCTCCGGAACAACCGCGGAGCGCTTTACAACGCCGGAGTCGGGAGCAATGTTGCCCTTTAAGATTGCGAGGCCGCCGGTCTGGCTGTAGGGGTTGTCCAGAGGACGGATTACTTCTTTATTTAAGATCTCATGGCCTGCAATATTCTCTCCGACCGTTTTTCCGGTCACAGTGATGAGATCCGTGTATAACAGATTCTTCTTGGTCAGCTCATTCATAACGGCATACACGCCGCCTGCCTCATTCAGATCCTCCATATACGTCGGACCGGCCGGCGCCAGATGGCACAGGTTCGGCGTTCTTGCACTGACCTCGTTTGCGATATCCACATTCAGCTCAACGCCCGCTTCATGAGCGATAGCGGGAAGATGGAGCATGCTGTTAGTGCTGCAGCCCAGTGCCATGTCAACCGTCAGGGCATTCATAAATGCCTTCTCGGTCATGATGTCGCGTGGACGGATATTCTTCTCCAGCATTTCCATAACCTTCATGCCGGCATGCTTTGCCAGCTTGATCCGCTCGGAATAAACAGCCGGAATCGTTCCGTTTCCGGGAAGTCCCATGCCCAGTGCCTCTGTCAGGCAGTTCATGCTGTTTGCAGTATACATACCGGAGCAGGAGCCGCAGGTCGGGCACACCTTATTTTCGTATTCCTTCACGTCCGCCTCTGTCATGGTTCCTGCCGCATAGGAGCCGACTGCCTCAAACATACTGGAAAGACTCCGCTTCTTGCCATGCACATGACCCGCCAGCATGGGGCCTCCGCTGACAAATACGGTAGGGATATTCAGTCTTGCTGCCGCCATCAGAAGGCCGGGCACATTTTTATCACAGTTCGGTACCATGACCAGCGCATCAAACTGGTGGGCCAGAGCCATACATTCGGTGGAATCAGCAATCAGATCTCTCGTTACAAGAGAGTATTTCATCCCAACATGGCCCATGGCGATTCCGTCACAGACAGCGATGGCAGGAAATACAACGGGGGTTCCGCCCGCCATGGCAACACCCTGCTTTACGGCTGCCACGATCTTGTCCAGATTCATATGACCGGGAACGATCTCATTATAGGAGCTTACAATTCCGACCAGAGGACGTTCCATTTCCTCTTCGGTAAATCCGAGGGCGTTGAACAGGGATCGATGCGGTGCCTGCTGCATTCCCTTTTTTACTGCATCACTTTTCATTTCTTTATCCTTTCTGCGATCAGATCGCCCATTTCTTTCGTTCCGACTTTCTTACAGCCGTCTGAATAAATATCGCCGGTGCGGTAACCATCGGTCAGCACCTGCTGTACTGCTGCTTCCACAGCGTCTGCTTCCGCATCCAGATCAAAGGAGTACCGCAGCATCATAGCCGCCGACAGGATCGTTGCAATGGGGTTTGCAATATCCTTGCCCGCAATATCAGGTGCCGAGCCATGGCTGGGCTCATAAAGGCCGAGCTTTGTCTTTCCGAGACTGGCAGAGGGCAGCATTCCAATGGAACCGGTGATCTCGCTTGCCTCATCAGAAAGGATATCGCCGAACATGTTCTCTGTCAGGACCACATCAAACTGGGCCGGATTCATGACAAGCTGCATGGCGGCATTGTCCACCAGCATATGGCTGACGGTCACATCGGGATAATCCTTTGCCGTCTCATCCACCACGGTTCTCCAAAGCCGGGAGGAATCCAGCACGTTGGCCTTATCCACGCTGATCAGATTTCTGGAACGCTTTCTTGCGATCTCAAAGCCCTTTACGGCAATCCGGCGGATCTCATTCTCATCGTAAACCAGGGTATCCACGGCCTTGCGAATTCCGTTTTCTGTTGTTGTATGACGTTCGCCGAAATACAGGCCGCCGGTCAGCTCTCTCATGATGACCATATCAAAGCCCTTTTCGCCGATGATTTCTTTCTTTAAGGGGCAGGCCTCTGCCAGCTCCTGATACAGCCACGCCGGACGGATATTGGCAAACAGTTCCAGTCCCTTGCGGATCCCCAGAAGTCCTGCTTCCGGTCTTGTACTGGGCGCTCCGCTGTACCAGCGGGAGTTTCCGACGTTTCCTCCGACTGCTCCAAGCAGCACGGCATCGCTGTTCTTTGCCTCCTCCAGCGTTTCCTCTGTCAGCGGCACACCGTACCGGTCAATGGAACATCCGCCCATCAGAAGCTTCTTATAATGAAACTGATGACCATAAACCCTGCCCACCTGATCGAGCACCTTCATGGCCTCTGTAACGATCTCCGGTCCGATACCGTCGCCGGGAATCACTGCAACCTGAAATTCCATATGTTTTCCCTCACTTTATCTCTAATCCCTGGGGTGGCGCTCCAAGACGTTCAGCGCCATGCCGCCGCGTTATCTTTTATACTATCTTATTTTTCACCCTTTTTCAAGTTTTCCTCTGGATTTTCCACGGGGAGAGTATACGGGAATGGAATTACAGGTATAACCTGGCTTCATAAAAAGGAAGGATAACATTCCGGAAACGCCTCACATCCGTGTCTCGCCGCAGAGTACCTCTGTCTGGATTCTGGTATATCCCCTCTGTTCTGTCTTGTCATCTGTCGTGTGTTATGTAATGCTTGTGTAAAATTTATTTTATGATATAATGAGAAGATATCAGGGGCAAAATCAGAACCGGAATGTCAGAATCTGTTTCGGGTTTCCGCCCATACTAACTGAAAGAGACCGGGAGAACCCCGGCGAAAGGAGATACTATGAGTGCTCGCAATCTGACGCTGATGACAGACCTGTATGAGCTTACCATGATGCAGGGATATTTCAAGGGCGGTACGAATCCGACGGCTGTTTTCGACGTCTTCTACCGCGACAACCCCTGCGGCAACGGCTTTGCCATCATGGCCGGCCTGGAGCAGGTTATTGACTATGTAAAAAACCTCCACTTTGGAAAAGAGGAGGTCGATTATCTGAGAAGCACCGGTCTTTTCGATGAAGACTTTCTTGAATACCTCAGCAACTTTAAATTCTCCGGAGACATTTATGGAATTCCCGAGGGAACTATCATCTTCCCCCGTGAGCCTCTGGTAAAGGTTGTTGCCCCCATTATGGAAGCTCAGCTTGTGGAGACGGCGATTTTAAATATCATTAACCATCAGTGTCTTATCGCCACCAAGACCTTCCGTGTAGTTCATGCCGCACAGGGCGACGGAATCATGGAATTCGGCCTGCGCCGTGCCCAGGGGCCGGACGCCGGAATCTACGGAGCGAGAGCTGCCATGATCGGCGGCTGTATCGGAACCTCCAACGTTCTTGCCGGACAGCTTTTTGATGTACCTGTAAAAGGGACCCATGCCCACAGCTGGATCATGAGCTTCCCCGATGAGCTGACCGCGTTCCGTACCTATGCAAAGCTTTATCCCACCGCCTGCATCCTGCTGGTGGATACGTATGATACACTCCGCTCCGGTGTTCCCCATGCCATTCAGGTATTCCAGGAGATGAAGGCCGCCGGAATTCCCTTAAAGGGCTACGGAATCCGTCTGGATAGCGGTGACCTGGCATATCTTTCCAAGGAAGCTAAAAAAATGCTGGATGCTGCCGGTTTCCATGACGCTATCATCTCTGCCTCCAGCGACCTGGACGAAAACCTGATCAGCAGTCTGAAAACCCAGGGCGCAGCCATCAATTCCTGGGGCGTCGGTACAAAGATGATCACCTGCCAGGACTGCCCTGCCTTCGGCGGCGTTTACAAGCTGGCAGCACTTCAGGATCCGACAAGCAACGATTTTGTTCCGAAGATCAAGCTTTCCGAAAACACGGAAAAGGTTACAAACCCCGGAAACAAGACCACTTACCGAATCTATGACAAGAAGAACCATAAGATGATCGCCGACATGATTGCCCTCACGGATGAGGAATATTCCAGCGACCAGCCGCTTCTACTGTTCGACCCCATTGATACCTGGAAAAAGACGCATCTGGCGCCCAACAGCTACACGATCCGTGAGCTTCCGGTTCAGGTATTCAAAAAAGGCGAGTGCATCTACACCTCTCCCTCCGTTATGGAGATCCAGGCCATCTGCAGGCAGGAGCTGGATACTCTCTGGGAGGAGGCAAAACGTCTTACCAACCCGCACCGCGCCCATATCGATCTTTCCTCAAAGCTTTATGAGCTGAAGGCAAGCCTTCTGGAGGATGTAGATCATATGACCCACGGAGAAAACTAAGGAGAGTACCACATGATACGACTGATTCTTGTTGCCATCTTTCTGATCCTTTTTCTGGTGATCTTTTCTCCTGCTCTTATTGTGGAGTGGATCATCGGAAGATTCAATCCGGAGCGAAAATCAAAAAGCTCCCTGTGGCTGGTTCAGAAAGCATTCGGCATCATTCTCTTCCTGTCCGGTACAAAGGTTGATGTGATCGGACGTGAAAACATCCCTGATGATCAGCCGGTGCTCTATGTAGGCAACCACCGGAGCTATTTCGATATCGTGATCGGCTATCGGCTCATCAAGGGTGAATGCGGCTTCATTGCCAAAAAGGAAATGGAAAAAATTCCGTTTCTGCGCCGCTGGATGAAAAATATCCACTGCCTTTTCCTGGATCGTAAGAACATTAAAGAGGGCTTAAAGACCATTCTTGCCGGAATCGACAAGGTCAAGCACGGGATCAGCATCTGGATCTTTCCGGAAGGTACCCGGAACAGAGACGCCGGCATGATGGAATTTAAGGAGGGCAGCATGAAGATCGCCGAAAAAACCGGCTGTCCGATCATTCCTGTTGCCATGACCGGAACGGCAGAGATCTTCGAAAAGCACATTCCATGGATCAAAAAGAGCCATGTAACCGTCACCTTCGGCAAGCCCATCGACATCAAAACACTGGAAAAGGATCAGAAGAAGTTCCTCGGTGCCTATACCAGAGACGTGATCCTTTCCATGCTGCCGGAAGAATACCGGTAATCGTAAATACGACTCCTGATTATAGCCGAACCCCGCAAAAGCAGGGTTCGGCTGTTTTTCAGATCCGCACTTACTTTATTCCTACTTTTATCCTTATAGTTTCCCCTGCTCTTTCGCTTCACCACCAGCGCTCTGAGCCATGTCCCCGGCTCATCCTTCAATTGAACAAAGATCCTGATGAATATCTGTATTTTTCGTGGATCCACTGCCCTGGCCGGCATGAAATGATTCTTTCATTCCCGGTTGACACCTGTCGGATTTCCGAAGATAATAAAATCGTACTGATTTCACATTCACGATAACAAAAATAAAAACAAGACAGGCACAGAAAATCGTAATGAAAAAACTGGATCACATGAGGAGGACGTTCTGACTATGAAAACATTCAACTGGGGAATCATTGGACTGGGCCACATCGCCCATGAGTTTGCTGAAAATATGACCGCGCTTCACCCGATCTATGCTGCCGCATCCCGAAATCCGGAATCTGCAAAAGCGTTCGGAGAGCAGTATCATGTAACCCATATTTATAATTCTTACGAGGAGCTTCTTGGCGATCCGGCGGTTAACATCGTTTACATCGCCACCGTCAACAGTCAGCACTATAAATGGATCATGGAATGCCTGAACCATGGAAAGCATGTGCTCTGCGAAAAGGCGATCTGGGGGAATTTTGAAGAAATGAAAACAGCGGCAGAGCTTGCCCGCGAAAAGGGACTGCTGCTGTGCGAGGGCATGACCATCTACCATATGCCCATCTTTAAGGAGATCAAGAAGATGATGGCGGACGGCACTCTCGGAACCATCAAGTTCGTGGAGGCAGAGCTGGGAAGCCTGAAGGAGGAGGATCCCACCAACCGCTTCTTTAACCCGGATCTGGGCGGCGGCGCCATGCTGGACATCGGAACCTACGGCCTGTCGTTCGTTCTGTACTTCCTGTCCGGGGAACTGACTGACATGAAGCATCTCATGAGCCCTTATCCCACCGGAGTCGATGAAATGTGGGGCATCGCCCTGAAGACCAGCACGAAGGAAATCGGCAGCGTGAACTTAACGTTCCGTGCCAAGCTTCCCAAGCGCGGCATCATCGCCGGTGACAAGGCTTACATCACTGTCATGAACTATGTACGCGCCGAGAAAGCCACGCTGGTTTATCCCGACGGCCGGGAAGAAGTGTTGGAGGTCGGTGAAACCGCGAAGGCTCTCCAGTATGAGATCCAGGACATTGAAGCTGCCCTGGAAACCGGAGACTACTCCATTGCCTTCTTCGATTACACTATGAAGGTCGTTGAACTGATGGACCGTCTGCTGCGAAGCGAGGGACTGTAATTCAAAATCCTCCATTATTCAACACTATCAAATTATTGCCTGCGGCGCGATACGTCCTATCTGCCGCAGGTGTTTTATATTCTATTTTGTCTTACATTTTGTATTGTTTTTTTATTTAATGCATACTATAATATTATAAAAGGGAGGAGAACTATATTGAAATTTGAATGGGACGACCATAAAGAACAAATCAATATATAGAAGCATGGTATTGATTTCAGTACCGCAGCACTTGTTTTTAATGATATTTACCGAATTGAAACTTATGATTCTCTGCATTCTGATATAGAGGATCGATATATCACCATCGGACAAATCAATTCCATCACGCTTATTGTCATGGTCGTATATACAGAACGAACCGACGTGATACGAATCATATCTGCCAGATTGGCTACCACCCGCGAAAAGGAGGCGTACTATAATGCGTAAAACTATTGATGTAACACAAGCTCCCACCCCAGAACAAATTGCCATGCTTACAGAAGCAGCAAAGCTCCCAATTCCGGACGATGACGAATACCCGGAATTTACAGAAGCTGAACTGGCTCAGTTCAAACGTATCTCCAAAGAACGGACTGCAGACAGACAAAAACAGACTGTCACAATCCGCTTATCACCTCAGGCCCTGAAAAAAGCCAGATCCCTCGGAAAAGGATATACTTCCGTGCTCAGCCGTATCCTGGAAAATGCCTTAAATGATCCCAATACCATCAAACACTATTTATAAGATTTACAACCCCCGGAGATTTTTCGTTCTCCGGGGGTACCTTTAACCTGATCTTCTGTAATGATCCAATATTCACTTCCGCTTTGCTTCCTCTTTCTGCGTTTTTTCCGCCGGACTCTCGTTTTCCGTAGAAAATGCCAGCTTCAGCAGTGTCTCTTTTCTATTCTTTGCCGGATCGTCCAGAACAGCTTCCAGGCATCGGTTCAGGCACTGCCCCAGTTCTTTCCCCGGCTTCATGCCTGCTGCGATCAGATCGGAACCGGTGACGGCAAGGCTCTTTAAGCTCACACAGTCCCCGTCCCTCAGGATCTTCCGGTAACAGCTTTCCGCCTGTTCCAGAAGAGGAAGATATTCGGCTCTCGCATGTTCATTTTTCCCCATGCTGTCTGCAGTGCAGACCTCCAGAAGCTTCGGGAATAGCTCCCCTACCCGGTTCATGGCCCGTCGGATTCCCTTTTCGGAGATCTGGAACGGGAAATCATGATATGTCACAAGAAGCGTCACCTGATCCACCGTCTCATTATCGAACTTTAATCCCCTCAGGATCTTTCTGGCCAGCTCCGCACTGACCTTGGCATGTCCGTAAAAATGGATCCGGCCGTCCTCGCCGGTTGTCATAGTATCCGGCTTTCCGAGATCATGAAGCAGCATCGTCCATCGCAGGATATGATCGGCGCGGACGCTTTCCAGTGCCTTTAAGGTATGCTCCCCCACGGACAGATCATGGTAGGCATTCCGCTGGGGCGTCTCCATGGCACGGTCGAACTCCGGCATAACCACCGCCGTGATCCCCAGCTCATAAACCTTCCGAAAATAACCGGGATTGGCCGAGCAGAGCAGCTTGTCTAACTCCACCTGGATTCGTTCCCGGCTGATCAGCTCCAGCCGCTCCGCCATTTCCCGGATTGCTTCCTCCGTCTCCGGATCAATGGCAAATCCAAGCTGTGCCGAAAACCGCACTGCCCGCAGAATCCGCAGGGCATCCTCTCCGAACCGTTCTCTGGCGCTGCCCACGCACCGGATCACCCGTCTCTCCAGATCCTCCATTCCGCCAAACACATCGATGATTCCGGTTTTCGGACTGTATGCCATGGCATTGATGGTGAAATCCCGCCGCGCCAGATCCTCCTTTAAGCTGGCCGTGAACGCCACTTCCTCCGGGTGACGCCCGTCCCGATACTCGCCGTCGATTCGGTATGTGGTCACCTCATACCCCTCTTTCCCCAGGAGCACCGTCACCGTTCCATGCTGGATCCCGGTGTCCACCGTCCGCCTGAACAATGCCTTGACCTGCGCCGGCCGCGCCGAGGTCGTAATGTCCCAGTCACCCGGCGTCCGCCCGAGGATCGTGTCCCGCACGCAGCCGCCTACCGCAAACGCCTCAAATCCGGCCTGCTCCAGCGTATCGATGATCCGCGCCACATCAGCCGGAATCTCCATATGACAGATCTGGCCAGACAACTGTCCCGCCGGTTCTGCACCGGACAGTAAATTCTTTCTGTTATCTATGTGATTGAATTCCGTTTCAGGAACTTCATGTTCGTTCATCTGCAAACCTCCTCATATAATCAAGTGTTCTTCATCGAAAATTCAAGATTTGTGAACCGGTATTTATCCATGCTAAAAACAACATATTACTACCACAATACCCTTATTTTAATTCTCTGTGAAGCCTCACACGACTAAAGTCGCGTGCTTCCCCTTAAGTGCAGTCGATCACACGTAGCCTCTTTAGGAGGCGGGGACTACATTTCTACCGATACAGCCAGAACTCAGAATTCTTATGCCGCTAAGAACATAAGCTCCGCATTCAGGCTAATTAACGTAGACCATGTGCAGGTGCTTCTCTTACTGCATGGAGGAACTTTCGCCTCCATGAGCAACCTTGAACTTTCATCCAAGGATTTTAAGATCTCTCTGATAAAATATCTGGCTCCGATGTTATAGGAAGCTGAGAGATCACAGTTATAGACCCTGCCATTTGAAAATCTGCAGAGTCCGTATGGAGAAAAGCCGGCTTCCTGACCACGGAGGACCGTTCCACTGCCGTCATAGGCAAGACGGGAAGTCCCCCATGCACAGATCCGGCTGATATGCATGCCAAGCCGGTGTGCCTTATTTGTGACGATCGCCTGGACCTCCTGGCTCCGCCACAATTTCAGCCGCTGCTTCCTGGAGCCATGGACTTTTCCTTTTTTGTCTAAGTGTTCGAACACGATCGTGTCAGCATTGTAAAGAACAGCAGTATCGATGATAAACGTGGCCGTTTTGACAGAAATATCGTGATTGATACCCTTTGCTTTCGCCCATAGTCTTGGCATTTTCCGGTTCCCATGCTGCTGTGCTTTTTTGATCCGGTTGATGCTGTGCGTCAGATGGTCTGTTTCTTCGGAGAGTTTACAGAAATGTCTTCCGAGAATAGTGCCATCGGCACGCATCACACTGACCGTCGCAGCAGTATTGATCCCAAGATCTACAGCAACGACCGTCCGACTCCGGATATCCATATTACAAAGCGTTACTTCTTCCATGAACGGGAAATCCAAGTGCCATTCATGTCCGCGTTTCTGCAGGGTAGGGGCACACTTTTTCCGTGTGGCACACCGGTGTTCCATGTAGTCTACATCGGACTTCCGGAGCTTGACAGTCAGCCAGTCCCAGGTGTTACGGATATAGACCTTGATCTTTGCCTCATAAGTTCCTGTCTGCTGGTACATGTTCCCACGGTACATACACGGATAGATATATCCGGCTTTTGGGAAAGAAGGTTTCCTTCCGCGTGTCTTTGGTTCATCGGCTTCCCAGTTTGCCAGGTTACTCTTGTAGGAAGAGACTTTCCCGATTGCTTCATTGATTGCAGCACGCCGGATATAGCTTGGAAGTTTATAAAACCTTTTATCGAAGTCCGTATATGTTACATTCGGATGTGCCGCGGTGACATGGATCAGTGATTCCACATAGGTAAGCCGGCATTTTCCCTTTAATGGGAAGATCTGATCCCATTCATTCAGGCAGACATCGATCAGGAAGCCAGCAGCATGACGATAGACTTCTATGGTCTCGTTGAAGATATGATTATAAGTTTTGATCTTGACGCCATAAGTCGAAATGATCTTCATGCTGTGCCTCCTTTCTGATCTATCTGGTCTTCTGGCTGTTGATATATTGTGTGACCTGATCCAGTGTCCGGTCACTTACAGTAGCAACAAAGTAAGATGGGTTCCACAGATGTCCGCCCCAGAGCTGTCTCTTGATCTCCGGGTGCTTCAAAAAGAGCCATCTGGCAATGTTGCCTTTGAGTATCTTGACTGCATCGGACAGCCGGAGCTGTGGCTTGCAGTCTACGAGCAGATGGATATGGTCTGGCATCACTTCCATTGCAAGAACGTTCATATCTAAAGATTTCAGCGTTTCGAGCAGGTATTGTTTTACCTCTGTCTCAATACCGCCAAGGAATACGGGTTTCCGATATTTTGTGACCCATACGATATGATACTGCAGGGAATAGATATAACCACGACCATGCGTAACATCTTTCGGAATTGAAAAATAAACTGTTTTATCCATATTTCTATGGTACCATATGTAAGCATACAAAGCAACCAAAAGCCGCCTAACTCACGACTAAAGTCACGAGCATGCGGCGGCTAATAGTCAATCCGCTCATATTCCCATTTTATATTTTTACGGTTTTATATCTTTACAACTCAGGGGATAATCTCTGATCCGATTTGTTTTTTCTCTCCTTTATCCGTTTTCCAAAACATTCCATTCCCACTCTTCCCCGTTTATGGTACAGTTATAAATAAGAACCTTAACATTTCCCTTTCATCTTTTTTATAAAACCTGTAACCTCCGTCCTCCAAACGGTGCTTATAAAGATAGAAATACTGTCAGCGAAAGGAGGTCCGCCATGGACGATTCCCGGATTGTTGAATTATATCTGTCGCGCGATGAGACCGCAGTTGCCCATACGGCTGAGAAGTTTGGAAGCCGCCTGCGCGCCCTGTCATACGGCATTGTCCGAGATCATCAGACTGCCGAGGAATGTGAAAATGATACTTACCTGGAAGCATGGAATTCGATTCCTCCCCATGAACCGCGAAGCTATCTTTACTCGTTTCTGCTCCGGATCACCCGTCATTTATCCCTGAACTGCTGCCGGAACCGCAGCCGCCTGAAACGCCGCGCATTTTTATGTGAGCTGAACACCGAGCTGGAGCAGTGTATCCCTGCGCCTGATGATGTGGAATGCCGGATCGATGATCTGCTGCTGCGGGAAGCCATAAACGGATATCTGCGCAAGCTGAATGCAGAAAAGCGTATGATTTTTCTCAGACGTTACTGGTATCTGGATTCCATCACAGATATTTCCGGGCGTTTTTCCATCTCCGAAAGCAAGGTAAAAACGACACTCTTCCGGTGCCGCAGGGATCTCCGAAGCTATCTGGAAAAGGAGGGTTATGTTTTATGAGAGGAACAGATCTGTTAGATAAAATGGAGCTTGTTGATCCGGCTTTTGTGGAAGAAGCCGATCAGATCTTAAAACACAAAAAGCTTGTCCGGGTTCGGCTCAGTGCCCTGGCCGCCTGTCTGGTCCTGTTCATCGTCATCGGACTGGTTCTGCATGGAATCCCCGGAGTTTCTTCCGACACATTGGATTCCCCGGATCTTCCAGTGCTGACTGTTTCCGACCTTACACTCGGCATGGGATTTGAAGGCTGCACCGCCCATGATATATCGGAACTTGTGAATGATAATCCATGGAATGAAGCACTGGAACTTTCCGCGCTCCCGGTCTATAAAAATCCTCTGACTTATGACGATTTTTATCAGATCACCGGCGGTTATGATTTCACCGCGATGAACGCGCTCCTGCTTGACACAGCAGCCAGCCTTGGACTTGATCCCAATACCCTGACCCTCTCGGACAACTCCCCCGATGAAGATACCAGAAACCAGATTCGGGAAAAACTGGAAGAAGCAGGAGATTCCGTTTCCGAAACACAGTTTGCCCCCACCGCCGCAGTCCTTGAGACCGACGGCGTCACGATCACCGTGGATCAGGAAATGACCGTGACCGTTTCATTCGATCCAGCCAGAGAGCTTCCAAAGGAATATCATTTTACCCATACCTCCTCCTATGAGGAGCTGGCTGCCGTATCAGACTGGCTGAAAACCTCCTATTCAGATTTCATCGGCTTCATGCAGCCACGCTCCAATCTGTCCGGCGGTGATTATGATATTTACGGAAATCAGCATTATTCTGTCGGATTTTTTGACGATAGCGGAACCGTTACCGAACAGATCGTTCATTATAATTTCAACCAGGTTCAATTTTACTGCGATGACAACGGAGACCTTTTTATGGCGCGGATCTTCAAACCGGATCTTTCCCGGAAAATCGGCGACTATCCCATCATCAGCCCGGACAAGGCACAGGAACTGCTGGCGGAAAGCCATTACCTGACCTCCGTTCCTTATGAATTTCCTGGTGAAGCTTATGTGCAAAAAGTGGAATTGGTCTACCGTACCGGCGCGCTGGAAACCTACTATATGCCATACTACCGCTTCTATGTGGAGCTTCCCGAAGAAACACAGGAAAACGGGTTAATCACCTATGGCGCCTACTATGTCCCCGCCGTCGAAAGCCGCTATATCTCCAATATGCCCACCTGGGACGGAAGCTTTAACTAAAAGAACCATATTTCCCGGGAGGATATCATGCGCACTGTCCACGATTGTTCATCTCCTGTACTTTCCCCTTGCTCTCCCTCTCTTTTTCGCTTATAATAACCTCATCTGATACTTGAACTGCTCCGGCAGTTCTTTTATCGCCCGTGAGTTAGCTATATCTAACTTTTAGTTGAAAGGAGGTTCTTATGACCACTTTTTATGGTATTCTGATTCCGTTTCTCGGTACATCCTTCGGTGCGGCCTGCGTCTTTTTCATGCGGCAGGCACTGAATAAACAGATCCAGCGGGCGCTGACCGGCTTCGCCGCCGGAGTCATGGTGGCGGCATCGATCTGGAGCCTGCTGATCCCTGCCATCGAACAATCTGCCAGGCTGAGAACGCTGGCGTTTCTCCCCGCCGCTGCCGGATTCTGGCTGGGAATCCTGTTTCTGCTGCTCCTGGACCGACTGATTCCTCATCTCCATCTGGGCAGCGATCAGGCCGAAGGCCCAAAAAGCCAGCTTCAGCGGACCACCATGATGATCCTGGCTGTGACACTCCATAACATCCCGGAAGGAATGGCCGTGGGCGTTGTCTATGCCGGGTATCTTTCCGGCGCCTCCCAGATCACAGCCGCCGGTGCGCTGGCGCTGTCCCTGGGAATCGCCATCCAGAACTTCCCGGAGGGCGCAATTATTTCCATGCCTCTGCGGGCGGAAGGCATGAAAAAAGGACGGGCATTCTTCGGCGGCGTCCTCTCCGGTGTGGTCGAACCCATCGGCGCCGTGCTGACGGTGCTCGCCGCAGGTCTGGTGGTTCCTGCTCTTCCGTATCTGCTGAGCTTCGCCGCCGGCGCCATGCTCTATGTGGTCGTCGAAGAGCTGATCCCCGAAATGTCCGAAGGAAAACATTCCAATATCGGAACCGTTTTCTTTGCCATCGGATTCAGTCTGATGATGGTGCTGGATGTGGCGCTGGGATAGTAGGCAGACAGACAGACACATACTATCCCAGGGACATGCTGCAGATGGTATCCCCGCCGCCTCTCCACCTTCGACAGTATAAAGAAAAGGAACCGCCCCGTTTTCCGAAGACAGTTCCTCTTTTCTTTTATCTGCTTTTTAACATTTCGATTTTAGCCCATTCGATATGCCATCTGCTTATGCTGTACCAGCTCCGCCTGACCGGCTTCGCCCCACTCTTGCCTTATGCTTCAAAGAAATCCGGCCTGGCGGCTTCCTCTGCATAGCGCTCCAGAATGGTATTCTGGATCCGGTCTCTGGTAGTAGAATTGATCGGGTGGGCAATGTCACGGTATTCGCCGTCGGTGGCCTTACGGCTCGGCATGGCGATGAACATGCCTTTCTCTCCCTCGATCACTTTAATATCATGCACCACAAACTCGTTATCCAGAGTGATGGACACGATGGCTTTCATTTTACCTTCTTTTGCTACTCTTCGAACCCTCACGTCTGTAATCTGCATTTTTACATAGTCCCCTTCCTTCGTCATTCTCCAGCAGGCAGATTCTTAAAGCACGAACCGCTCATTCTTCTCAATGACGATCTTGAGATTTCCGGGCTCCCCCTGATACGTCATATTTGCCCGAATCGTATCGCGGCTTTCCACGATACAATTCTCAATCCGCGTATTATCGCCGATGTAAACATCATTGAGAATGATGGAATTTTTAATCACGCAGTTGTTGCCAATATATGCTTTCTTGAAAAGCACCGAATTCTCCACCCTGCCGTTGATGATACAGCCGCTGGACACCAGGCTGTTCCGCACCTGGGCTCCCATGTTGTACTTTGCGGGCGGATTGTCATCTACCTTGGAATAAATATCCGGATAGGTATTGAAGAAATAATTTCGAACCTCCGGTTTCAGGAAATCCATGTTGGTCTTGTAATAAGCCTCCACGCAGGCGATATTGCTCCAGTAGGACTCCATCTTGTAGGCATAGATCCGTTTCATGTTCTTATAGCGGATCAGGATATCCTGAACAAAGTCGTAGCGATCCTCCTCCGCACACTTCTCGATCAGCTCGATGAGCTGACGGCGGCGAATTACATAAATTCCACAGGACACCGTATGGGATGTCGCCACCATAGGCTTTTCATCAAAATCGATGATCCGTCCGTCTCCGTTGGTGCGTACAAGGCCGAAGCGGCTCACATCCTCGCTGTCGGGAAGATCCTTGCAGACCACAGTGATATCTGCCTGTTTTGCGATATGATACTCCAGAACCTTATTGTAATCCATCTTGTAGATTCCGTCGCCGGAGGCGATCACAACATAAGGCTCATGGCTGCTCTTTAAATAATTCAGGTTCTGCCAGAGAGCATCTGCCGTACCTCTGTACCAGTTGCTGTTGACTGCGGTAAGGGTCGGAGTAAATACAAACAGTCCTCCCTGCTTTCTTCCGAAATCCCACCACTTGGAGGAGCTTAAATGCTCATTCAGGGAAGTGGAATTGTACTGGGTGAATACCGCTACTTTTTTAATATGGGAATTGCTCATGTTGCTCAGAGCGAAGTCGATGGCTCTGTAGCTTCCTGCGACAGGCATTGCGGCAACCGCACGCTTCTCTGACAATTCCCTCATCCTCTTGTTGTTTCCGCCTGCCAGAATAATTCCTATCGCTCTCATCTCACGCCACCTGCCTTTATAATATAACCGCCGCTCTCAAGCGCGCCGCCGGGATAATCTGATTTTTCTGTCACGCCGGAGATTGCCGTATTCCGTCCTACCGAAACGCCGTCGGGAATATAGGAATCCTCACCGATGGTCACCAGGTCAAAGGCATAAACCTTGGGATTCAGCTTGCTGGGGGCAAACTCGCCCACGCCCAGCCGGACATTGGCTCCGACCTCCACGTTGTCTGCCACAATGGCTTTATCCAGTACGCAGTTGTCGCCGATGACAACACCGGACATCAGAATGGAATCGCGGATCACCGCGCCCTTTCCGATCTTAACTCCGACACCGATCACCGAATTATAGACCTCGCCGTAAACCTCGGAGCCCTCGGCAATGATGCTGCGCTCGATGACGGAATCTGTGGAAATATACTGAGGCGGCAGGATATCGCTCTTGGTATAGATTTTCCAGAATTCTTCATAAAGGTTGAATACCGGGATAATATCCACCAGCTCCATATTGGCTTCCCAGTAGGAGCCGAGCGTTCCGACATCCTTCCAGTAGCCGTTGTATTCATAGGCAAAGATCCGCTCACCCTTGGCATGGCAGTAGGGGATCACATGCTTTCCGAAATCACAGCCGGGCTCGTCCGACATCTTGATCAGAGCTTCTTTTAAGATCTTCCAGGTAAAAATATAGATACCCATGGAAGCCAGATTGCTTCTGGGATGCTCCGGTTTCTCCTCGAACTCCGTGATCCGGTTGTTTTCATCTGTGATCACCACGCCGAAACGGCTTGCCTCTTCCATGGGAACCGGAAGGGCCGCGATGGTCACATCTGCATTGTTTGCTTTATGGTAATCCAGCATAACCTCATAATCCATCTTATAGATATGGTCGCCGGACAAGATCAGCACATACTCCGGATTATAGGAGTCTATGTACTCCATATTCTGATAAATCGCATTGGCTGTTCCCGTGTACCACTCACTGTTTTTACTCTTTTCGTATGGCGGAAGGACGGACACTCCTCCGATGTTCCGGTCCAGATCCCACGGAATCCCAATGCCGATATGAGCATTGAGCCTGAGGGGCTGGTACTGGGTAAGAACTCCGACTGTATCGATTCCGGAATTGATACAGTTACTGAGCGGGAAATCAATGATCCTGTATTTTCCGCCAAAAGCTGTTGCCGGTTTTGCCACGTTCGCTGTCAGAACGCCCAGCCTGCTGCCCTGTCCGCCGGCCAGCAGCATTGCAATCATTTCTTTCTTAACCACGCTATCACCTCTTGCTGTAATATAGTTCTGTCTCCTGCTCCGGGTCATATCTGATCCCTTCAGGCCCTGAACAGTTACATATGATGCTTATATTAAGTTTATCACACTTTTTGGAATATGTGAACAATTATTTTTTTATTTTCCCCTAAATTTTATGCAATTTATAAAAATATTTTTTTGAAACCACCTCATTACCTATGATATAATGAAAAGAGTTCCTTGACTTTTGGTTACTATTCCGAACCGGCCTGATTCTGGAGCACGATGGAATTCTGCCCGGTTTTTACAGAAAGGATTATTCCATGAAATTTATCCATGCTGCCGACATCCATCTCGGATGCCAGCCGGACCGGGGATTTCCCTGGTCCCGCGAGCGTTCTTTTGATATTCTTGCCGCGTTCAAGGCGCTGATCGTGGCATGCAAAAAAGAGAAGCCGGATCTGCTTCTTTTATCCGGCGATCTGTTCCACCGCCAGCCCACCGCCGCGGAACTGAAAGAGGCCAGCGCGCTTCTTTCCAATATTCCGGAGATCCCTGTGATCATGATCGCCGGAAATCACGACTGTATCCGTGCCGGCTCCGCCCTGGAGCGGTTCACCTGGCCGGATCATGTCACCCTCCTGTCGGGAAACGAGCTGGAAGAAGTCTCCTTTCCGGAGCTGAATACCATAGTTCATGGTTTTTCCTATCATACCAGAGAGATCCGCGAACCACTGTATGATACACTTCAGGCTCCTGCAGACGGGAGGTTTCATATTCTTCTCGCCCACGGCGGAGACGAAACCCATATCCCCATGGATCTGAAAAAAATGGCCGGATCCGGCTTTTCCTATATGGCACTGGGCCATATCCACAAGCCCTGGCTCAACGAAGCCGGACGCATGGCCTATCCTGGCTCCCTCTGCCCGGTAGATCTGACGGAAACCGGAAATCATGGCTGTATCGCCGGGGAGCTCACCGAAAATGACGGCCCCGGTGAACTGCATCTGAAATTCCTTCCTCTTGCCTCCAGAAGCTATATTCCATGCCGGGTCAAGGTGACGGAAAAGACCACAAACCAGTCTCTGTTCAAAACCGTGACAAATTTCATGGAACAGTACGGAGCCGCCAATATCTACAAGCTGACCTTAACCGGAAAGCGGGATCCCGACATCGTGTTCGACGAAGCATATTTGAGAACTGCCGGACGGATCATCTCGTTTACCGATACGACCGTACCCGCCTATGACATCGAAGCGCTGCGCATGGAACACCGCCACGACCTGATCGGTGATTATATTGACACCTTTCTTCCCGGCGCTGAGGAATCCTCCCTTCAGGATCCAATCCGCCGCCAGGCATTTTTCTATGGTCTTGACGCGCTGCTTTCCAACTTAGATTCAGATACAGGAGAACCAAAATGAAATTAAAGGATCTGCATATTTCCGGTTTCGGAAAATACACCCATGAGGATCTGTCCTTTACCGATGGGATCAATGTGATCTACGGAGACAACGGCTCCGGAAAATCCACCCTCCACGCATACCTGCGTGCCATGCTCTTCGGCATGGAACGGGGCCGGGGACGGGCCGCCAGTACCGATACCTACAGCCACTATTATCCCTGGAATTCTCAGGCTCCCTACGGTGGTTCTCTGTCGTTCCGGACGGATGAGGATGACGGCGATTTTTTGCTGGAACGGTGCTTTGACACCAAAAACCGTACCATGGCCATCCGGAAACAGGCCACCGGAAAGCTGATCAGTACCGAGCAGGCCGATCTGGACCGGCTGCTGAGCGGTCTCACTGAAGATGTTTATAAAAACACCATCAGCATTGAACAGCTCAAGGCTGCCACTGACAAGTCGCTAAGCTCCGGCCTGAAAAATCATCTCTCCAGCTTAACCTTTTCCGGAAACAGTGCCCTGGATGTAACCCATACCATGGCTTCCTTAAAGGAAAAGAAAAAAGCCCTGAAGCAGTCCATCGACCCGAATGCTGAAGAGCGGTTCCGGTCCCTGTTCCGGGAGATCTGTGAGATCGAGGATCAGTTAAAGGACATGGACGGCCAGCCAGAGGAGCTGGAAAAGAGAATCAAAACACTGGAAGCCTCCCTGAAAAAAGAACAGAAAACTCAGGCCGGATTGGAAACGCTCCATGAGCTTCGAAAAGAACAGCTTGCCAAAAACAGCATGTCCGCAATCCGCAATCCGGAAATCTACCAGGATCGTCTGGAGGATGCCTTTGCCGCCCACCGGCTTGCCAAAAACGAGAATGACCGCCATGCACGGAGAAGGCTGCGCTTTCGTGACATCGCTGCCGGGCTTTTATCCACGGTGATTTTTGCGCTTCTTGGACTCGGTATTATCTTTTACGACAAGATTCCGATCGTAAACACACCGTTTCCGCTCCCCATGCTGCCATTCCTGATCTTCTTTTTCGGTGCTTCCGGAGTCTCACTTCTGGTCACTGTTATTTTATTCATCCTGTCCCGAAAAGATGACTCCGATTCGGAAGCAATGGCCGCAGAAACCGAGCTGTTTCTACAGCAGCAGTTTGAACTCCATCTCGGAACTTCCGAGGTCAGCGAGGAAGGCATGGAGGAACTGCTTCGAGTCATCGGTGATTATTTCCAGCAGGAAAAGGAGCTGGAAGCCACAGAGAGAGCCACAGAGGATTCCTTAAAGGCCATCGTTGCGCTTCAGGAACAGCTCCAGGCTGCCCATGAAGAGCAGACACAGTTTCAGAAGCAGACCTGGGAATTTGAACAGGCCACAGCCAGACTCGCCGACCTGGAGGAACAGAAAACTGCCGTGGGGCGGATTCGTGAAGCAAACCATCAGGCAGAGGAAAAGATCAAAGCCGTCACTCTGGCAGAAGAAACCATTGCCTCCCTGTCAGCAAAGATCCATGAAACCTTCAGCCCGGTGCTTAACCGCCAGGTTTCCGAAATCCTCTGCTCCATCACCGACGGCATTTACGATCAGGTTTACATTGATGAAAGCTTAAACGTCACGGTCCGCACCGGCGGCCGGACTGTTCCTCTGGAATCATTAAGCCGCGGCACCATTGAGCAGATCTATCTGGCACTCCGCATCAGTGCGGTGCAGATCCTCTGCCCTGATGTCTCGTTCCCCATCCTGCTGGATGACACCTTCGCCTACTATGATGATACCCGCCTCCACAACACCTTAAAGTGGCTGGCAGAACATTATTCCGGCCAGGTGCTCCTGTTCACCTGCCATAAACGGGAGGCTGCCTTCCTGTCAAGACTGAACGTGCCATATCATCTGATCACCTTATAAACAGAAAATCTCCCGTCTCTTCAGATCTGTTCCGAAGGACGGGAGAATATTTTATTCATTCCTGTTCATTTCTGTTTCCGGACTGCTCCAGAAACATTTTTTCGCCTGCTGTCACTTCTTACCGGTTCCGATATTTTTCCAGTGCCCGGTTAATACGGTCGGTTGGATTCAGAAGCCCGTTGATGGAAACATCATGGTTCATGTAATCGATCAGAAGCGCAATATACTTGCTCATATCAACATCAATATAATACGGTCTGGAAAGGAGCTCCGGCGTCTGGTAAATCAGGTTTGTGGTAAGGATCCGGTCGATGATCCCCTTCTCATAATATTCATCAAACTTCTGAAGTCCGCCGGTAAACAGACCGAACGTTGCGCAGACAAACACCTTTCTTGCCTTTCTGCGCTTTAACTCCTTAGCTACCTCAAGAACACTGTCTCCGGAGGAGATCATATCATCGATGATAACCACATCCTTATTCTCTACTGAGGAACCAAGAAACTCATGTGCTACAATCGGATTACGTCCGTCTACGATCCTGGTATAATCACGGCGCTTATAGAACATACCCACATCCAGGCCAAGAACATTAGCAAAATAGATTGCACGGCTCATGCCTCCCTCATCGGGGCTGATGACCATCATATGCTCACTGTCGATCTGGAGCTCCAGCTCATGACGCAGCAGATGTTTGATAAACTGATAGCAGGGCTGCACCGTCTCAAAGCCTTTTAACGGAATCGCGTTCTGCACGCGGGGATCATGGGCATCAAAGGTAATAATATGATCCACGCCCATATGGATCAGCTCCTGAAGTGCCAGAGCACAGTCCAGGGATTCTCTTCCGCTTCTCTTATGCTGGCGGCTCTCGTAAAGGAACGGCATGATAACGGTGATCCTCCTTGCCTTTCCACCCACCGCAGCAATAATTCTCTTTAAATTCTGGAAATGATCATCCGGGGACATATGGTTCAGATGACCGCTGACTGTATACGTCAGGCTGTAGTTGCAGACATCCACCATCAGGAACAAATCATCCCCCCGCACGGATTTGTCAATAACGCCCTTTGCCTCACCGGTTCCAAACCGCGGCACGTGACTTTCGATAATAAAGCTTTCCTTTTCATATTCAGAAAACAGCACGGATCCTTTATGCTCATGCTGCCGTTCACAGCGCCACGCAGCCAGATAGGCATCCACCTTTCGCCCAAGCTCCTGGCAGCCGTCAATAGGGATCAGCCCCAGCGGCCCTACGGGTATGGTATTCAGCACATGTTCGTCCTGCATTCTTGTTTCCTCCTGTTTTATCCGATCGTCTGTAATATTTTTATAACATAAAATGACACAGTAATTCCGAGTTTTCTATTAAAAGGCTAACATCGGCGTTCTGAAAAGTCAAGCCCTGCTTTGCCCGATTTTCTTTTTTATACGAATATCAGCGCCAAAGAGCGGAATAACCCGATAATCGTTCATAACACGGGACGCAATACGCTCCGAATAGGTACGGCGCAGCTCATTGACCGACAGATTCGTGGAGATCACTGTAGACTTTTCCCGCAGCTTCCGGTCATTGATGCAGTAAAAAAGCTCCGCATTTTCCAGACTGTTTCCCAGCTCTGTCCCCAGATCATCAATGATCAGCAGATCGCAGGAAAACAAACCGTCATATTTTTCCCGGTTTTCGCCATCCCGCCCGAACCGGTGATCCACGATGATCTGAAACAGATCTGATGCCGTGAGATACAGCACCGCTTCCGCCCGGTCAAGAAGCGCCTTTGCAATGCAGTTGGTCAGAAATGTCTTTCCCGTTCCTGCCGAACCGGTGAACAGAAGATTTCCTCCCTTTTCCCGGAAATTCTCTACATAAGCACGGCAGCCTGCCACCACCTGCTTCATATAATCATACTGGCTCAGCCCCTGCTTTTCGTTGACGATCAGTTCCTTATCATAGTAATCATAGACAAGATGATCAAAATTTTCCCGCTCCAGCACATGCTCCAGATTGGACTGTCCGTACAGGATCTTAATCTCCGCCTGTCGGAAGCAGCGGCACTTTTTCCCGTCCACATAGCCGGTGTCCTTACATTCCGGACAGGTATAGACCGGCGCCATGAACTCCCTTGAAAAGCCGCCCATCGCCAGCAGTGTTTCTTTTCCCTCCCGCAGCTCGTCAAGCTTTGTCCGCAGCCGGGGAAGCGCCGCCTGATCACCGGATAAGAGCCGCTTTGCCTGCTCCACCGAAACGGCCGCAATCTCCCGGTCATACTCCTCCAGCCGGGGAAGCGCCCGGTAGACCTGTGCGATCCGCTCCTCCTGCTTATGGCGGTTCTCCGTCTGCCGCCGCTGATAGATCCTCATCAGCGCATCATACTGGGAATTACTCAGTGCCACTGCCATCCTCCTTTAAAAACCGTTGAGCTTTTTCACCAGCTCATCGTAATCGTAATCTCTCTGGGTAAAATTATGGAAGCTGTTGGGGCGCTTTTCCTCGCGGCTCTGAATCTGGGACTGATCCTTCGGCTGCTTTTCATCCAACCGCGCAATATCCTCTTTCCGGCTGATCCCTTTCTTCCGCCATTCCGTCAGGATCTTGTCCGCATACTCAAAGCTGGGCTGATGGATCGCCCGCATGGTGCGGTCACATGCCTCCAGCACCACCTCCACCGGAAAGCCGTACTCCCGAAACCACCGGTCGATAGTCTTCCGCTCCCCGGCAGCCGGATTCCGCCCGCCAAGACCAAAGGCCTTTAACACGGCATATGTATTCTTTCCGCCCATGACGGTCTCCGCCCGCGCCTGCTCCACCGTCAGGATCCCACGTTCCTTCCAGTTCAGGGCAACTGCCTCAATATAACGCATGCTCCGGTGTCCATTGGAAACACAGTATTCCAGCAGATATTCCAGAAGCTCTGCGCTCATATGAAGATTCCCATACAGGTTTCCCAGCACATCGCAGTCTCTTGCCGTCAGATTCTTTCCCGTATAACGTCCTGCCATATAGACAAGCTGGGTAAAATCCGCGTCCTTCGTAAGCGCCTGCATCTGCTCCTTTGTAGGGCCGTTTCCGTCAAAGACCGACTTCGCAGCCGCTTCCTGCTCCGCCGCTCCGGACTCTGCCTGTCCGTCCATGGTTCCTGCCCGGTGCTCCGTTGTCTGACGGTCTATCCCCCGTCGGTTTTCCTGGCCCGGAGCCTGCATGGCCTTCTCCCCATCCAGCAGCAAGATCCCTGCCAGCGTTCCCGCCCGGTCATATTCCAGTCGGATCAGCCCTGTTTTTTCCCAGTATTTCAATGCACGCAGCACATCTGCTTCCGTATTATTGAGCCTGTCCGCCATTCCTGCGACAGAAAGCTCTCCGCCCAGGGTCATCTGACGCAGCAGAAGAAGATATACCTTTACAAACTCTCCGTTAGCCTCCGCCATATAATCATCCACAAACCGGTTGGACACCACCGTTGCTCCGTGGCTCTGCCTGTCTGTCACATACAGTCCGGCCATCTCTCTCACCTCTCTCGTCCGTCCATTATAGCACAGCCCCCCGAAAAAGAGAACTGCTTTTTCCTGTCCACAGACTGTGGAGCTTTCTCCACAATTTCATTGTGGATATTGTGGATATTGTGGATAACCATCGACTTTTTTCCCCATCATGTGCAGAAAACGTCGATTTTACTGGATAGTTATGAATTTATCAATCTGGAGTTTTCCACAAAAAAATCCACAGGCTTATCCCCATAAATTGTTGATAAGCCTGTGGATATTGTGGATAACTACTTTCCCAAAAGGGTTTCTCCAATCTTTACAACGTCTCCCGCCCCCATAGTTATCAACAATTCATTGGGGACAAGATTTTCCAGAAGAAATTTCTCAATTTCTCCAAATGATTCAAAATAATGGACCGGCGTGCCCAGCTTCTCAATTTCGACAGCAAGATCCGCGGAGCTGATTCCCAGCGTATCGGTCTCTCTCGCCGGATAGATCTTCGCCAGAACTACCTCATCTGCCAGGGACAATGCTTTCGCAAACTCTCCCATCAGCGCTTTTGTCCTGGTATATGTATGCGGCTGGAATACACACCAGATCTTCTTTTTGTGAAGCTTCTCTGCCGCAAGCAGCGTCGCCTTGATCTCATCCGGATGATGCGCATAATCATCAATGATCTCCACACCTCCGAGATTTCCCTTGAATTCAAACCGCCGCTCTGTTCCGGTGTAGCCGTCAAGACCTTTTTCAATGGCTTCCTCCGGAATATGAAGTGCATCTGCCACAGCTGCCGCAGCCAGGGCATTGGCAATGTTATGCTCACCGGGAACCTCCAGATCCAGATGACCGATCTTTCTTCCCCGACGGATCACGTCAAAGGACGCATATCCCTTTTCATTATAGGTGATCTGCTCTGCCCGGTAATCCGCATCCTCCGCTTCCAGCGCAAAGGTCACCATGGGACAGGCAAGATCGTTCATTAACTCCCGGTATCCCGGAATATCCGCATTGATGATCAGAAGTCCGTCTCCTGCCAGAAGCTTCGCAAAGGTATGGAACGAGTTTCGTATGTCATTCAGATCTTTAAAGAAATCCAGATGATCCTCCCGGATATTCAGAATAACCTCAATGGTCGGGAAGAATGAGTGGAAGCTGTTGGTATATTCACATGCCTCCGTCACAAAGCAGTCCGAATGGCCGACCCGGATATTTCCGCCGATGCTGTGAAGAATCCCACCCACGGAAATCGTCGGATCTGCATCCGCTGCCAGCAGGATCTCTGTCACCATGGAAGTCGTCGTTGTTTTTCCATGGGTTCCGGCAATGGCTACTGCCTGCCTGTAATTCTTCATCATCTGCCCCAGAAGCTCGGCTCTTGTCAGCATGGGAAGTCCCCGCCGCACAGCCTCGGCGAACTCCGGATTATCCGGATGAACAGCCGCCGTATATACCACCAGATCCGTATCGGGACTGATATTGGATGCCCGCTGTCCCTGATATACAACTGCTCCGCCGGCTTCCAGATGTTTCGTCAGAGCAGACACTGCTGAATCGGACCCGGTTACGCGAAAGCCTTCCTTCAGCAGTATCTCCGCCAGCCCGCTCATACTGATCCCGCCGATTCCGATAAAATGTATCGCAATAGGTTTCTGAAAATCGATCTGATACATTTCTTTTCCTTTCCTTATTTGAACTATACCGCGTTCATCCGGAAGATTACGTTCTTATGACGCTCCAGCGCCAGCAGAAGAATCGTTCCCAGTCCTGCCACCGCCAGGATCTCTCCGATTCCCACGGTCACCATCATGAACGGTACTGCGTCTCCCGCACCGTAGCCAATCTTCAGCACCCACGGTACGATCAGGGTGTTGGACACGATCGGCGGCACACTCACCAGATACTTGTGCTTTCGCAGCAGATACGTTCCCACAGCGCCGATCAGAGTCGCCAGGCTTCCCAGCACCACGTCCATAACAACCGCTCCGGAAAACAGGTTTGCCAGGAAGCAGCCGATGGTCACACCCGGAATCGCCGCCGGTGTAAAGAACGGCAGCACTACCAGCATTTCTGAGATCCGGAACTGCACCGGCCCGAACGAAATAGGCTCGAACAGCATGGTCAGCACCACATAGAGCGCCGCGATCAGCGCTCCCTGCACAAGATACAGAACCACCTTTGATGATACGTTGTTTGTCTTCATTTTTCATTTCTCCTTTAGTTTTGTTTTACGAGTGGAAGGTCTCGAACACTCGACTATTTTTATTGAAATCCCTTGATCTATAAGGTTTTCAACGTATCACAGAATAGCACACTTGAAAGGGCATTGTCAAGCAAGTACCAGAAAAGTACCACTTTGCACCGCCATTGCTTTCTACCCCCACTCCACCATGGCCCGCAGCTCGTCAACGACTTTTCCGCTGGTCTTTCCGGTCTCATCGATGGTAACATCGGCATATTTCTCATAAAGTTCTGTCCGCTCATCGTAAAGATCCCGAAGCGTCATGCCGTCTTTCAGAGCAACCCCGCGGTCCACCAGGTTTCCAAGCCGCTTTTCCAGATCCTCATAGCTGATCTTTAAATAAACCACAGTTCCGATCTCCTTCAGATGCTCCATAGCAGTCTTTCCGTAGATCACGCTGCCGCCGGGAGCGATGACGGCCCGGTCTGCCTGAATGCCGCGGTTCACCTGTTCTTCAATGGCAAGGAAGCCCTCCAGGCCGTCCTGGGCAATGATCTCCTTTAACAGCCGCTTCTCCTGATTCTGGATCAGAATATCGGAATCAATAAACTGATAGCCGATCCGCTTAGCCAGCAGCACACCGACCGTGCTTTTCCCGGAGGCCGGCATACCGATCATGGTAATATTATTCCAGTTGTGTCTCATATCGTTCTCTCCATGCTTTTCAGTCCAAAAACTTATCCAGCTCGGCTTCCACCTGTGCCCGCTTTCTGAGCTTCGGCTGGCGGATCAGGCGGCCCCGTGCCATGACCAGATCAACGTTTCGCAGAACCCGCAGATCTTCCAGAGGATTTTTCGCTGTCACGATCAGATCCGCACACTTTCCGGGTGCAATGGTTCCTGTCACATCGCCGATCCCGGCCAGGCGGGCGCTCTGCTCCGTTGCCGTGTGAAGGGCAAAGGCGTTGGACACGCCGACGTATTTATGGAAATAATACAGCTCCCGCCAGAAATCATACTGCGTGATCCAGGGGCATCCCACATCGTTCCCCAGCACCACCGGAATTCCGTTTTCCAGAGCTGCCTTCGCACAGTCGATGATCCCCTCGAAGACCACGTTGCCGTTATACTGCTCCACCTCGGACGCATTGGTAACCGACCGGTCAAACAACGCATAGGGAAGAGCCGGAGACAGAGTCGTGCAAAGGAATGCGCCATGCTCTTTGAAAAGCCGGATCATATACTCATCCAACTTTGCACCATGCTCGACAGAATCCACGCCATTTTCCAGTGCGACCCGGACACCTTCGGGCGATTCCACATGGGCGGCCACCTGATACCCTGCCTCATGAGCCTTCTCACAGACAGCCTTTACCATGTCCGGCGCCATTTTCAGCTCCCCGGGCACACCCTTTTCCCTGGCATCCAGCACGCCGCCGGTGATCATCAGCTTAATGAGATCCACACCCTCTTTTTTCGACTGAGCCAGATGGGCGAGGGCTTCCTCGTTATTATGTGCTGCCACAGCAACTGAACCTGCCATGTGTCCGCCGGGAACGGAGATTCCACGGTTTGCCGCAAGGATCCTGGGACCGTCCTTTGTTCCCGCCGCGATTTCATCACGAAGCCTGGTATCAAAATCCCCCAGGCCTCCTACCGTCCGTATCGTCGTGACTCCGCTTAGCATCTCCTGCTTTGCAAATCCGCAGACCATCTTATACGCAACTGCCCTGGTAAGGCCCGAGCTCATGATCTTCTTCACCAGCTTCTCATTGTCCCTCTGCTTTTTCTGGGGCTTTCCGCTGCCTGCCAGATGAACATGCATGTTGATCAGTCCCGGCATAAGATAGCCGCCCTTTAAATCAATCGTTTCATACCCGACCGAAATCTCCTGTTCCGGAACCAGTGCCCGGATCTTCTCGCCATCCACCAGAACGCAGAGTTCCTCCTGCACACTCATGTCCCTTGTTCCGTCTAAAATTTTTCCGTTCGTCAATGCGTACTTCATCGTAAAACACCTCTCCTATGCCTGCAGCACCATCATCAGTGCCGGTACAAACTGCTTCTTTCTGGACACCACGCC
This sequence comes from Candidatus Paralachnospira sp. LCP21S3_A2, assembly GCF_052118925.1. Classification (NCBI taxonomy): domain Bacteria; kingdom Bacillati; phylum Bacillota; class Clostridia; genus Candidatus Paralachnospira; species Candidatus Paralachnospira sp. LCP21S3_A2. Next base: position 51,375 of record NZ_JBQKGG010000014.1, read on the forward strand.
CTCCAGAACCACCGACTGATTTTGAGGATGACAGCCGGGGAACGCCTGCTCAAGAAGCTGCTCACCGCTCTGGCTGTCACACAGCACCTCGGAGGATTCATCCAGAATACTGGTAAGCAGGAAAAACAGCATATCCACGTTATGCCTGCTCTTCATCTGTTCCAGGAACGGAACCATCCGCTTCTTTAATTCCTTCAGTTCCTCTTCATCCATGGAACTGATCTGGGCAATTCCGATGGTAGTGCCATCCATATCAAATACCTTATAATCCTGATAAAAAATTTCTTTCTCTGTTTTCTGCTTCAGATCGCTTCCCGCCGCAAACATCTCTCTGGCAAGCTGCTTGGTATCAATACCGGCAATCTTTGCCAGTGCCTCCGCCGCCGCCTTGTCCACCGGTGTACAGGTGGGCGACCGGTACAGAAGCGTATCGGAAATGATAGCACTGCACAGAAGTCCTGCCACCTCCGGACAGATTTCTGCCTTGTTTTCGATATACATCTGATAAATGATGGTCGCTGTACAGCCAAGGGGCTGATTCCGGAAAAACACCGGCGAAACCGTCTCCAGACTTCCGAGGCGGTGATGATCGATGATCTCCAGAATTTCTGCGTTCTCAATCCCCTCAACAGCCTGAGCACGCTCATTATGATCCACCAGGATCACCTGCTTGCGCTTCATGCCTAACAGATTCCGACGGGAGATCATGCCCTTGTAACGGCCGTCCTTATCCAGGATCGGAAAATCACGGAACCGTTTGCTTGCCATGATGTCCTTAATCTCATCGGTATAATCCTCAATATCGAAGCTGATGATCTTATCTGTTTTCATAAAATAGCCAATGGGCATACTCTGATTGATAAGACGGGACGCCGTAAACGTATCAAACGGCGTCGAGATCACCGTACATCCATGCTCCTCCGCCAGCTTCTTGATGGTCATGGAGACCGGTGCACCGTCGCAGACCACAATACAGTCCGCATTCATCTCAATGGCACAAAGCTGGGATTCGTAACGGTTTCCGAGGATTACCAGATCATGCTCTTCGATATAGGACTCCATCAGATCGGGATTTGCCGCTGCCACCAGCACCTTTCCCTGATCAAAATAACGGTTTTTATCCCCGACAACCACAATTCCCTCCAGAGTCTCCCTGATATTTTCATACTGGGTACGTGCTGCGGAAAGAATCGCACTGTCATATACGTTCATATAAGAGTTGGCAATATCACCGATGGTAATTACCCCCTCCAGACGGCTGTCCCTGGTGATCGGAAGCGTCACAACGCCAAGATCCTTCATCAGGCTCCATGCCTTTTTTAAGGAAATATTGGATTTGACGCCCTTTGTTTTCCGGAACTCCACATCCTTTACCTGCGTCCGGACATTTTCCTTAAACTCCGGAACCGGAACCTGAAACCGCTCCAGAACATACTGGGTCTCCTGATTGATGATCCCGGCACGGCACGGTACATGCTCCCGTCCGGTCACTGCCTGCTTTAATCTTGCATATGCAATCGCCGAACAGATGGAATCCGTATCCGGGTTCCGATGTCCGATCACGATTATCTTTCTTCCTGTTTCTTCTTCCATTTCGAAAATTCCTCCCTCCTGTGCTCCGCGAAACGGCCATTTTTCTCCTCTGCGGTCAATATTAACGGTTTATTCATGATGTGTTCATATTTTGTTCATATTCTATTGTTATGCTATTTGTACAGATGAGAAACAATTATCTTCGTTTTTTCGTCAAATTGCATATAGGTTTTTCATAATTACCCCGGAGCTTCTGCTCCGGGGACTCCTCGTTTTTGGGGTTCTTTTTGTTTATTCAGCATTTTTACCAAACCAGGTTTTTCTTCCATTTTTCGGTTCATGCTTCTGTCCCGCTTTCCGTTCTTTCCCCATAAAGCCACAGAAGCGGAGGACATCGATGCCCTCCGCTCTTTTCTTTTGCTGTTTAATTTCCACTCTGTGTCTCAGCGGCCTCAGTTGCTGCTTCCGTTTCCGCAGCCTGTGCAGTTTCCTCCGCATTTGCCTCATCCGCAGAGGTCTCACCGCCCGCTGCATCTGCGCTGGTTTCCGTTTCCAGAATTCCGGCCATATCCTGTACGACCAGAGAGCTTGCCGTATAATCCGGCTTTGCATTCTGTGCCTTAATATACTGATTCCGGATCGTAATACCGATTCCGGCTCCGATTCCTGCAATCACAAGAATCAGAATCAGAGCAGCGATGGCTTTTCTCATTTTCCGGTCGCGCCGCTCTTTTTCTACGATCTCTTTCCGTCTTGCCTTCTGCTCTTTATACTTATCTACTTTCTGCTGACTCATGACTGCCGTGTTCCTTTCTCCTTGCTTCCGGCCAAAACCGGTTCTTCGTTATCATATCATAAAACGCATGATTATTCAAGAACTTCATGCATACCGGTCATGCACCTTCCGTCCGTTTCTCCTGCTGAGAACTGCATCCGGTAAAACCGGGCATAAATCCCGTTTTTCTTCATCAGCTCTGAATGACTGCCCTGCTCGGCAATGCCGTCATCGGTCAAAACCAGGATCTTTCCGGCATTTCGGATCGTAGAAAGCCGGTGGGCAATTACGAACGTCGTTCTGCCCTTTGCCAGCCGTTCCATGGCCTCCTGAACCAGCCGCTCGCTCTCATTATCCAGCGCTGAGGTGGCCTCGTCAAAGATCAGCACCGGAGGATTCTTCAAAAACACCCGGGCAAGGGAAAGCCTTTGCTTCTGGCCGCCGGAGAGCTTTACGCCCCGCTGGCCGATGTCTGTATCATATCCGTCCGGAAGTTCCATAATAAACTCATGAGCTCCCGCCATCCTTGCCGCCTCGATGACAGCCTCTCTGGACGCATTCTTTTTTCCGTAGCAGATATTCTCATATACGGTTCCTGCGAACAGATACACATCCTGCTGCACAATGCCGATCTGCTCCCGCAGACTCTTTAATGTGATCTTCCGGATATCCCGGCCGTCCAGTGTGATCCTTCCGCCGTTCACCTCATAAAACCGTGGGATCAGGCTGCACAGCGTTGATTTTCCCACACCGGAGGAGCCCACCAGTGCCACATATTCCCCCGGCTTTACCGTCATGTTCAGATGATGGAGCACATCCTCCTTCGAGGACGCATATCGGAAATCCACATCCTCAAACCGGATTTCCCCGTCCACATGATCAATCTCCACCGCATCAGGCGCATCCTCAATGTCCGGCTCCACCGCCAGGATCTCGCGAAACCGGCTGTAACCGGACATACCGTTCTGGAACATCTCTGTAAACCGGATCAGCTGTTTCACCGGATCGGTGAAGTTATTGATGAGCAGAAGAAATGCCACCAGATCCGCTGCCTCCAGGCTTCCCCGCGCCAGTAAAAGGGCGCCCACTGAGATCACCAGCACCGTCATCATGGTCGCGAAGGCTCCAAGTCCGGCGTTGTAGGCTCCCATGTACCGATAACTGTCCTTTTTACTCTCCAGAAACTTCTGATTGCCCTGATCGAACTTCTCCATCTCACCCTTCTCATTACTGAAGGACTTCACCACACGGATCCCCGAAAGGCTGTCCTCGATCTGGGCATTGACATCGGCAATCTTTTCCCGGTTCCGCTTATAGGCCCGCTTCATCTTTTTATTGAGCACATAGGCATAGCCCAGCATAAACGGCAGAAGCACCGCAGCCGCCAGCGCCATGGGTACATTGATGAACAGCAGAATGATCAGCGTGCCCGCCATGCGGATCACCGAGATCATCAGATCCTCCGGACCGTGATGGCACAGTTCACTGATGTCAAACAGATCATTGGTGACCCGGGACATGAGCTGTCCGACCTTCTGATCATCGTAAAAAGCGAAGGAAAGCTTCTGGTAATGGGCAAACAGCTCATGCCGCATATCCCGCTCCATGCGCGCACCCATGATGTGCCCGAAATAACCGATATAATAGTTGCAGCCGAACTCCACCGCCACCAGAACGACCATCAGTGCCGCCAGCTTTAAGATCGTGGATACTGCCTGAGCCGTTTCAAAATGAACCGCTGTTCCCGTAATATAACGGATGATCAGCGGGATCACCAGTGTGACGCCCGCGCCGATACAGGCGAACAGCATATCGCTCAGAAACAGTCCCAGATACGGCTTATAATAGGAGAAAAAGGTTTTTTTCTTTGTTTCTTTTTTCATGGTACTGCCTGTCTTTATGCCTCTCTTTATCGTTTTCTGTCTCTTAATCCTCGATTACCATCTTTGCGGCTCCGTAAATCCCGGCATCATTCCCCAGAGTTGCCAGCGCCAGCTTCGGTTTTTCCTTAATCAACGTGATCAGCGGATCAAACTGCTCCCGCAGAAGATCAAGAAGATAGGTTCCCGCCTTGGACACACCACCGCCGATAACGAAGACCTCCGGATCAATCGTCTGGGCAATGTAAGCCAGAGCCCGCGCCAGATATTTCATGCAGTACGCCGCCACCGACTCTGCCAAGGCATCGCCTGCCTTTGCCGCATCAAACACGTCCTTGGCCGTCACATCCTCAACATCCCGAAGCACCGACGGCATATCCTGGTTCCGCATGAACCGTCTTGCGATCCGCGCGATTCCCGTCGCCGAAGCGATCTGCTCCAGACAGCCGTAGTTGTTGCAGTTGCACCGTCCCTCTTCACGCGGCCAGTCCCAGTCCATGACCATATGGCCGATCTCTCCGCCCATACCCTTGCTTCCGGGAACGATATGGCCGTTCAGGATCACGCCGCCGCCGACACCGGTTCCAAGGGTCACGGCAACTACATCCTTATAGCCCTTGCCGCCGCCCTGCCACATCTCGCCCAGAGCCGCCACGTTGGCATCATTGCTTCCTTTCACCGGGATTCCGCCAAGAAGCTCCGACAGCTCCTTCACCGGATTCCAGTCCTGGATCCGTCCGATATTGACAATGATCTCTACATAACCGTCGGGCATGATCGGGCCGGGCACGCCGATACCGGCTCCCGCCAGATCCTCCATGGGAAGCTGTTCCTCCGCCATATGCTTTTTGATCGCCTCCGCAATATCCGGAGTCACATGGGTTCCTCCGTCCTCAGATCTTGTGGGGATCTCCCACTTCCGGATCAGTGTTCCGTCTGCGGTAAACAGTCCCATTTTCGTTGTTGTGCCGCCAAGATCGACACCTGCATAAATCTTACCCATCTTATTCTCCTTTATCCCACTTATCATTGCTTCATTGCAGTTTAACTGTATTATACCGTTTCCCGGAAAGCAGGTCAAGCAGGCGCCGATCATCCGAAACGATCCGAACAGCCCTCGGTATATTTCTGCTCCGGATACGCATCAGCCGTTCGTGAATACCTTTGTGTTATGATACAAAAACTGCGCCGCCTTCTCTGTTTTTGAGTCTGCGGCGCAGAATTATGCTTTTTTCTATGATCGGAGATCTGCTTACAGATACTTCTTCAGTGCTTCAGCCTTGTCCAGTCTTTCCCAGGTCAGATCCAGGTCATTACGGCCAAAATGACCATAAGCGGAGGTCTGGCGGTAAACAGGCTTTCTCAGGTCAAGCATCTTGATGATTCCTGCGGGACGGAGATCAAAATTCTCGCGGATGATCTCTACGAGGCGCTCATCGGAAAGCTTTCCGGTTCCAAATGTATCAATATTGATCGAAGTCGGCTGTGCAACTCCGATGGCATAGGAAAGCTGGATCTCGCATTTGTCTGCCAGTCCGGCTGCTACCAGGTTCTTTGCCGCATAACGTGCTGCATAAGCTGCGGAACGGTCTACCTTTGTACAGTCCTTTCCGGAGAATGCGCCGCCGCCGTGTCTTGCGTAGCCGCCGTAGGTGTCGACAATGATCTTCCGACCGGTCAGGCCGCTGTCGCCATGAGGGCCGCCGATAACGAAACGTCCGGTGGGGTTAATAAAGAACTTGGTCTCATCATCCACCAGCTCTGCCGGAAGGATCGGATCCAGAACATATTTACGGATATCTGCATGGATCTGCTCCTGGGTCACATCGGGATCATGCTGGGTAGAAAGAACGACTGCATCCAGATGGATCGGTTTTCCGTTCTCGTCATACTCTACGGTTACCTGGCTCTTTCCGTCGGGACGGAGATATTTTAAAGTACCGTCTTTTCTTACCTTGGTAAGCTGACGAACCAGCTTATGGGCAAGCGCGATGGGGTAAGGCATATACTCCGGTGTCTCGTTGGTTGCATAACCGAACATCAGACCCTGATCGCCGGCACCGATGGCCTCGATCTCTTCTTCGGACATCTTGTTTTCCCTGGCTTCCAGTGCCTTGTTTACGCCCATGGCAATATCGGCAGACTGCTCATCGATGGCAGTCAGCACTGCGCAGGTGTTTCCGTCAAAACCGTACTCGGACTTGTCATAGCCGATGTCCAGGATCGTATTGCGGACGATCTTCGGAATATCCACGTACGCCTTGGTTGTGATCTCTCCCATAACCATAACAAAACCGGTTCCACAGCAGGTCTCGCAGGCCACACGGCTCATGGGGTCCTGCTCCAGCAGTGCATCCAGAATGGAATCGGAGATCGCGTCACACAGTTTGTCCGGATGGCCTTCTGTTACGGACTCGGATGTGAATAAAAATTTTTCCATAGATAACTCCTTTGTAAACGTATTTCACAAGCTTCCCTCACAAAGATTCTTATGAAATAAAACGAGCCCGCCATAAGCGGACTCGATAAACTCGTATCAAATCCTCTTATTGTTCGATAGTTCGCTCAGGTTGGCACCTTCCACACCGGGGGTTGCCGTGGCTTCACAGGTCCTCTGTACCTCCACCACTCTGAATAAGGGAATTGCGGGACTCTTATTTAGTTGTCGCGTCATAAGGATAACGCAGTTTTCCATACCTGTCAAGGGTATTGGAGCAGTTTACAGAATTTTTTCATTTATTCTTATGATCTTCTCAAAAACGGCTGTTTTCAGCAGTTTGGATCAGGATCACTCCCGAGGATCAGTAGCACTTCCAGAAATCAGGAGCACTCCCGAGGATCAGGAGCACTTCCAGGAATCAGGAACACTCCCGGTTCCGAGCTGCTTTATATAACCTCCAGCTTCAGGCGCTTGACATCCTCTTCATCCTCTGCCTGCTCAATATCCGCACCGAGACCACGCAGCTTCTCATCGAACCGTTCATAGCCTCTCAGAATATACTTTGTCTCATCGACCACCGTATGGCCCTCAGCCGCCAGTCCGGCAAGAACAAGAGCTGCGCCTGCCCGGAGATCCGGGGCGCTTACATCGGCTCCCATCAGCCGTTCCACGCCATTGATCACTGCCACATTGCTTTCCACCTTGATGTTGGCGCCCATGCGTGCCAGCTCATCAACATACTTGAACCGGTTCTCGAAAATACTCTCCGTCACCATGCTGGTTCCCGCCGCCAGAGCAAGCGCCACTGAGATCTGAGGCTGCATATCTGTCGGGAAACCGGGATAAGGAAGGGTCTTCACATTGGTATATTTCAGACGGGACTTACAGACCACACGCACCGCATCATCAAATTCTACTACTTCACAGCCCATTTCCAGAAGCTTTGCGGAAATGGCCTCCAGATGCTTCGGGATCACGTTCTTTACAGTCACATCGCCCTTTGTCACCGCTGCCGCAAACATAAATGTTCCCGCCTCGATCTGGTCGGGAATGATCGAATAAACCGTTCCATGAAGCTTCGGCACGCCTTTGATCCGGATCACATCCGTTCCTGCACCCTTGATATTGGCACCCATGCTGTTAAGCATATTGGCCACATCAACCACATGAGGCTCCTTCGCCGCATTCTCCAGGATCGTATTCCCCTCGGCAAGGGACGCTGCCAGCATAATATTGATGGTCGCACCGACCGAAACCACGTCAAGATAAATATGGCCGCCGCGAAGATGATCCGAATCCACAACTACCATGCCATGGTCGATCTCCGTTCTTGCACCAAGACCACGGAAGCCCTTCAGGTGCTGGTCAATCGGACGGCTTCCGATGTTACAGCCGCCGGGCAGAGAGACCTCCGCCTTTTTATATTTTCCGAGAAGCGCTCCCAACAGATAATAGGACGCGCGGATCCGCTTCATGTATTCATCATTGACCCGGATTGTCCGGATTCCGGCTCCGTTAATCGAAACCGTATGGGCATCGATCCGTTTTACGGACGCACCAATCCCGGCGATTGCCTCCAGAAGCATATTGATATCCCGTACATCCGGAAGATTATCGATCATCACTTCCTCGTCCGCCATGATCGCCGCAGCGAGGATTCCCAGAGCCGCATTTTTTGCGCCGCCAATTACGACATCGCCCACCAGCGGACTGCCGCCCTTAATCACATATTGCATGATGACACCTCATCTAAATCTATTCTCAACTATTTTTCGTTTCAAAATCCGTATATCAATACCAGGCGCAGCCGGTATTCCACTCACTGAACCTAGTATTATTACTTTATTATAACAATATGTTACACTTTTGTAAACCCAGTTCTGACGGCAATCCGGAAAACAGGCAGCACACCTGGCCCGCCTGCTTTCCGGATTATGGGCTCTCCGCTATTTTTACTCCAGTCCTGCCACGCTTACAAAAGGATATCCGACCGCTCCGTACAGTACATCGGCATCATCCTGCGCGATGAGATGGGTGCTTTCCTCCATAGGATCGTAAAGGATCAGATTTTTATACACATCGTAGCCCAGGATCAGCTCCGCCTTATTGCCATTGAGGGCCAGTACCGGACAGCCGCGGTTCACATAATACAGAACCTGATTCATAATGCAGCCCTTCAGATCCACGGCTCTTCCGTCAAAGGCTTCATCCAGAATCTCGTAAGCGCTCTTTCCCTCTGCCAGTCCGGCGGCGGCCTCCGTAGTTTTTCCGCCCTGAAGCAGGATCATCTTCAGGCAGGCGGAAAGGCTCTCCGCTTCATCATCCGCCGACAACAGCCGCACCGGCTCGATGGAATACTGCATGGCGCGGTTTGCTCTTGTCCAGATATAATCACCCTTATCATCAACAACGACACCCATCTGATCATAAACCAGACGGATTGCCTCGCCGGCGGAATTGCAGATCCCCTGTAACCGCCCGCAGCCATAGGCATAATAAGCCTTCTCTGCTTTTCCGTACTCGGCGGTGGACACCAGCGTAAGCTTCCGGCTTTCGTTTCCGGCTACCTCCTTTGGTGTCGTGATGGAAAGAGTCTTCTGCTTATTATCCGCCACAGAAAGATTCAGCGCATAGGTTATTTTCTTTAAGGACGATTCCTCCTGAACCAGCACCGACTGCTCCTGATCCGAAGGCTGGTTCTGGATCAGTGCATCATCGGCAGCAGCAGCCCAGGAACCAGTCTCACTCTTTGTCTCCCGGCTGATCTGGATCTTTCCGCTTCCGATGGTTACTCCGGTGATATAATATCCGTCCCGTGCATAGGTCGTCTGTACATTCTGGTTCCGGTCAATGATCTCCAGGCTGTACATGGGATAATTGACCACCAGATTGCCGCTGGTGATATCCGACTCCCTTGCCTTTCCGTAAACAAAATCGCCGTCAATGAAGCCCAGGGCACGGATCGTCTCACCTTCTGCCGCATGAAGGGTAAATCTGGTGCCATCATCCATATAGAATACCTGGATCGTCTTTCCGCCGCAGGCGTCCTCTTCCTCCTGCCATGCCGCCGCACTGGAATCCTCGCTGACCACAAAGTTTCCGTTTTTCAGCCCGCTGACCACTTCCACATATTCCTCTCCGGAAAAGTCAATGGCATAAATGCTGTTTCCGAACATCAGATAAAACAGATCATTGTTTCCCACATAGGACAAGGTTCCGATCTCCTCTTTCATGACCTGATACGGCTTGTCGGAGGGCACGAAAAACACCTCGCTGATGGCATTATCCTGACGTCTGTACCTGTAAAACGCCAGACCGCACTCCCCCTCATGACTGCCGCGGTTCATATAGCCGTAAACGGAAAATGCCATATTTCCGTCCTGATCCACCTGAATGATCTGGAACCTGTGCTGGTCATAAAAAGTCCGGATTCCGTCGTCATTTTTCTCCTTGAAGGAGAACAGGCGGGACGCTTCATTTTCCTTTTTATTATAGCTCCACAGCTCACCGTCGGCCACAAACGCCGTATAATCCCCGGCACTTAAATATTCCACCGGAAGATGCTCCGGGCTCAATATCCCAAGCTCGATCTTTCCGTCCTGCACGGTAATATCCGATGCCTCAAAGGTCTGATCCATGGTCCTCTCATAGGCAATGAGCCAGAGCTTTCCGTCTACATAGCGGACGCTTAAAAACTCCTGAACCCGATAGGTCTCCACAGAACCGGTGTCTCCCTCCGCCGTCACCTGGTAGGACAGGCGGATCGATCCGGTCATCTCGTTCATTTCCTCAATGTCCACACGGACTTCCCCGGAACGCTGGGGTTTTAAATTTCCCCAGGTCACATGAGTATAGCTGGACCTGATGTCCGCGTACCCCAGGGAGCTGGTGTCTGCATCCCGGCTGCTTTCCAGCTGAGTCGTGACCTCCTCGGAGGTATCCTTGGAAAATAACAGCTCACTGAAATGCTCCGCAAAAGCGATCTCCTCGCCAATGTGCGTATCACTGTATCCGCGGAGTCTTGTATAATAATAGATATTGTCCCATTTATCGGTCTTTATATCCAGCACCAGCACGTATTCCGAGGTCTGATCGGGCAGATCTGTTACCGGAAGCGTTCCTTTCATCGTATCGCTGCCGCCGGACAGATTTTCACAGCCTCTGCTTTCTGCCAGCGTGCTTCCGTCCGTATTCCGGATTTCATAGGACGCCGATACCACCTTTGCTCCGTAGGTCTTCACAGAAAACGGAAGGGCTCCGTCCGCCGGAAGAGGCGTAATGGTGTCCCGCATGTAGGGAACATTCATCTGCGCCGTATAACCGTGAAGCGTGTTGACCGCACTGCCCTCGAATTCCATGGTCACCACAGGCAGGCTCGCTCCGTCCATGACGGTGTATGCTATCTCCTGCTTCTTTTTCCTTGTAAAAAACAGCACGGCTGCCACCGCCGCCACAAATACCAGAAGAAGGACGATGATCCTCCGGATAATTTTCTTCATGTACTCTGCACTCCCTCTATATTTCCGCCGTTTCCGGCGATTGTCTTTTTAATTTCTCCCGCCGGGCGGGTTTTATGCATCTCGTTTTGCAGTCATCCAGACTGTATATCATTCCGCTCTGCTTCACAGCTGCCCAGGCTGCGCAGACGCTGAAGCCTGAACAGTTACCATTTTAGAATGAAACGGCAAAAACCACAACTTATTTTTTTATGAAGCTGTCCGCTTCCGAAAGACATAACCCATCAGATTCCTTTCCAGTATCGGTTCCGAAGCTCGCGCTTTTTCACACGCCGCCTGCAGACCTCATGATACAGAAGCACCTCACAGGCCGCCTGGATCCACTGCTTCTCCTCCTCGCCGGTTTCCTCGCTTACTTCCCGGCGGTACACCTCATCGCAGAGCCTCCGGAGCCCCACCCGGTCCGGGTATTCATCATACAGAATACTTCCGTCATAATCAATGGCATCGCAGATCTCTCCAACGCTTTTTTCGATCTGTTTCATGCGATCCGGATACATAGTCTCAAAGTATTCCATATCACGTCCCAGCTCCTGCTCACCGGTGCAGCCCATTCCCGTGTCCATGGCACGAAGCCGCCAGGATGGCCCGGCCATGCCTCCGTAAAACGGGCGGAACGCCCTTCCTCCGTAATAATCCCACATAAACCCGCCGTATTGCTCTGTCATCCGACTTTCACTCCGCTTCCATAATATAATACAGAATATGCACCGGACAGAATGCTGGTTCCGTCTGTTCGAACTGCCCGAAAAGCTGTTTTTCCACGATTTCTGCTTGTCTCTCTCTCCGTTTCGTTGTAAAATAACAGGAGATTTTATCTCGGTATTTTGTCGGACGTTATGCTGCTCACCGGATGCGGCAGCCACTTAGAGGAGGGAATACTTATGAACATCGTGTGTCTTGATATGGAAGGCGTTTTAGTACCGGAGATCTGGATTGCATTTGCTGAAGCCAGCGGCATCCCGGAGTTAAAAAAAACCACCCGTGATGAACCGGATTATGATAAGCTGATGAAATGGCGGATCGGAATCCTGAAAGAACATGGCCTCGGTTTAAAAGAAATCCAGGAAACCATCGAAAAAATCGATCCCATGGAGGGTGCAAAGGAATTTCTTGACGAGCTTCGTTCCATGACACAGGTAATCATTGTCAGCGATACCTTTACCCAGTTCGCGCAGCCGCTTATGAAGAAGCTGGGCTGGCCGACACTGTTCTGCAACTCTCTGGAGGTTGCTCCCGACGGAGAAATCACCGGTTTTAAAATGCGGATCGAGCAGTCCAAGCTGAGCACCGTAAAGGCCCTTCAGTCCATCGGCTTCGACACCATTGCTAGCGGCGACAGCTACAACGATCTTGGTATGATCCAGGCAAGCAAGGCCGGCTTCTTATTCAAGAGCACCGACAAGATCAAGGCTGATTATCCCAATATCCCTGCATATGAAACGTATGACGAACTGATGGCCGCCATCAAGGCAGCGCTTTAATCTGCTTCCGACAGATTTGTTTTCTGACTGGCGTCTCCGGATCTCCCCTGCGGATTCCGGCGGCGCCTGCGGTTTTTCACACAGGTATTTTTCACACTGATAAAGGACAAAGTTATGGACGAACGTTTAAAAAAACAGCTTGATTTCATTCTTGAAATTGACAAGGAAAAAAACATTTTCCGCCAGACCCATCTTTCCGGTCATGGACGGAACGAAAACGATGCTGAGCATGCCTGGCACATGGCACTCATGGCATATCTGCTCCGGGAATATTCCAATGAACCCGTTGACATTACCCGCGTCATGCTCATGTGCCTGATCCATGATGTGGTTGAGATTGATGCCGGTGACACATACGCCTATGATCCCGAGGGTCTGAAAACACAAAAGGCACGCGAGGACGCCGCCAAGGAGCGGATCTACTCCCTGCTTCCTCCCGATCAGAAGGAGGAGCTGACGGCGCTCTTTGACGAATTTGAAGCCTGTGAGACCGCCGAATCCCGCTTTGCCCATGCCATGGACAATCTCCAGCCCCTCATGCTCAATAACAGCAACGGCGGCAGCGACTGGCGGGAGCATGGCGTCTGTGCCGAACAGGTCTATGGCCGCCAGACAAAAACAAGGCAGGGCTCCGAAAAGCTATTTGAAGTAACCGATCATATCATCCAGGCCAATATCGCCGCCGGGAATATCAAAAAATAACACACAGGAGGCATTTCCATGTCAATTGAGAGCATGTCATCCCCGGCGGATTCCAGATAAATGACGGCCATTATGAAGATATCTGCCCTTACTATCATGAACTGTAAAAATCATGCCCTGCGGGTGGTTCCGCTGTGTCTGCTGATCGCGCTTCCCGGCTGCGGATCTGCGCACGTTTATCCACAAAGCGCGGAAATTTCAACCGTGCTGTCCACAGAATCCACAGTCTCCGGAACTCAGCACGGAGAGCTGGATGTTTCCGCTCCTTCCGAGGCCTCTCTATCTGCCCCCTCAGCATCCGACAGCAGCAGAGGCTATGATCTTCCTGTATCCTCCGAGGTAAAAGAAACTGCCCGTAGGGACTGTGAAAGGTTTTTCCAGGCAACGACCCTGGCGTTTTCCGAGGCAGATAAAGGAACGGCCTCCAACACCGTTCTCTCTTCCGATGCGCTCCGCCAGATACAGAAGCAGGCCGCCGACAGCGGATTTCCTGTCTTTACGGCGGATCCTTACTCGGAAACCGAACAGCCGGAAGCCATGGAAACTTTTCTTGAAAATTGCAAGCACGAAAGCACCGGAGAAGCAGTTCTTTACAAACTTTTATATGACGGCGGTGTCCGCCGCCTTTTCTTCTCCTTTGACGGCAGCACCCTTTTTGTTACCGAAGCCGAGCTTCTGCGGAATCGCGACAACAGCTCCGGCTCCTTTTCCATCACCAAAACCAGGATCGAAACCTGGGATTACACGGAAAAGGGCTGGTTCTGCTATGAGCTTTGCGTACCGGAGCCTCCGGAGGTAAGTGAGATCGTCAACGGCTGCCGCATGATCCGCCTGCTCCCGCGAACCGATGAACAGAGAACTATGACGCTGCGCTGCGTGGCCGCCCTGGGCTATCAGGAAAACAACCTGCTCTGCAGCGACTGGGATTCCACGCACACAGAAAGCTTGGATTTCAGCGGTATTTTTCTGCGGCTTTATGCTACGGACTGCTGTGAGGAATTTCCGGCTGCCGACTATCCTGCCGGGATTCCAGCCTCTGAACTGGAACCACTGCTTCTCCGTTATCTTCCGATAACCGCGGCGCAGCTTCATGCTTCCTCCTCCTATGATCCATCCATCGAAGCTTATGCTTACAGTCGACACGGCGGTTACGCTTATAAGGCTTCCTTTTTCAGCACCTCTCTGCCCGAAGTCACCGCAGTTCACGACAACGGCGACGGAACCATGACCTTGACCATTGATGCCGTATGCAGTCTGGTTGTCTGCAACGATGCCCTTATGACCCATGAGCTTACTGTCCGGCTTCTGCCCGACGGCCAGATTCAATATCTGGGAAACCGGATCGTAAAGGACATGGACGGCGGAAGGCCGGAATATAAGCTGGAATAAAATAGAATATCATCATATTTAACCATAACAAAAGAGCAGCCGCTCCCCGACTTTCCATCAGGGAGTGGCTGCTCTTTTTTATATATTATGGAATTTAGAACAGGCCTGTGATCTTTCCGTTCTCATCTACATCGATCTTCTCAGCCGCGGGTACCTTGGGCAGTCCGGGCATGGTCATGATCTCACCGGTGAGCGCTACGATGAAGCCTGCGCCTGCGGAAATCTTCAGGT
>NZ_JBQKGG010000015.1:0-61508 GCF_052118925.1 Candidatus Paralachnospira sp. LCP21S3_A2
TTTCTTTTATCCATTTTACTTGGCGATACTTTCGTATCAATTTCTGAAACTTCTTTTTATAGAATTTTCAGGGGTTGGAATATACTGTTCAGTTATCAAGGTTCTCTTTGTTGTTGTCTTTCAGTTCTCAGCGACAACTTCTTTATTCTATCACATCGTCAATCGCTTGTCAACAACTTTTTCATTTTATTTTTCCAGGCTTTTCGATCATCTCTGTCGAACCCGCCGTGGAGCTTTAATATATCATATAAAAAAGCCCTTTGTCAAGGACTTTTTTAAACTTTGTAATTTTATTTTTCTTTTTATGTTATACACTGTCTTTCCCGCTAGATTGTCCTGCTGATCACGCCCATCAGCAGCTTTACCAGCAAATTTTTATGATACAGCGCGCTCATCACCGCATTCCGGTCAATCTGCTCCAGTACCCCGGTTCCAAAACCGGTTCCGGAAAAGGGCACCAGCAAAAGCAGCAATACCTCAATAATCAAAAGTCCCTTTATGATGCCGAGAAGCGCCCCGGCAAAATGATTGATCCCGTGGATCACCGGAAGCCGGTCTACAAAATCAAATACGATCATCAACACATGCAGTGCAAAAAAGACTAACAGAAACGTCAGTACATACCCAATAATATTCAGGCACATATTGCTGACAAAACCGCTGACATAATCCGTAAATCCATCAACCCCAAGTCTCTGGTAGATCGCAGCATTATTATTTTCCTCCAGCGACTCCTGAAGGCTCTGCGGAACCGGAAGTTTTTCTATGATCCTGCTCTGATCTGCTTTCGATAGATGATCATCCACCTGTGCCTTGAACTCATCGAATCCTACGCCTGTCGGAAGCTCTGTCCCCGCCGGAATTGTTGTGCCCGCCGGAAGATATGTTCCATCTGGCAAGCGAATATCCTGCGGCAGTGTTACGTCCTGAGACAGTATGATCGTGTTATCCTCGTTTATTTCCAGATCCATTTCTCCGGCAAGAACCGTATCTGCTTTTTCCCGGATCCAATTGTCCAAACCGGTATGATCTCTCAAAAAACCAGTAACCAGAGGATTGACCGCACTCACAATCACACCCGCCAGCAAAAATGCCGCCAGTGACAAGCATCCTTTCAAAAGCCCTCTGGCCCCTCCCATGATAATGCTCATCAGAAGAATCAGAAGGGCTACAATAAAAATCAAATTAAATTCCATGCTCTTCCTTTACCTGTTCTGCAATACTCTTGTTTCTATTATGTAGGCAACACCATCTTCATCATTTGTCTTTGTCACCAGATCCGCCGCCTGTTTCACAATTTCCGAAGCATTCCCCATAGCGACGCCAGCTCCAGCCGCCTTCAACATGGAAATATCGTTTTCTCCATCACCAAACGCCATGGTCTGCATCCGCATAAGTCCCAGTTCCTTCGCCAGCGACAGAAGCCCGTTCCCCTTTGTTGCCTCTCTATGGTTCAGTTCCAGATTATTTCCAAGTGACGAGGTGATTGCCAGATAGCCAAACTGTTCCAGCTCCTCCCGCAGTTTCTGACGCTCCGCCTGCATGGTTATCGGAAAGAAAACATTGAATTTTTCAATACAGTGCTTTCCGTCTGTCACCATCTCCGCCAAATTCTCCGTTGGTGTTCTGGTCGAACGAATCAGCCGTTGTCTCGGCTCATCCGGCATAAACTCATTGATCCGCTCATAAAAATCCGGAGACAGCCTGCAAACGCCATCCACACTGGCATCAAGCATGGCGCCCCGGTTCTGAATAAAATTCCACAGTTCCCTGGCCTGTTCCGGGGAGAACGCTTTTCGTGACACAATCCGTTCTTCGTCCATGTCCCATACGGCCGCCCCATTGACAGTGATCGCATAGCGGACAAAGGGCAAGCCCCGCACTTCCGGTGCGAGGCCTGTTACACTTCTCCCTGTGGCAGGTACAATATGGATTCCCTGCTCGGCCGCGCGGGCAAGCACTTTCTTTGTATGCTCAGTGAGCCGTTTATCTGTCGTCAAAAGTGTTCCGTCCAGGTCAAGCGCAATCAGTCTAATATCCATAATTACCCTCTTATGATGTTTTATCGATCTTAAATATTCTTAAAAAACTGTTCCTTCAGAATCAAATAGCCGTTCTTATCATACTTAGAGCCAAACAGCCCCTTAATGCCCCGGTGTTCCGCCCGGTCAATCACATCATCAATGAGATTTTTCGCCTCTTCCTCCGACAGCTTCACTCCATCGCCGCGCAGACGCTCTGCCGCCGCATAAAGTGCCAGTCCTGCTGTCTCATCGATGACGCATTCCTCCTGCTTTGCATATTCCTTTGCGCTCTCCACGAAATCGTCCAGAGACATCTGGCTGTCATCCTCCAGATAAACACAGAGCATATCTAACTCCGGATGATCACCAAGCAGCATATCCATACGCTCTGCCTCATCCACCAGGAGCACCACCCTCGTTTCACCAGGATTCTTAATTTCAGAAACAAGCCCGCTTACGCTGCGTCCGTCCATATCCGCCGCACGGTCAATAATCAGATCGCGGCCGCCAAGCTTTGCAAATACAGCCCCCAGGCTTCGTCCGTTCAGCTTTCCTCCGGAAATTTTTGCCGCCTGCCCGGCTCTTGTTCCAAGAACCTCATGGGTCTTTTTCAGCTTTTCCAGTGCATTTTTCATCCGCTCCGGTCCATCCGGTTCATCAATCACCACGCAGGTCAGCTGGTTCACATTAAGATTAACCTCTTCCTCAAATTCCATATTTGAAGTTTCTTCATAAACCGGTTCTACCGCTTTCTTTTCCTGCTCTTCCTGAACCATCTGTTTTGCTACTGATTTCGGAATCGGCATTTTTACCACCGAAGATTTTTTCGGCATTTCTTCCTGCACCGGTTTCTCCTGTGCTTCAGGCGCAGGCTCCTCCGAATCAGATTCCGTCTCTGCATCTAACGTTTCTTCCGGTTCTTCTCCTGATGTATCCGGTTCCGGTTCGGAAACCGTCTCTTCTTCCGCGGCATCTGCTTCCGGTTCAGAAGCCTGCGATTCTTCTGCGGCATCTGCTTCCGGTTCGGAAACCACCTCTTCTTCCGCGGCACCTGCTTCCGGTTCAGAAACCGGCTCTTTTTTCCGTTCGTCCTCGCCCTTTTCTGTCGCCGCAACTGATGCCGCCAGCGCTGCAGATACTTCGTTCATAAAGTCTGCCGTCTGTCCCAGTTTTTCTTCTGCACTGGGCTCCGCTTCTTTTTCTTCCTTTACAATCTCCCTGGTCTGATCCATGAGATCCGGTCCTTCTGCCTCAGACGCCCCGGCCTCAACAGCCTCACGAACCGCCTGTGCAAGATCATTTTCCATATCATGGAACTGTGCTTCCGGAATCATGGCTTCTTCGTTTTCTTCCTCTTCCGCCATTTCTTCCATTAAGATTTCTTCGGTAGGTTCTGCCGCTGCAGCCGCTTCCGCCGTACCTTCTGCTTTCAGAGTCGGATCTTCCGCAGACCCCCGTGCTTCCAGCGTTTCCTGGGAATATTTCTCTGCAAATTCCCGTTCAACCACTTTAATCCGCTCCTCAAACTTCTTCTTATTGACCAGCTTCTCCTGCTGTACCGGAGTAAGCGGCTCATACTGCATTTTCAAATTCAGTGCCTTATCCACATACGGACCGACACTGAACCAGAGAATGATTTCATTGCAGAGCTGGACGCACTCCTTTACACGGCCAGCTTTATGATACAGATAAGCCAGTTCGTATGCCCATTTTTCTTCAAATTCATTTTTCCGGTAAAGCTCCAAAATCGTAATCAGCTTTTCCAGAGGCTCCCCTCTGGCCGCCTCGATCTGATACGCCAGAATCAGTTTGCTGATATCATTGGGAGCAATCTCCTGAAACTCCTCAAAAAAGTCCTCCGCCTCATCCAGATTTCCAGCCTTGACACAAAGCTCGCAAAGCTTATAAAGCATACGCCGGCCAACCGGTACCCGATCATACGCCAAAAGCAGAACGTTCTTAGCTTCTGTATAATTTTTTACGCGCTCATAGATCTGGGAAACCAGGGTCAGCATTTTAATATTCTTTACCTTGCTCCAGTCGATGGTGTCCGCAATTTTTGCGGCCGTGGCGTAATCTTTCTTCTCTGCATGTTTTTTAATTTTGTCTTCTTTAATACTTAATTCATATTTATCCACAGGATCACCTCAAACATTATAACAGTTCGCAGTTACGCATACTAAGTGTAACACACTACCTATTCCTTGTCAAAAACAAAAAGACCGGCCAACCCATCGGGGTTTATGCAGATCCAACCATTTACCCACTAAAAAAGGATACTGACCGAGTATCCTTTTTTATTTTAAATTTTTATTATTCACTTGTAATATTCTTTTCTCTTAATCGAAGGCTTTTCCTATGATGGTATTACGATCCTGCTCCGCCTGATTCATGGTTTCGGTACCTTGATTTGGTATTACCTGTTTACATGAACTCGGTTGAACCGGAAACTCTATCTTTTCTCAGAAATGTTATCATATCTGATCCGAACATTCTCTTCGATTCTGTGATCTGTATTTTCACGATTCGGATTCTTACAATTATTATATGCACATTTCGTTCTATTTATCTTTTCTATTATGAAGGCGGTTCCAGCAGGATCGTTTTTCCGATTTCCGAGAACCTAACAGAGTTTCCAGCTCCTTTACTTCGCTGTCCAGTGGAATCTCCTCCTTTCCCTTCCAATGGCGTTCCCTATTTCCGAATTGACGATCTTACACGAATCTTCGTATAATACATCTCTCTTGTTTGGAAGAAGCTTTTCGTCTTATCAGCCGGTTCTGTTCAGTAATGAGTGATCATTTATCAGGTCACTACTGCCGCCTTGCTTCAATAAACGCTTTTACCATGTTCCGACTATTTCATCGAAATCTGTTTTCCGAAACCCTTTCTCGTCAGATTTCTTAACTGCTTCTTTGTTAAGGAACTTTGTTTTTTGTTGGTTTTATATTAGCATAACCTTCTCCTTTTGTCAACCATATTTTTAGATTTCTTTTGTTTAACTTTTATTTTAATTGACATAATCGTTATATTTGTTTGAATTATCAGTTCTTTTTGAACTATTGCAGAGGTTTTACCGATTTGATATAATAGGCAAAAACAACAGAAGGGTTCGATATTCATGAAACAAAAGGCATTCCGGGCGGCGTTTCCGCTTACGTTTCCGGTCTTTATAGGATACATTTTCCTGGGAATTGCTTTCGGAATTCTCTCCGGCAGTTCCGGCTTCCATGTGGGCTGGGCATTTCTTATGAGCCTGCTCATTTACGCCGGCTCCATGCAGTTTGTTACAGTTTCTCTGCTTCTGGCACCGTACCACTTTCTTTCTACCGTTCTGTTGACCTTGATGGTCAATGCAAGACATCTGTTCTACGGTCTGTCCATGCTGAACCGTTACAAGGACTGCGGGAAGCTGAAACCGTACCTGATCTTTTCTTTGACCGATGAGACTTATTCTCTGGTCTGCTCCACCGAACCGCCGAAGGACGTCAGCCGGAAATGGTTCTTTTTCTTCATTTCTGCTCTGAATCATTTTTACTGGGTGCTCGGCAGTGTCATCGGTGCCCTGGTCGGAAATTTCCTGCCAATCAATACCACCGGCATTGATTTTTCCATGACTGCACTGTTTCTGGTGATCTTTGTGGATCAGTGGGAATCTACCAAAAACCATATTCCGGCGCTTCTCGGCCTCAGCCTGACCGTATTGTGCCGCCTCATCTTCGGATTAAACTGGTTCATCCTGCTGGCCATGCTGAGCCTTTTGCTTTCCCTGAGTCTCGGCTATAAAAAGGAGGTGAAAGCATGAGCGCCCCTCTGCTTACGATCCTCACGATAGCTGGTGTCACAGTCCTGATCCGGTTTCTTCCGTTTCTGATTTTCCGGTCCGACCGGCCAACTCCGCCTTACATCAGTTACCTCGGCCGCGTTCTTCCTTATGCCATGATCGGCATGCTGGTGGTTTACTGCTTTAAAAGCACTTCGTTTCTTACCTGGCCCTACGGGCTTCCGGAGCTGATCTCCGGTGCCTTTGTGGTTCTCGCCCATAAGTGGAAGCACAACCTGCTGCTCAGTATCGGCGGCGGAACAATCTTATATATGGTTCTGATCCAGACAGTATTCAAATAATCCAAAAAGCAGCCCGCAGGCTGCTTTTTACAGTTCTGTCCGGCCCTCAAAGGCACGAACCAGTGTTACCTCATCAATATATTCCAGATCACCGCCAACGGGAACGCCACTGGCAATTCTTGTCACCTTGATTCCGGTGGGCTTGATCAGCTTACTGATATACATGGCTGTCGTCTCTCCCTCCAGACTGGAATTGGTCGCAATGATCACTTCCTTCACATCGCCCTGTAGCCGCACCATCAGTTCTTTTAAGCGAATATCGGAAGGACCGATCCCCAGCGCCGGGGAAATCGCACCATGAAGCACATGATACACACCTTCATAATGCCCGGTTTTTTCATAAGCAGCCAGATCTCTTGTGGTCTCCACCACCATGATCGTACTGTGATCCCGCTTGTCGCTGGCGCAGATCGGACAAAGCTCACTGTCCGTCAGGGTAAAGCATTCCTTGCAGTAACGAACTCCCTGTTTTGCATTGAGGATTGCATCCGTCAAATGCTTCACCTTATCCTCCGGCATATTGACCACATGAAACGCCAGCCGCTGTGCCGATTTCGCGCCGATCCCGGGAAGTCTGGACAGTTCCTCGATCAACGCCGTAATTTTACTGCTGTAATAGTCCATTAGAACGGGAATCCTCCGCCGAGTCCACCTGCCAGGCTGCTCATATTCGATGCAGAAGCCTCTTCCATCTGACGGAGCGCTTCGTTGGTCGCTGCCATGATAAGATCCTGGAGCATTTCGATATCATCAGGATCTACGACCTCTTCTGCCAGCTTCACCGATACAACCTCTTTCTTGCCGGAAACAGTCACTTCTACGGCACCGCCGCCCGCCGCTGCTTTAAATTCCTTTGTCTCAAACTCCTTCTGAGCCTCCTCCATCTGACGCTGCATGCGCTGTGCCTGCTTCATCAGATTATTCATATTACCGGGCATTCCTCCCGGAAAACCACCACGCTTTGCCATGGATAATTTCCTCCTTATCATATATTATACTCGCCGCGCTGACACATTCTCCAGCGCGCCGGACTGTGATTTCTATTTTACTAACTCTCGGTCACAATGTCCATATGAATTTTGTCTTTGAGTTCTTCTTCGCTGATATAACGGACGGGCTGGTTTGTGTCATCCCCGGCGAAGCGGGCATGAAATTTGATTTCTTTCTGATAGTTGACACGCACATAATCTTCCAGTTTTTTAAGTACCTGCTCACGACCACCGATCATATAGCCAGCCTCATCATGGAATATCAGATTCATTGTGCCCTCCCCCACCGGTTCCAATGCTGCCTTAGAAAGTGCCGGTCGAGCAGCGCCGCCAAGATCCTTTAAGATCTTCCCCCACTGTTCCCGGATCATCTGAAGATCTTCATACTGCGCTTTGGAGAGCGTGACAATTTTCGGTTCCTTCGCTGCCTCCGTTTTCTGCGCGGATGAAGCATCTGCCGCTTCCGCCGATGATGGAGCACCGCCTGCCGGAGCCGCAAATTCTCCACGATCCAGCCGCCGTTCCAGTTCTTTTACCCGCTGAAGAAGCGAATCCAGGTTTTCTTCCATCTGGGGCTTTGTCAGCCGAATCACCGCCAGCTCCAGAAGCACCCGTTTCCCAGAAGCATAACGCATCTGGTTCGCCAATTCCGAAAAAATACGGATATAGCGCATTAACGTCTCACTGTCGATCAGACACGTTTCTTCTTTCAGGCGCCGCATATCCTCTATCGTCATGTCCAGAACCTCTTCGTCTCCATCGGTAGTTTCCAACAGGAGAAGGTTCCTCATATACCAGGTGAAATCCAGAACAAACTGGGAAAGCTCCCGTCCCTGGAGCACCAGTTCCTCAATCATGTGGATACTATCTGTAGTATTTCCGTCCGCCACAGCCCGCAGAAGCCGGCTGAATACCTCGTTATCCACAGCTCCCAGCACCTCAAGCACCCGTTCATAGGTCAGCTTCTGGTCATAATAAAAAGCCACGCACTGGTCAAACAGACTGATGGCATCACGCATAGAGCCGTCACCCTTTTTTGCCACATAGCGAAGAGCTTTTTCCTCGGTGTCGATTCCCTCCGCCGCCGCCATTTCTGCCAGCCGTGCTGTAATGGTGCCTCCGTCGATTCTTCGGAAGTCATACCGCTGGCAGCGGGAAAGTACGGTCACCGGAATTTTATGAACCTCCGTAGTCGCCAGAATGAAGATGACATAAGCCGGAGGCTCCTCCAGCGTTTTCAAAAGAGCATTGAATGCACCGGTCGAGAGCATATGAACCTCGTCGATGATGTAAACGCGGTATTTTCCATCGGCAGGCGAATACTGAACCTCGTCCCGGATCTCACGGATATTGTCCACACCATTATTGGAGGCTGCATCAATCTCCACCACATTGACCGAATTTCCCGCCGCGATTGCCTTGCATGCCGCACACTCCCCGCAGGGATTTCCGTCTACGGGATGCTCACAGTTCACCGCCTTGGCCAGAATCTTTGCAATGGTGGTTTTTCCGGTTCCTCTCGTTCCGCAAAACAGATACGCATGACCGATCCTGCCCGTCCGGATCTGGTTTTTCAGCGTTGTGACGATATGATCCTGTCCCTTTACGTCCTCAAAGGTCGCCGGTCTCCATTTTCGATACAGTGCAGTATATGCCATTCTTCCATCTTCCTTTCCAGTCTGTCCGAAACGCGGGAATGGCGGAGCCTTTTGTTTCACAGGAACCACATCCCATTACGCAAAAAGAATGTGCCCAGGCACATTTCCGCTCCGCCGTAATTGATTCCGGGGCAGTTTTCCGGATTATTCCGTCCGCCGCCCCGGCATTCTTTTATTTATTCAATCGATTCATCACCGAAGCTGATGCCTAACAGTCTTGCCTCTTCGATGATCGAA
Organism: Candidatus Paralachnospira sp. LCP21S3_A2; assembly: GCF_052118925.1. NCBI lineage: Bacteria > Bacillati > Bacillota > Clostridia > Candidatus Paralachnospira > Candidatus Paralachnospira sp. LCP21S3_A2. The sequence goes on from NZ_JBQKGG010000015.1 coordinate 9,034, forward strand.
GCATTGGGATCTACGGTCTTCAGCTTTCCGGCAACCTCCTCCAGAGGCGTCTTGGAAATCTCGCGGCTCTTCACCGCCACCATGTAACCGTATTCTTTCTTGCTGATCATCTTTGCAGCCTCCGCTCCCAGACGGGAGGAGAGCACACGGTCATATGCACAGGGACTTCCGCCTCGCTGCATGTGGCCGGGAACCGTCACACGAACTTCAAGGCCACAGGCCGCTTCGATCTGTGCACCGATCTCATAGGCAACCGACGGGAATACTCTGCCATCCTTGGCTGCTTTTTCGCGTTTTTTCTTTAATTCCTTTTTCGTCAGCTGAGCGTCCTCTTTTGAGATTGCACCTTCCGCCACTGCAATGATGGAAAACGCTTTTCCCGCCTTTTCCCGCTTTTTCAGCGCACCAATAATCGAATTGATGTCATAGGGGATCTCCGGAATCAGAATAATATCTGCTCCGCCGGCCATGCCTGCGTTCAGTGTCAGCCAGCCCGCTCCGTGTCCCATGATCTCCACCATGAACACCCGGCTGTGAGAAGCTGCCGTTGTGTGGATGCAGTCGATGGCATTTGTGGCAATATTCACCGCGCTCTGGAAACCGAAGGTCATGTCCGTGCCCCAAAGATCGTTATCAATGGTCTTCGGAAGACCGATCACATTGAGTCCCTCTTCGCGAAGCAGATTTGCCGTCTTCTGACTGCCGTTTCCGCCCAGCACCACCAGACATTCAAGGCGAAGCTTCTTATACGTATGCTTCATGGCCTCAACCTTGTCCAGATCGTTCTCATCATGGACCCGCATGAGCTTGAACGGCTGTCTGGAGGTTCCAAGGATCGTACCGCCCTCTGTCAGAATTCCGGAAAAATCCTCCGGCTGCATGATCCGGTAATTCATATAGATCAGACCTTTATAGCCGTCCTCAAATCCAATGATCTCCACATCATCGTACATTTCATAGAGCGCTTTCGCCACCCCGCGCATGGTTGCATTCAGGCTCTGACAGTCACCGCCGCTGGTCAGCATTCCTACTCGCATCACATAAACCGCCTCCCTTTATCTTATTTTCTTATGATTTTCATGAAAGCTATGACCTTATTATATAATAAAAACAGGGGAGGGGGCAAGAGGAAAGCGTTCAATATGACAAATCCCTTTCTTCATGCTATAATAGAGCCAGTTTATAACTTACTGAAGGAGGCTCTTTATGATCAACACGTTTTGTAAAAAACCGCTCTGGGAAGTAAGCCGGACGCTGTCAGCAGTGGCAGGCGGGGCAGTTCCCGCAGAGTTGGTCATCACCAATGCACGATTGGTCAATGTATGTACCCATGAGATACAGGAAAATATTTCCGTTGCCGTTGCGGAAGGGCGAATTGCCATGGTTGGCGACTGCAGCCACTGCATCGGGCCGGACACCAGGGTGGTCGACGCCAAAGGACAGTACCTGGCTCCCGGTTTCCTGGACGGCCATATCCACGTGGAATCTTCGATGATGGGCGTCGGCGCATATGCCAAGGCAGTTATCCCTCACGGAACTGTCGGCATCTACATGGATCCCCACGAGATCTGCAACGTTTTAGGACTGGACGGCGTGAAATGTATGCTGGAGGACGCAAAGCGTACGCCTTTAAAGGCCATGCTGACAACCCCCTCCTGTGTTCCCGCGGTTCCCGGTTTTGAAGATACCGGTTCCTTCATCGGACCTGCCGAGGTCGCAGAGACCATGACCTGGAAGGAATGTGTCGGACTTGGTGAGATGATGAATTTCCCCGGCATTTTAAGCTCTTCGGAGCATGCTCACGGAATCACCGGCGAGACTCTGAAAGCCGGGAAGATCATCACCGGCCATTATTCCATGCCTGAGACCGGAAAAGGCCTGAATGCCTACATTGCCTCCGGTGTTCGCTGCTGCCACGAGTCCACAAGAGCTGAGGACGCTCTGGAAAAGATGCGGCTCGGCATGTATGCGATGCTGCGGGAAGGCTCTGCATGGCATGATTTAAAAGAAGTTGCAAAGAGCATTACGCGTCATGAGGTTGATACCCGGTTTGCAACGCTGATCTCCGATGATACCCATCCTCACACATTACAGGCTCAGGGACATCTGGATCATATCATGCGCCGTGCTCTGGAAGAGGGTATCGATGCCATCACTGCGATCCAGATGGTGACCATCAACTGTGCTCAGTGCTTCCAGATGGATCATGATTTCGGAAGCATTACTCCCGGAAAATGTGCTGACATGGTGCTCATCGGTGATCTCAACAAACTCAACGTGACCAAGGTATGGATCGACGGCGATCTTGTGGCAGAAAACGGCCAGATGACCATGGAATTTGCACCTTATTCCTATCCGGACTGGGCAACTCATTCCATGCATGTCGGTGAAACCATCACCGCCGATACCTTTAAGATCCCTGCGTCCGCCGATCAGGTGACTGTCCGTGCTATTGAAGTCATTCCGGCAAAGGTTGGCTCCATCGAACGCCATATAACACTCCAGGCAAAGAACGGATATCTGGAGTCCGATCCGTCCCAGGACGTTTTAAAGACTGTTGTGTTTGAACGTCATCATAAAACAGGAACGAAAGGCTTCGGCTTCGTAAAGGGCTTCGGCATCACCAATGGTGCCATGGCTTCCACGGTTGCCCATGATGCACATAACCTTCTTGTGATCGGTACCAACGATGCAGATATGGCTCTGGCTGCCAACACACTGATCCAGTGCGGCGGCGGTATGGTGGCCGTTCAGGACGGTAAGGTTCTCGGCGTTGTGCCGCTTCCCATCGCCGGCCTCATGAATGACAAGCCTCTGGAAGAGATGAGCCAGATGGTCGAGAATCTGGAACAGGCCTGGGCAAAGATCGGCTGCACCATGCCGTCTCCGTTCATGACCATGGCGCTGATCGCGCTGGCCTGCCTGCCGGAGCTTCGTCTGACAAACCGCGGCCTGGTAGACTGTACCACCTTCCAGTTTGTACCGTTAGAAGTAGAATAACAGCAATAAATTTCGTTCGATAACATGTTATTCGATAAGATTTCGTTCGATATACAGATGCCTTCTCGATAACTTATCTGATTTTGATCGTCGCCAAGCATACAAAAACCCCCGCAGGTTTCTTCTGCGGGGGAATCTATTTTTGCTGTTCAAACGATTTAGGGATTTTTTCAATTTTTCTTCCGGAATTTAAATCATTCTCTTTTTTAGATCTATATTTTATCTATATTTTAATCCGCACATCCTGCGTCGAAAAACGCACCACAAACGTTACCTCTACAGCCTGCTCGGCCCAGGCTGCCTCGCGGCACACAGACGATCCTGCTTAGTGCTGCTCCATTCCTGGCCTGACACGGTTCACAGGGGTCTGTTGCGCAAGACCCAGACTTCAACGCCGCTTATAAAGGGCAGCTTCACAGTTTGTAATCCTCGGCAGGATATCACCCCTGCTATAGCGGATTGCAGGTACAGGACACCGCTAACTCCCCGGCTGTGCGGAAATTTTATGACAAAGTCATACTTTATCAGTATACCCCGGCTATCGTCGTTTGTCAAACAGTTTTCTTACTGCTGTTTCTACTGTATGACAACAGTTTTCTTACTGCTGTTTCTGCTGTATGACAACAGTTTTCCTACTGCTGCTTCTGCTGTTTTTCCAGCTTCACCCTTACGCGAAGTTCCTTAAAAAAATCCTTCAGCAGATTGGAACAGGTCTCTTCCATGACTCCGCGTGTTACTTTAACCTGATGATTAAACTCCTTCATCTCCAGAAGATTTAAAATAGAGCCTCCGCACCCTGCTTTGGGGTTCATGCATCCGATCACCACCTCTGTGATCCGTGCCTGAACCAGTGCTCCGGCACACATCTGGCAGGGTTCCAGTGTCACATACATGGTACAGCCCTCCAGCCGCCAGTCTCCCAGCTTTTTGCTTGCACGCCTGATTGCCTGCAGCTCCGCGTGAGCAAGAGTATTCTTATCCGTCTTTCTCCGGTTATACCCCCGCGCAATAATCACTCCCTCATAGACAATCACACAGCCGATGGGAACTTCCCCAATAGCTGCCGCCTTTTTCGCCTGTCGGATTGCTTCCTTCATATAGTATTCCTGGTCATGCTCCGCCATCCCTGTTCTCCTGTATTATTTTCTGAAGATCCCATAGCCACGGCCCGACTGATTCTTCAGGATCGTTTCCATATCATCATAAGTCACATCAGTACTGATCCCCGGATTATTGACAATCACCTTACCATCCTCCGTAAGGCCTGCCAGTGTCACATAATGATACACACTGGCATATCGTCCTCCATTGTCTCCCGGTTTCATGGACATGACAATCTTTGCGCCGCTCTCCAATGCTTCACGGATCTGTTTCCCGGAAAGAGAATCTACTCCTGTTTCTGCCTGCAAACCATAATCTGCCGCCGCAGCCGCACACATTTTTCCACCGTAAGATCCCTGCTCCCGGTTTCGATATGCGTCATTATCATACCGTGCCGCCACCTCCGCCGGTGTGATCCGCTGATTTTTGAAATAAGAAAGCACCATGGCAATGGCCGTCGGACAACAGGCATCACCGGACAAGGTTCCATTTCCGAACGGCTGACTGCCCCACTCCGCTGCTCCCTGCTTATAAAACGGAACCGGAGATGAAAGCAGGCTCTCTTCCTGTCTGGTTTTCAGTGTCTGGTAGAATGTCTCCTCATCCATCGCCAGAAGTTCCTCACATTCCACCTGCTTTTCTTCTGTCCAGCCTGCCCAGTCCACAGGAATCGGCAGCGCACAGGCATCTGTCTGATACAGTTCCTCTCTGGATCGTACCGATTCATTAATAGTAATCTTGTCATGCCCGAACAGAGACGCCGCACCGTTATAGGAAATCACTTCCACAGCATCACCATCCATTCCAAGCTGTCCTGCCACAGAAGCAGCATAAATCAGAAAACCGGCAGCTGCCCCCTTTTGCCCATCAGAACCGGTGACCTGATAAGTAAAGGTTTCATTCCACAGATTATCTGCATACCACTGGCAGACAATTCGATTATAAAATGTATAACCGCGGAACACCGCTGTCATGGCGAGTATCTGACGCACCAGTACACGTTCTCCTTCTGAGGATACGAAATTCTGCTGTTCTCTCGGAATCCCGGCCTGTTCCAATTTTTCCGCCATAGATTCCCTGAAAGCTGCTTGCTTATCCTTAATGTACTGTTCCAGTGCTTCCAGATCAGTCGTATTTTGAACACCGAGAAGACTGCCGGTTCCTGCCAACGGATCAATTTCCTTCGGCCCCACCAGCACAGTGGCATACGGTGACAGGGAAATCCCCTCTTTGTCGGCTTCCGCGGCTGAATCTGTCTGCTCTGTCTGAGGAATCTTCTGCTCTGCCGAACATACTGTTTCATATCCCGGCTTCGATACTGATTTCCGGCTCTGGATTTTCTGACCAGTCTCCAGAATTTCCAGGTTCCTCATTTCTACTCCGGCGGCCTCTGCATTCCCAAAGGGAACTGCTCTGCACGCCAGAAGTACCGCCAGCACGCCTGCAGCCATCCTCATTTTTTTCATATTATCCGCCTCCGAAAAAGCCGCCGCAAAATCACTTTTACGGCGGCCTGATTTCTTTTCACTGATTCTGTTTTCCGTGTTTACTTCACGTTTTTATAAATCTGCTGCGCCTCAGTAACATTAGACGCCAGCCCCTGATTCAGAATATCGATCAGTTTATCCAGCCGATCCTGATCCATAAATTCCTTTCCGATATAAGGACCATACTCGTCTGTAAAAGCAATCGTTTTTGCCTGGACACTGTCACTGGTCTCCCGGTTCGCCGCCGTTACCTGCTTCAGCTGTGCCTCAAGACTCATCAGCTTTTCCCGATGATTCTCCCGAATCTCCGCTTCCAGTTCTTTTCTTGTCTGGTTTTCAAAAAAACTCAGCGCTTCCTGCTTCCTCGATGCGACAGCCTCCAGTTCCTGTTCAATTCCAGAAATTTCCCTGTCATATTTTCCGAGATTATACAGTTCCTCGTTCTTATCCCGCTCAATGGATTTTGTGATCACTTTGATCTTTCGTCGATTCGCCTCGATCATATCGCGATTCTTTCTCGCATCTTTCATAAGCTCCAGATGTTCCACCTTTGACCGGTTGTTAAGGGCAAGATAGGCCCCGCATAAGATCACGATGTCTGCAATGTAGATCACCACCAGGATCCAGAGTTTATGGATCGGAATCAGCCAGTAAATTCCACAGGGCAGGACAAAAAAGCCGATAAAAAACGTAAGCAGGAGAATCAGAATCTCCTTGAATCCCTTTGTAAAATACAGCGCATAATAAAACTTGGTATTACAGATCGACGGTACTCCGTTCTGGTGAAACTGTGTTGCTGTCTGAAGCTTTAACTGACGGTTTTCTTCCCGAAGCTGTGCTGTTTCACTGTCAATCCGGCTTCTCACGCCCTGGTTTTTCGCCTTTTCCCGGCGCATTCTCGCCTTTTTCAGCTTATCCTGCGTCTTCGTAATTTCCCGGTCGTAGCTTATGGTAATTTCATCTTTCCGCTTGCTGATGGTATCACTGATCTCCTCGGCAACATCTTTTTTTTCGGCTGCTACCGCTCTGGTCAATTTTTTCTCCTCAGTCTGCAAACGGCTGCTCTTTGCTTTTTCCGCCTCCAGCTCGGCAAGGGCCGCCTTTGCTTCCTGCAGAAAGCCTACATGATCCTGTATATCGCGTGCCATTGTCATCCTCCTGTATAAGTATCTGCTCTGCTTTCTAGTTTACCGCACTTTCGGATCCCAGGCAAGCATATTTCTGGCGAAAGCGGTCTCCCGGAACAACGATATAGCACTTCCGGTCATCTGCATTTCCGACTTCCGCTTCATTCCGCATCTTTTACAGTCTTCCCACTTTTCTTTCTATCCATTCCATGGTAAGATGAGAGCAATCTGTTTTTGAATCACTGTTTTTTATATACAGGAGGTCTGTCATGTTTCGTCTCTGGGGAAAAGAATTTCACAATAACCATCTGCTCAAGGATCTTGTCATCTGTAACGATGATCCTTCCCTAAACCGTACCCGGAAAATCTTTCAGGGGTTAGAGGAAATCTGTGTTGCATTTGACCTCAGTGTACCAATCTGGCTGGACTCCACCGTGGAAGATTTCCGCCGCCATTCCAAATGCCGTTTTACCCAGGACTGTTTTATTGAACAGATTGATTTTGATTTTCTGGAAATTCAGGTAATTGAAGAAGATTAGAATTTGAGAGAAATTAAGACCCGATCAATCAATTTGTAAAAATACGCAAGCCACACTTACCCTTCGATACTCAGCCCCCGCCGCGGGCGGAATTCTCCGCCCGTTTCGCTGGGGTTTTCCTGATACTGCACATCTATTTTATTTGTCCTGTTTCAGATCTTTGCCGTCCATTCCGGCTTTTCAGGAACCTTTACAGTCTCTTTAACAGTTCTTCACGCTGTGCCTCATAGCCAGGTTTTCCAAGAAGTGCAAACATATTCTTCTTATAGCTCTCCACTCCTGGCTGATTAAAAGGATTCACTCCCAGCACATAACCACTGACACCGCAGGCAAACTCATAGAAATAGAACAGCTCTCCCAGATAAAACTCGTTCTGCTTCGGTACAGACACCTTCATGTTGGGAACCAGGCCGTCGGTGTGTGCCAGAATTGTTCCATTCATGGCATTCTTATTAACAAAATCCATATCCTTTCCGGCAAGATAATTTAAACCGTCAAGATCCTCGGCCTCTTCTTCAATCAGGATCTTTGCGTCCGGTTCTTCAATGGAGATCACAGTTTCCATCAGGTTTCTGGATCCGTCCTGAATAAACTGTCCCATGGAATGGAGATCTGCAGTCAGATCCACTGCTGCCGGGAAAATCCCTCTCTGATCCTTGCCTTCGCTCTCGCCGTAAAGCTGTTTCCACCACTCGGAAACATAATGAAGACTGGGTTCATAGTTGGCAGTGATCTCAATGCACTTTCCTTTTCTCAAAAGGATATTCCGAACTGCTGCATACTGAAGCGCATCATTCTCCTCGAACACATTTTCCAGCGCACGTGCTCTTCCAGAAGCCGCACCGGCCATCAGCTCATCAATGTCCGCTCCGCTTACTGCGATGGGAAGCAGTCCCACAGCTGTCAGGACAGAAAAACGTCCGCCTACATCGTCCGGAACTACAAACGTCTCGTAACCCTCTTTGTCCGCCAGCGTCTTCAATGCACCTCTTGCCTTATCCGTGGTTGCGTAGATACGCTTCTTTGCCTCTTCTTCGCCATACTTGTCGATGAGGACTTTCTTTAAAATACGGAATGCAATGGCAGGCTCTGTTGTTGTTCCGGACTTTGAGATCACATTGATGGAAAAATCCTTTCCCTTTAACAGATGAATCAGATCATTCATATAAGTCGTGCTGATGTTATTTCCTACAAAATAGATCTCCGGAGTTTTTCGCTCTTCCTTTGTCATACAATTATAGAAATTATTTCTGAGGAACTCAATGGCCGCTCTTGCTCCAAGATAAGAACCTCCGATTCCGATCACCAGAAGCACCTCAGAATCTCCCTGGATCTTTGCCGCTGCTTTTTTAATCCGGGCGAACTCTTCCTTATCATAAGCCACGGGAAGATCGATCCAACCAAGAAAATCATTTCCGGCCCCGCTTCTGGATACCAGTACCTCTTTCGCGTCCAGAACCAGCTTTTTCATATTCTCGATCTCATGATCGGAAATAAAGGACATTGCCTTACTGTAATCAAATGTTACCTGCATAGTTTTTCTCCTTTTTGTATCCTCCGTTATCGGAATGGACGTTTTATTTTTTATTATACAAAATTCACAGACTTTCCGCAAGCAAAACGTTCCGTTTTTAGCTATTCATACAAATATTCCTGAATAATATCTTCGATCAGATGTTCCTCCTCCTCGGTCAGCTTTCTGGGCTTTCCATCTTTCCGCCCGGATGCGATCCGTTCCAGCCGTTTCCGGAACGCTGCCTCGTCCGGCTCCCGGCCTGCCGCTTCCTCCTGCGTTCGGAGTCTGTCCGTGCTGCATTCAATATCCGATGGCTCTGCTCCGACAGTCATCGCAGCCTCCGCACTGCTGCTTTCTGCTGTCCGTTCTGCTCCGCTTTCTTCTGCTCCCCGCATCTGTGCATTTTCACCTGTATACGATTCTGCAGTCATCTGCCGACCGGAACGCAGTCTTCCTGCCAGAATATTTTCATAATAATCCAGAATAAACAGCTCCAGCCTTTTTTCTTTTCCGGCGGTATCACAAGCCTGCTCCCACCAGAGCATGGCTCCGCCAAGCAGAATTCCGGAAATTACATACAGGCTTACCGTCCGGCTCTCCCCGCCGTACCAGTAGATCAAAAATGAGGATGCTGCCCCCAGCAGTCCCACAAGCGTTGCTGTCAGACGGTTCACTCTGCCAAAGCTGCCTAGCCGGATTCCCATGAATCGATACTGTTTCAAATTCTTTTCCACATAAATTGGAATATTTTCCACCTGTCCGCTGGAACGATAAAGATTCTCAAACTTCACTTTCCATTGCTTCAGATATTTGTCTTTCACCGTTCCCATACTGCCTGTCTGACGCAGAAGCTTCCGCAGCCTGGCTGTTTCCAGAGCCTTACTGAACACACCAAGGACACTGAGCACGATCATGGCATACCATACCGTTCCTGTCTTAAAAAAATTCAATACCATAATAATTCCCCTTTCTCATCCGGACTTTCCCGGTTTCTTTCTGCCCCGGCCTATCCGCGCGCAACCGCCGGAGATTGTCCCCATTGTATAACGGCTGCCTTATAGATGAGAAGAAAAATCGTTCGTATTCTTTCGACAGGATCTTCCCTGAACCGGCTCCGGTCAGGCTTTAAGTTCCTTCGCCATTGCCTTTACAAGGGCCACTGTATGAGCAATCGCTTTTGCCTCAAACTCCGGATAATCCATAGATGCACTGTCATCTGCCTTATCAGAAATCGCGCGGATCACCAGAAACGGAATTCCATTGAGATATGCTGCCTGACCAATGGCCGCTCCCTCCATCTCTGTACAGAAGCCCCCAAATGTCTGAACCAGCCATTCCTTCTTTTTCTTATCTGCAACAAACTGATCACCACTGAGAACCCGTCCCTCAAAACTCCGAATATCCGGATTTACCCGCGCACAGCATGCTTTCGCACAGTCGATCAGCTTCTTGTCTGCCTGGAATGCCAGTGTATCCATTCTTGGAATCTGCCCCTCCGGATAACCGAATGCTTTTGCGTCCATATCATGCTGAAGTGTGTCGGTAGACAGTACAATATCCCCGATGTTGATCTCAGACTGAAGCGAACCGGCAATTCCGGTATTGATCACTGCCTGTACCTGATACACATCTGCCAGGATCTGTGTGCAGATTCCTGCATTAACCTTTCCGATTCCGCTGCGTACCACCACAGCCTCCTGTCCTTCCAGAAGTCCCTTATAAAAATCCATGGATGCACGATGCTCCACAGTAACCTCTTTCATCACTGCTTTTAACTGATTAACCTCTTCCTCCATTGCACCTATAATTCCAATCATCGGTTCAACCTCCTTCAATAACGTTCTCTAACTTTCTATTATATCTGCCGCAGCGGACGCTGGCAATGAAAAAATAGATACAATTTCCGTGATTTATGTTATACTTGCGTAAAAGGAGGATCAACATTATGAATACTTATAAGACACGCGGCGTCTGTAGCCGTGAAATTCGATTTGATATTGACGGAAACACTATCAAAACCGTTCAGTTTGTCGGAGGCTGTTCCGGCAATACCCAGGGTGTTGCCAGGCTGATTGAAGGCATGGATATTGACGAAGCCATTCAGCGGATCGATGGCATCGACTGCGGCGGACGTGGAACCTCATGTCCGGATCAGCTTGCCAGAGCACTGAAGGAATATAAAGAAACCCATTAAGTTCCAGGAGTATATCCCATGAAAAAAATCGTTCTTACCGGCGGCGGTACCGCCGGACATGTTACCCCGAACCTGGCTCTGATCCCGGTTCTGAAAGAGCATGGTTATGAAATCCAATACCTCGGTTCTTATCACGGAATCGAAAAAGAGTTGATTGAAAAAGAAGGGATTCCCTATACCGGAATCTCTTCCGGAAAGCTTCGCCGTTATTTCAGCCTCAAGAACTTCTCTGATCCGTTCCGGATCTTAAAGGGGTATTCTCAGGCCTGTCGGTTTTTAAAGAAAGAAAAACCAGATGTGATCTTTTCCAAAGGCGGTTTTGTTTCTGTTCCGGTGGTTCTGGCAGCAAAACACCTGCATATCCCGGCAATCATCCATGAATCAGACATGACTCCCGGCCTTGCCAACAAGCTGTGCATTCCGTCTGCCCGAAAGGTCTGTTGTAATTTTCCCGAAACCATGAAGTATCTCCCTGCCGATAAGGCCGTTCTTACCGGATCTCCGATCCGTCGGGAGCTGTTAAACGGTTCTCCCCTTGCTGGCTATCAGTTTACCGGATTTTCTTCTGAGAAACCCGTACTTCTGATCATCGGCGGAAGTCTTGGCTCCGTAAAAGTCAACCAGGCTGTCCGTTCCATTCTTCCGGAACTTTTAAAGACCTGGCAGGTCGTTCATCTGTGTGGAAAGGGGAATCTGGATCTCAGCCTGGATTCTCTGGACGGCTATGTTCAATATGAATACATCAGCTCCGAATTAAAAGACCTGTTTGCCATGTCGGATCTGATGATCTCCCGTGCAGGAGCAAATTCCATCTGTGAGATCCTGGCGCTCAGAAAACCGAATATCCTGATCCCGCTCTCTGCTGCGGCCAGCCGCGGTGATCAGATCCTTAACGCAAACTCCTTTAAGAAACAGGGCTTCAGTGAGGTCATTCAGGAAGAAGAGCTTACCGATACTGCTCTCCTTTCCCTCATAAACCAGGTTTATTCCCACAGACAGGACTACATCCACGCCATGAACAAAAGCAAAACGGCAGATGCCATTGGCACCATTGTCCAGTTGATCGAGGAAGCAGGCGGCGCTTAAAGCGCCGCCTTGATTTCTTCTGCCAGAGACGCCAGTTCTTCCTGAGTCGGATTTCCGGGCTTCCAGTTTACCATATCCGGTCCGCCTTCATACCTGGGAATCACATGCATGTGAAAATGGAATACGGTCTGTCCTGCTGCCAGTCCGTTGTTCTGTACCAGGTTGAAGCCGTCACACTTTAAGCTCTTTTTCATAGCTGCACCAATCTTGGCCGCCAGCGCAAGTACCTTTGACGAGGTTGCCTCATCCAGTTCCAAAAGATCCGCAAAATGATTCTTCGGCAGGATCAGTGCATGGCCTTTGGACGCCGGCCCAAGATCCAGAATCACCCGGAACATTTCATCTTCATAAAGAGTCGCTGAAGGAATTTCCCCATTAGCGATCTTACAAAAAATACATGTACTGTCTTTCATGTTCTGTCACTCCTGTTCTCTGTTTTATCTGTATCATCGTTTCAGACACTTCTAGTTTACCCCTTTTTCTAACTAAAGGGAAGTCCCTCATCTTCGATTCCGTCCGGAATATTCATAAATCCCGCCGGTTCTGGCAGGGTGCTTCCGTCACCCGGAAATTGTTTTTTCTCAGCGAATTCCTGTTCATCCACGATAACATCCGTTGTATAGACCTTCTGCCCATCTTTGTTGGTATAACTTCCAGTCCGGATACGCCCGGTCACCAGAAGCTTTGTTCCCTGATGAAGATACTTTTCTGCAAACTCTGCGCCCTTCCGAAATACCACACAGTTGATAAAATCTGCACCATTATCCCCCTGTTCCCTTCGATGCCCACGGTTTACCGCCAGCGTATAACGGGCGATAGCCATTGCTGATTCTCCCTGGCTGTAACGCAGTTCCGGATCTCTTGTCAGTCTCCCCATTAAAATCACACGATTCATAAAAATTCCTCCTTCTTTTCATCGCAAAATCCGAGTTTTTTCCCGGAAAAATCTGGTTTTTAACCTGCTTTTTTCCAACAATTTGACGCCTTTTGACTGCAATTGTTTGCTTTTGTTTTCTAAATCTATTTGCCTTATAGTTGCTGAAATGTTAGGATTTTCTATATGGATAGAACAGAATAACGGAGACAGCTATATGAAAAAGCTAATAAACCAATCCCTTACAAAAGAACACAACTCCGGGGCTTCTAAAGAACTGATCTCTCTTAGAAATGAAAATAAAGATTTAAAGATACAGCTTGCCGACTCAAAGACACACCTGCTGACCTCTATGGCAACCATCACTCATGAGCTGAAAAACATTCTTACCCTGGTTCTCGGAAACATCCAGCTGATCGAACGGGACTATCCCGATATCACGGATATTCCCTACTGGAAATCTCTGCGATCCGATACCGCACATATGCAGGAGTTCCTGACGGACCTCTCTTCTTTCCGTGCACTCCATGAAATAAAATTAAATTACCAGCTCTGTGACATGAAAGAATTTTTAACGGAAGTCTGTCAAAACTGCCGCCCGTTATTTGACGGCGTTCATAAAAAACTGGTTCTGACCTGTCCAAAACAGCCGCTGCTCCTCTACGGCGACCGTCCAAAGCTCTATCAGGTCTTTGCCAACCTGATCAAGAATGCCGTGGAAGCTCTTGGCCCGGACGGAACCGTCTCCGTCTGCTTAAAAGATCCCGATGAACCATTAAGCGTCTTTTCAGACAATCTGGTCTCCGTTGAAGTCAAGGACACCGGCTGTGGCCTGACACCCGGACATGAAGAACTGATCTTCAAACCATTTTATACCGAAAAAGCCGATGGCACCGGTCTGGGACTTCCCATTGTCCAGAATATCTTAAAAGCTCACGGCGGACAGCTTCAGGTTGAATCAGAACCTGGAAAAGGCTCAACCTTTACAGCCCTGATCCCGCGTTACCCACGCGTGGAGAAATAAGCGTCCAAACACCACTCCCATCAGAAAACCGCCAACATGAGCCGCTGTATTGATTCCTGCATTGGCAATTCCGCTGTACAGCATCAGGAAGATCATCAGGAGCATCCGGTTTCTGCTGAACCCCGGGACAGATCCTCGAACCCGAAATACCAGAAAGCACAGCACCCCCACCAGTCCAAATACGGCACCGGAGGCTCCTGCTGATACGATCGTTTCCCGCCGCAGGCAGTACCATGCGATGGTCACTATATTCCCGGCGATTCCGCTCGCCAGATAAGCAGCAAGCACACGCAGGCTGCCCAGCCGCTCCTCCAGAAGCTCTCCAACCACCAGAAGCATTAACATATTTCCACCGATATGACGAATATCAAAATGTACAAACATGGATGCAACAAGCGGATACAGCCCTCTTCGATAGTGACCATTTACAATATAAATGGCTCCCTTCTGAACCAGGCTCATACCGCTCAGTGAACCGGTAAGCAACAGATATAAAAAGTACAGAACATTTACTCCCACCAGTGCTGTAACTGCATAAGGGACTTTTCTCTTTTCCAAGAATTCCATGGCGCGCTCCTTTTTTTGCCACCTTACCACGAATCTCCAATCCTGTCAAACGCCCGAAATTCATAGTCCAATTCCGCCATAACAATCCTGTCTCCATTCTGTATGACTCTGCTTTCATGGGGGAGAAGTCCCTGCCCGTTCAGCCAGGTTCCATTGGTGGAATTCAGATCCTGTATCCAGTATTTCCCATCCTTCCGGTCAATCACTGCATGAAGACGGCTGATGCCATTTCTCCCGGGATCATACTGCGTTCCAGCCTGGCTTCCAATGTAAAACGGGAACGTTTCCAGCGCCACGGTTTCCTGTCGTTCTTTGCAATATAGCACTGGAAAATCCCCCTGTTCTTCTACATAAAGGACTTCTGTCGGCTGTTCTTCTTTACCAGACGGTTCTTCCGCCCATTCGTTCTCTCTGTCCTGTTCCCAGTTGTGCCGCTCCATCTGCCCCTGCCGTTCCCGTTTTCCCATTCCCCGCAGCCATTGGACAATCGGATTCCCAGTCCGCTTTCTTTTACGCCTCAGGCTTCCGGACTTCTGTTCTGCATAATATCCTTCATGTGGTTCTGCTATGGTATAGCGGTTCTGTTTCTCACATTCCGACTCAAGACGATTTTCTTTTTCATCAAATACCTTTGGTTCCTCCCAGAACCGTCCACCTGCTCCAACCTGATTGTCTGCTTCCTCCCAGCCATTTCCGATAAGCTCCATCGCCGAACAGAATCCTTCCTGTCCCCATTCCGGCTTCCTGCTCTCCCGGCACAGACGGAGCAGGACCCGGATCAATCCCGGTTCTGTCTCCGGCGCCTGCCCCAGAAACAGCCAGATCAGTTCCCGAATATGATCTTTCCAGTTTCCAGGCTGATCCGGACAGTAAAAGAAACGACATCGCAAATGATCTGGCTCCAGATAAAGAAATTCCGGATCCAGAATAATCCCGTCTGGTTCCAAAAGATATTGTTCCAGCTTTTGGAAAAGTTCAGCGACCTGAAGGATCAGTATCCGCACCATTCCCTCTGTCAGCGGACGAAATTCCAGCAGAAGTGCCAGCGGCTGTGCACCGGTTATCTCATACCCATAATGCCAGCAATTATCCTCCCATTCTTCATAAAACGATGCCAGGCCTGGAATCTTATTTCGCCGCAGCATTTCCATTCCCGCCATCCGGCTGTCCGCTCCCTCAAACAAAACCCAGGTTCTTCCCTGTTCCCGTTTATATTCCGCTTTCATCTGCCGTTTTCCTCCGCGCTCTTACAACCTGTTCTCCATAAAGGCGTTTCACCTGCACAGAAACCTCCATTCTCGGTTCCTTCAGAAAAAACAATGTTCGGGGAAGCGCCGCTAAAAAGCGACCCGTCCCAACTCCGTTTACCTGAACACTTCTTCCCCTCACATCTACTGACCCTGTTGAATCCATAATCAGGCCAGCTATGTTTTCTTCTTCCCTTTGTTCTTTTCGAAATGCCTGCTGCTCTGCCGTTCCATATACCCAACATTCCAGCCATACCCTGTCATGAAGAAACAGAACACCGGACAATACAAACAATATAACTCCCAGTGCAAGTGGCATGATAATCGCTGCCTCCACCGTATAACTTCCCCGCAGCTTCCGTTTCAGAATCTCTGATCCTTTTTTTGTCCCTCTCTTTTTATTGATTTCCCGATACCATAACCGCTTTGCCTTTATCCCCATACACTCCACCTCATTGCCTGAACCAGCACGGTCCCGCCAAGCAGAAACGGAGCCAGCGGAAGTTCCCGGTTTCTCTGCTTCTTTATCACGGCCAGCCAGAACGCCGGAATCATCATAAGCAGAAAACTGGCTTCCAGATACAGATATATCTCAGCTCCCGTCACGCTCCCTGTCCCCAGTACCATCCAGCCATCGCCGCTTCCGATCTGCTTTGGTGCCAGCCTGGACAGGACAAGCAGAAGCCCTCCCGGCAGCACAGCCAGAAAAATTTCTATCCCCCTGAATTCTCCAGCTGCCACCGATAAGCTCTGTACTGCCGCACCGGCAGCCACTCCCATCATCAAAAGCCAGACCGGAAGCTTCCGCTCCTTTAAGTCAAACCAGCTGCATACTGCCAGATAGCCTAACGTAATCCCAATTTTAACTTCATTCATACTTTCGCTTCCGCATTTTTATTTAACTTGTTGCTCCTGTTATACCCCACAGCGTGAGCACTCACCTCTCCTTCCAGTCTCGGACTCCGGAATCTTTATAATCCACCTCCGCAATCCGGTACAGCCACGGTTCCGATGATACCTGCTCCCCCAGTCCGTAACATAAACCGTGCCATTCACCGCCCCATCTGACCTCACGCATACCTCGCATGCTTTGTATGTTTCTCCGTCTTTATTTCTCCTGGAAGCCACTGTTTCTCCGGCAATTCCCTGTATAGAAAGCGCCAGATAGGAGCAGCTTCTGGATCTATGATACACCGTTCCCCGCTGTGTAATATATACATATGTCTCCGTCTTCTCGTCGTTTTCTCCAGAATCTGAGATCCGTTCCTGTCCGTTCCAGAACCGCCGCCTGCTTCGCTGAAGATATGTTCCCTTCCAGGCTCCAAACACATGAAGCGCCGGACCGGCCTCATAACAAACCGTAAAATCCAGATAATCCGCACGCATCTTTCCATTTCGGATCATGGAAAGCCCCGACTCCCCCAGTTCAAGTCCGGTTCCCGGTGTCAGATTCCTTACCGAAGCAGGAATCCCGGCTTCCGGAACACCATAAATCGCCTGGTTCCGTACCGCCTCTTCCAGATAAAATTGAATCTCCGTCTGATAGGATATCAGCTGAAACAGTGAAAACAATACACTGATCATCAGAAGAAACAGACTCATGATCAAGGACGCCTCCACTGTCATGCTGCCACGCAAGGAGGTGGACACAGACACTCTCCCCCACCGGCGTCCAGGCTGCCTGTGAACCCATATATGATCGGATCTGATTTGCATTTGGAGAGATTTTTGGAGACTTGTCCCCCAGGGCAGTTTCCCAGGGACAAAAAAATGAGATTGTTTTTTATTGCTAGATCTGAAGTGAAGCCTGACATGCAGGCCGCCTTGCCGTGTGGAAAAGAGCATCTGTATCCACCCCCTTTCGTAATCATATTTCGTCGTATCCATAAGCCGCATACGCCTTATACGTATAGGTTGTCCGCAGCGGCAGCCGGAAGAACATCGGTTTCGCCTCAAAAATAGTCTCCACCCCCGCGTAAGACAGACAGTTTTCCAGAAAGAATCCCGAATCTGCCGCCCGCAGGTTCATTTCCATAAGATTCATGCTCCGTGAAAGTCCTTCTTCCCCGTCCCCAAGGAAACAGAGCAATGTCAGATACGTTTTGTAATCCCAGGTCAGCGTCATTTCAGATTTTCCTTTGCTTCCGTCCACCGTCTTTTCGCTTTCGGAAGAACTGCTTCCAGTCAATAATGCCGGTGCCTGCTCCAGAGACAGCTTCCAGTCCTGTTCTGTTTTTACCAGTGGAACCTGCCCTCCCGCAAACAGAATCCTTCCATCAGACACTGCTTCCGCAAGCGCCCACGCCCCGAGAAGAAGTGCTGCTGTCAAACGGATTAATGGCAGTATCCCCGTAAATCCCACCAGCGCAGCTGCCATAGCTTCGGCCTCAGCCCGTTTTCCTGTGTCACGCAGCAGATACAGCATATTCATGCCGGTTCTCAGCGCTATCAGTTTCTTAGCTGCCTGTTCTATATTTTCCCGGTCAGAATCTTTTCCCGCCAGAATATATTCCAATTCATAAGCGAGTACCGTTTCTCCCGGTTCCAGAAAATTTCCGAAGTGATCTGACATATATAGTGCCGTTATGACTTTGTCCAAAGCTCCCATTCCTCCGGCTCCTTCCAGTCCGGACACCCGTGTTTCTGTTTTTAACCTGGCTTCTGAAACTTTCGTCCCCTCCGGAAGTATCAGCGCTAACATTCCTGTTTCCTGCCAGTTCTCTGCCGCCTGCAAAAGCGGACTTTCCTGTTTCTCCTGCACGTTTTGTTCTGGGATCTCCTCCAAAAGTGTTCTGATTTTTACCGCCTCCGGATCATCCAGCTGTAATAATTCTGCCTCCAGCGATTCCATCGCATCCGCAGCCTGCAAAAGTTTCTGCCGTATGCCTTCCTGTTCCGTCTGCCGCTCTCCACCTTCTTCATAAGCCTTCAGATTATTCAGTTCTTCTTCCATGATCCCGTATGCCTCCTCCCCCACCTGTTCCTGCCTCGTTTTCAGGTTTTCCTGTTCTCCGGAAAGGACTTCCGTAAACACCTCAGTCTTTTTTCGTACCTGCTCTCCCACCTCCTCTGCCTGCTGTTTGGCCAGTCGTGCCTGTTCCTGCACCGTTTCTGTCACTGCTTCCGATTCCGCTTCGGACATTCCGGCATTTCCAGCCCCTTCCTCATACTGTCTCCATGCCTCCCGCAGATTATTTCCCGCCTTTGAAATCGCTGTATACTCTTCCTCCAGCCCCGCTGCCATATCGCCCAGTCCTGACAGCCCCCGCACATATTCAGAAACCACCCCCGCATCGGTTACAAGCTCTTTCTGACCCAGAAGTTTTTCCGCCAATACCTCTGTTCCATGGACTTTCATGTCCCGGAGAATTTCTGCCCGGAATGCTGCGGCTCCATCCTGCACTGCCGTTTCCGCTTCCGTAACAGTTATCTCTTTTACTGTAAATGGAAATAAATTGTTTCCATGTCCGGTACTGCCCATTTCCGGATCCCCATAAATTTCCAGGATCTCTCTCATAGTATCCGTAAATCCTGCACTGTCTGCCATAAATAACAGATGATACTCTTCCCACAGCGGACGGTAATAACCGGCAAACACTGATTCCAGAGCGGATCCCTGCGCCGTTTCCATCAGGAACGAAAGCGCTGAATACCGGGCCGACTCCAGAGCACCGCAGATCAGGGTCAGAATCGTAGTAAGAAGCAACGTGAAAAACACCGTAATACTTCCTCTGGTCTTCTCCATCAATACACGCTCTTGGTTTTACTGTCGATCTGCGCAAAGATCGCTTTCACCAGTGAGATCAGCTGTTTTTTGAAAATCAGCACCAATGAAATCAGTACCACCAGAATAAGAATCACTTCTACTACTCCGACAGCGGTTTCCTCTTCCCAGAAATCCGTGCTTCCCGACTCCTGCCAGACTCCTGTCTCCGACACATACTCCAATTCCTGCTTTTCTGTTCCGGCCGGTTTCATTCCGATCTTCCCCATAACATTCTGTTTCCCTCTGTTCCAGTTCTGCTTCTTCATAAATGCTCCTCCTTCTTTTCCCCATCTCAAAAGGACAGGAATGCCGGTGTCATCACTGCTGCCAGTACCACAAACAACATCAGGAACATCGGCAGCATCAGTTTCGTTTCTGCTTCCTCACCAAGTCTCCTGGCAAGATTCTTTCGTTCCTCAAAGGCACTTTCCGACTCCTCTTTAAGCCGGATCGCCAGCTTTGTCGTCCCCTGCTTCAGATTTTGTTCCAGAAGCGCACCGAATTTCATATATGCATGAAGCCCACACCGTTTTCCAAATTCACCGTAGGCCCGGCTCTCGTATCGCCCATTCTCAAGCTGCTTCCAGGTAAAGCGCATTTCTTCATAAACATATCGTGTCGGCTCCCCCTGTGCGGTCCGCTTTTCATATTCTTTCACGATCCTTTCCCATATATTTCGGACAGAGATTCCTGCCTGCAATAACACCGTAAACCTCGATACCAGCTCCGGATAGTCCAACAGCAGCTCCTTTTCCCGCTTTTTTAACTGATCCCGTCTCCGGCTGCCCGCCCGGAACGGAAGGTAGAGAAGCAGACAGACTGGAATCAGTATCAGCCATATGCTCTGCACTTCTTCTTTCCGATACCAAATCAGCGTCTCTCCATTCTCCTTTTCCGGAAGATGTATCTGTTCCCCCTTCTGTTCCTCTATGGCACTCCGAAGTTTTTCCAAAAACCGTTCTTCTTCTTTTACCAGTATCGGATAAATTTTCAAAAGCACTTCGGTTTCCCGCACCTGATCCTGACAGGACAGACTCATAAGAAATTTTGCCTGTTCGCCATCCGGATCCAGTTTTCCATTTTCTTTTTGCACGGTTCCGTCATCATCCATCAGATCCCGTGTCTGACTTGTCCAATCTACGATTACCAATCCATCTTGCGCGGTTTCCGGCAGCCGGATCCTGCCTGTCACATGATCCCTGCCTCCCGCATCCAACACGTTCAATACTTCTTCTTCCGCTGCCTTTAACAGCTTTTCAATCTCCTCCTTTCCAGGAACCATTCCATCCAGAGCAATCTCCACAGGGATTCGTTCCCCATTTTCCCGTTCTACTTCCAGTTCATAAACCATCTCCTGTTTTCCGATTCCCGGTCGTTTCAGCTCCTGAACAGCCTCCTGTCTCGTTCCCATGAGAAGCCATACACTGCCTGCCAGAACTGTGACTGTCAGACAAGATCCCAGCACTGACACAAGCCTGCTGTCCTGTTTCCGAATCAGACTTTCTGCATCTTCCATGGGATACAGCTTTCGATACTGTAAAAGCTTTTTGGGATCCGGTGCCGGTTTTCCACGCTTACGGCAAAGTTCATAGTATTTATCCACAATCATTCTGCTGATTTTCCCCATATATCTCCTTATACCTCAATGGCTGAGATCCGTTTTGCCAATGCCGCCGCGATAACATAAACAGCCAGACAGACCGTCATGACAATTCGTCCGATTCCGGTCTCGTAGAGAACCTGAAAAAACTCCGGTGAGGTCTGATTCATGTAAAACAGAATTGCCAGCGGGATCACCTGCATGAGCCGCTGCTCATACTGTCTGCCGCGGAGCATGGTAAAGATTTCTTCCTGTACCTCCAGCCTTCCTGCAATAACCTGAACGGTCTCCTGAATAATGCTCCCCAGCGTTCCTCCGGTTCTTCTTGCTGCCTGAAACACCTCCGCAAAGCATTCCGCCTCAGGAAGTCCGATCCGCTCCGCAAACTCCCGCACTGCCTGCTCCAGCGGTACATTCATTCCGATTCGCATCCTGATCCGCGCAAACTCTCCGGTCATCCGATCCTCTTTCCCATAGAGGAATGCCAGTTCCCCAGCTGCATCTTCCATGGCATTCTCCGCCGAATGCCCTGCCTGAAGGGACGCACTCAATGCCAGAAGCCCGTCCTTAAACCGGACTGCCAGAGCCTGCCGCTGCGCCGCAGTTTCCTGCATTTTCATCTGCCTTACCAGAACAACCGACAGTGGAAGCAGTATCACAAAACCCAACAGGCTGCGGTAAAACAGATAGGCAAACACGCCCAGACGGGCCGCCGCTTTTCCATACAGCCCCAGTTCCTGAGCACTCCGTTTTTTCAAAGGGCTTTTTCTGGTCGTAGAGTGTGACAAGCCGATAGGCTTCTGTTTTCCGGTCATAACCATTCACCTCCAACACAGTCTGTACCTGCCTGCTGCCGTCCCGCTCCCGCTTTAGCTGAATCAGAATATCAATGGCAGATCCGATCTGCTCCCGGATTGCTGCCAGCGGAAGATCTCCACCCATCATAGACATGGTTTCCAGTCTGGCCAGCATATCTTGAGCTGAACGGGCATGGCCGGTGGAAAATGATCCATCATGCCCGGTATTCATCGCCTGTAACATATCCAGACAGGCACCATCCCGAACCTCTCCCACGATAATCCGATCCGGTCTCATCCGCAAAGCGGTCTTGATCAGCTCCCGTATCGTGATCTCCCGCCCTCCGGCAGCGCTGCTCCTTGCTTCCAGGCGTACCAGATTCCGAAGTCCCTGAAATTTTAATTCTGCAGAATCCTCGATGGTAATGATTCGTTCCACCGGCGGGATCCAGGCTGAAAGGGCATTGAGAAACGTGGTTTTACCACTTCCAGTTCCACCGGACACAAATATATTTTTCCGTTTTTCCACACAGTCCTTTAAAAACTCTGCAAGCTCTGCCGGGAGACTTCCCATCTCCACCAGCCGTTCCAGGGAAAACACCTGCTTTCCGAATTTACGGATTGTTACCACAGGTCCGTCAATGGCCGCTGCCCGCAGCACCACGTTGACTCTGGCGCCATCCTCCAGCCGTGCGTCCGCAATGGGATTTGCTTCATTGACCGTTCGATTCACTCTGGAAACGATCTGCTGGATCACATCCTCCAGCTTTTCTCTGGAAGAAAACCTTACGCCGCTTTCCTGAAGCTTTCCGCCTCTTTCCAGAAAAATCCGATCCGGACCATTAACCATGATCTCCGTAACCGTCTCGTCCTCCAGGAACTCCTGCAACACATCCAGCCTCCGCAGACTGTTGAACAACGCTGCCCGCATGGGAATCCGCCTTTCCAGACTGATCCGGTTCCGGCGGTTTTCCTTGACGATCTCCTCATCGATCATCTCAAGAAGCCGCTCATCGGAAACTGCTTCTCCGGCCTCCAGTCTTCCAAGAAGCCTTTTCCGGATCTCTTCCATGATCGGTCACCTCGCTTCCTGTTATCAAAAAGCCAGAATCTCCGGATAGTTCCATATACTTCCGTAGTTTTTCCCGCTGCGGAGCATGAAGTGCCTGTTCCAGCGTCCGGATTTCTCCTGCTTCTTGAATCCGTGTTCCCGGAAGAAAATGACTTTTTCCACCGAATCCATGCTTCTCCAGCCACGAGGCTGCCGGGCTTTCCGCTTCTCCGATAATGGCCTGACATGCTTCCAATAACGAGCCTCTCCCCGATACTCCTCCAAGATTTAAAATCAACTGGCGGTATCCTCCCAGTTCTGCCAGTGTCCGAAAAAATTTCGTCTCATACAACATTCCATCCCGGTAAAGATCCTCCGGATCCCGGACCGGTGCAATCATCTGGGCAGAACTGTTTCCAAAAACTGAGGCTGCCAGCCTTGCCGTCGTGAGACTGTTCTGGCTGTAATAATAGTAAAGTTCCGATAATTCCGGACTTTCAGCTCCCATAAGCGTCTGAAAAGAAGAAAATTCTTCCAGCGTCAGATACAGCGTTCTCCCCCGTTCTGCAAACAGTGCTGTCAAAAGCATCCCAAGTCCTGTGCTGTCCGTTCCCGGCGTACAGATCCCGATCAGTTTTCCCTCCGTCTTCCCGTTTCCACCTCCATGCTCCGTAAGAAATTCTGATTCAAATAACAACAGTAATGCTTTCCAGATCCGGTCCGCCGGCTGATAACGGCAGATCCGCGGAAGTTCCAATCCGTCCGGTTTTGATCCTCCTCCTTTTTCTGCCTCTGAATCCGATCTGCCGGTCTCTGCCTCCCCTCCTTCTTCCGGCCTTATAGCTTCTGTTTCCGACAGAATTACAGACTTTACATCCGGACTGGCACGACAGAGATTTTCTGCCGTTTCATCTGCCAGAAGAATCCCTATCCGATTTTCTCGAACCGCCTGTTCCAACGCTTCACTCCCCGTAAACACCTGGATCTCCGCCGCTTCCCCATGGTGCCTCCGAAAATACCCTGCCAGAGACCGTGCATAGCCGGGATTACGGTCATATATACCAATTTTTATCCGCTCCATATACTTCCTCCTTACATGGTCTGACTGACCACCCATACCAGGCTTCCCAAAAACAAGGCTGCCGCAAAGGGAATCGTGTCCTTTTTCTGATACCCCCGTCCAAGATCATAGGGAAGCCATTTTTTTCTGTTCTTACATTGAATCATCCATGATCTGAAATAAGAAAGCCGGTCCAAAACACTTCGATAACGAACCATCCGAAACAAAGACATGATGCCTCCCATCACCAACGCAGCAGCAAAGCTGATCAGAAAACCGGTCACTCCGGCCCAGCCGGCCATAACACCGCATAATTTGACATCACCGGCTCCGAACATCCGAAACCTCCACCAAGGATAAAGAACTGCCATTACACCTGCTGCACGAAGCAGATACCTGCTCCCTGCAAAAATCATCTGTCTCCCGTCCTCCGATAAAGCCGCCATCCGGCCTGTGATATCCGCCGGCAGCTCCCCCGGCGATACCCCGGAAAACAGTCCTGCCAGCAAGAATCCGGTAAAAAACCAGATTTCGAGCCATCGATTCGGTATCCTACGAAACCGGATATCCGAAACTGCCGGGAGAAAACAGATCACTGTCAACAGCCATCTCACAGAAAACCTCCATTTCCACTGCTTTCATTCCAGTTATACGTTTCTGTCTTTCACGTCTGATATTACTTTTTGATTTTTACTTTTCCGTTTTTCTTTTGTAATTTAACTTTTTTCTTTGGGAATTCGTCACCCGAAAGATGGGTAATGAAACTTGAGATTTGATGTTTTTGATTATGCACGAAACCAGTGCATTTGTCAATACTTCCCCAAAAAATACACGAATTAAGACGAAAGTGGTCGAATGCATACAAATAGCGTCTTTTGTAGTCGACTGTCCGCCGTACAGGGAGGAAAACGCCTTGACCTTGCCCCTGCCAGTTGGTAAAATGGAAAGAAACAGATCCTGATTTTCAGGATCTGTCGTTACAGGAGGAAGTTCATGTCCGCTTGGTATGATACCAGTGTGTTTTACCATATGTACCCTCTGGGAATGACCGGTGCTCCCAGAGAAAACCACGAAACAACAGCTGCAGACCGGTTCCGGCAGCTTGACGCCTGGATTCCCTACTTAAAAGATCTGGGGTTTAACGCCATTTATATCGGTCCGTTATTTGAATCGACCAAACACGGCTATGACACCAGAGATTACCGGCTGGTGGACCGGCGTCTGGGAACCAACGAGGATTTTAAACGATTTGTTGCTCTCTGTCATGATACCGGGATCCGCGTGGTGGTGGACGGTGTGTTTAACCATACCGGCAGAGAGTTTTCTGCCTTCCGCGACATCCAGGAAAAAGGGGAAGCCTCGCCCTATAAAGACTGGTATAAGGGTGTTAATTTCTGGCAGGGAAGTCCGCTGGGCGATTCTTTTACATACGAAGCCTGGCAGGGACATTATGAACTGGCTTCTCTGAATTTATGGAATCCGGCTGTCCGTGACTATCTTCTCGACACCGTTTCTTTCTGGGTAAAGGAGTTTGATATCGACGGAATCCGTCTGGACTGCGCGAATGTGCTTGAATTCGATTTTATGAAGGCGCTCCGTTATCACTGTGATCGGTTAAAACCGGATTTCTGGCTCATGGGCGAAGTGATCCACGGTGATTACAATCGCTGGGCCAACGATTCCATGCTCCATTCCGTTACGAATTATGAATTGCACAAGGGGCTCTATTCCGGTCATAATGATTATAACTGTTTCGAAATTGCCCATACGATCCGCCGCCAGTCTGAGGCAAACGGCGGGATTTACCGGAATCTGAATCTTTATACCTTCGTGGACAACCATGATGAAGACCGGATCATGAGCAAGCTGAAAAACAAACACCACATTGGGACTGTCTACACCATGTTGTTTACCCTTCCCGGAATTCCCTCTGTTTACTATGGATCGGAATGGGGAATCGAGGGTGCCCGAACAAGAGACTGTGACGAAATGCTCCGGCCGGCCATTGCTCCGGAACAGCTTTCCGGCTTCCGCAATGAGCTGACCGAACAGATCTGCTTTCTTGCTCATCTGCACCATGACCATCCGGCGCTGTGCACCGGCCGCTATACCGAGCTTCTTCTGACCAACCGGCAGTATGCCTACGCAAGATCCTCCGACGAGGAACATATCCTGACCGCCATCAACATCGATGACGGACCGGCAGTGCTTTCATTCCACGTTCCCATGGGTGGTTCCCGTGTTCTGGATCTGGCTTCCAACGAAGAGTTTTCTTTTGAGGGCTGTCATCTGACGCTTTCTCTGGATGGCTGTTCCTCTCGAATATTAAAGATTGTGGGGTAATGTTATGGGAAAAACAACGGGGTTTATTACCGAAACCGACTGTTATCTGTTCGGTGAAGGCACACATTATGAAATTTACAACAAGCTTGGGGCCCATCCGACCTCTCTGGACGGGAAAAAGGGTGTTTACTTTGCTGTCTGGGCGCCACAT
This sequence comes from Candidatus Paralachnospira sp. LCP21S3_A2, assembly GCF_052118925.1. NCBI lineage: Bacteria > Bacillati > Bacillota > Clostridia > Candidatus Paralachnospira > Candidatus Paralachnospira sp. LCP21S3_A2. The sequence continues at coordinate 35,564 of NZ_JBQKGG010000015.1, forward strand.
GCCGCATCGGTCCATGTGATCGGCGACTTCAACAGCTGGGATGAAACCAGCCATGCCATGGAATCCATCGGAACCTCCGGGATTTTCGAGCGTTTTATTCCCGGTGTAAAGCCTGGCGGTCTTTATAAATATCTGATCACAACAGCCACCGGTGAAAAGCTTTACAAGGCAGACCCTTACGCTTCCTGGGCAGAGCTTCGCCCCGGAACGGCTTCGCGGATCTGTCCGCCGTCCCGCCACACCTGGAAGGATTCTGTCTGGGAGGACAAGCATAAAAATGCACTGCCTACGCTGGCTCCCCTTTCCATTTACGAGATCCATCTCGGCTCTTGGAAAAAGCACGGGGAAGAATTCCTTACCTACCGGGAGCTTGCCAAAGAGCTTGCCGACTATGTAAAAGAAATGGGATATACCCATGTGGAGATCATGGGTCTTCTGGAATATCCCTTTGATGGCTCCTGGGGCTATCAGGTGACCGGCTATTTCGCCCCCACCTCCCGCTACGGCTCCCCCGATGATTTCCGTTATTTCGTGGATTATCTCCATCGAAAAGGCATCGGTGTGATCTTGGACTGGGTTCCAGCCCATTTTCCCCGCGATGCCCACGGACTTGCCGATTTCGACGGAGCACCATTATATGAATATGCTGATCCCCGGAAAGGCGAACATCCCGAATGGGGCACAAAAATCTTCAATTACAGCAAGCATGAAGTCTCCAATTTTCTTATTGCCAGCGCACTGTACTGGGTCGAGCAGTTTCATATCGACGGACTGCGGGTGGACGCTGTTGCCTCCATGCTGTATCTGGATTATGGCAAAGAAGCCGGCCAGTGGATCCCCAACATCTACGGCGGCAACGAAAACCTGGAAGCCATCGAATTTTTCAAGCATCTGAACAGTATCATGAAGCGGCGCAATCCCGGCAGCATGATGATCGCCGAAGAATCCACCGCCTGGCCTGGTGTGACCGAACCGCCGGAGCATAACGGACTGGGCTTCACCTTTAAATGGAACATGGGCTGGATGCATGATTTTCTTGAATACATGAAGCTCGATCCTTATTTCCGGAAAAACAACCACAGTAAAATGACCTTCGGCATGACCTATGCCTGCAGTGAGAATTTTATTCTGGTGCTGTCCCATGATGAGGTCGTCCATCTGAAATGCTCCATGCTGAATAAAATGCCCGGCTATCCCTCCGATAAATTTGCCAACCTGAAGGCCGGCTATACCTTTATGATGGGACATCCCGGCAAAAAACTTCTGTTTATGGGACAAGAATTCGGGCAGCTCCGTGAATGGAGTGAAGCCAGAGAACTGGACTGGTTCCTCTTAAACGAACCGCTCCATCAGGATCTGAAAGATTATTTCGGGGATCTGCTGAAGCTTTATAAAAAGTATCCGGCGTTTTATGCCATGGATTACGACTGGACCGGCTTCGAGTGGATCAACTGTGATGACGCTGACCGGAGCATTTTCAGCTTTGTCCGAAAGAGTCCCAACGGCCGGAACAATCTCCTGTTTGTCTGCAATTTCACGCCGGTAGCCCGTCCTGATTACCGGGTCGGCGTTCCGAAAAGAGGAAAATATACCCTTCTTCTTGATCAGACACACGGAGCCCTTGACAGAAAAGAACAGATGTTCTATACTGCTAAAAAGAGTCCATGTGACGGACGGGATTATTCCTTCGCCTACCCGCTTCCCGCTTACGGAACAGCGATCTTTAAATTTTAATCTTGATTAAATTAAGTAAAGAATGTACCCCGATCTATTCTCGCACCTGCGGCGGTCACTTATGTCATTGACATTATACGCCGCAGTGCGCATCCCAGCGTTCCTTTTGTTTATCAGAAAAAAACCTTTTTAATAAACAAAAAAAGAACCCTGTCTTCAGGATTCGCTTCTTCAGCAAGATTGTCCTGTGGAAGTCTTTTCTCTCCGCAAGACGATCCTGCCTGCTATTTCGCGTTTTATTTTCACAGTCTTCTGCGTGATCACACCGTCTTATTCCTCTTCTTCTTTTTCATAGTTTTCGAAAAAGTTCTTCAGGTTTGTAAGCGCCTGAACCAGCAGCTTTGTATCCTCCGGGTTCATATCGCGCACCAGCGCCGCCGTCATCTTTTTATGAAACGCTTCATGATGCCGGTATGCCAGTTTTCCCTTTGCGGTCAGCATGATATATACCACACGCCGGTCGGTCTCACTCCGTTCGCGCTTCACATACCCCTTTTTTACCAGACTGTTCATGGAGATTGTCAGCGTTCCGGTCGTCACATGAAGTGCCTTGGCAATCGTGGACATATTTTTCGGCTCCCCGATTCCAATAGCCTCGATCACATGCATATCATTGTTGGTAATATCCTTAAACTCTTCCGTGATGATCGCTCTCTGTTCAATATCCATGATGTCATGAAACAGCTTCACCAGTATATGATTAAAAGTTTCGTAACTGTTCATCTTCCACCCTCCGCTGTTTCCAGTTTACCATACTCGCCCGATGTCCACAAGCGCAGGCTTGGCTTTTCTGCCGCCTGTTTTCTCTGCCAGCCTCCCGGCTTCGCTTCCTGCATGTTTTCATGTTTCAGCTGTGCATTCTTTCTGCCCTGCCGCTTAACCGGTTCCACACTCGGATCACCGCCGGAACCAGCCGTTTCATAAGCAGGAAAAACGGATACGCCGCTCCCATAATCATTCCCAGCACGATCCACTGAGAAACGCGAAGCGGTTCCAGGGAATAAATCGGTCCCAGCAGCAGAATATTTACAGCCATGGCGGCTGTCATCAGAAGCCAGATAAGAAATCGTTTCGTATTAAAGGGTTTACACACCTGTGCCAGAACCAGAAGTCCCACAAAAGCCACCGAGATTCCGGCCATGGTATTCATTACACCGACCGGATAACGAAACACGGCACAGCTGATGGAAACTGTCAGCACAACCGCCACATTGGTCAATCCGCCTGGAAATGCCTTTGCCATCACATTGTTCATAAACCGGCCTTTGATCAGGTTCTTGTTTGGCTCCAGTGCCAGGAAAAATGAAGGAACACCAATCGTAAAGCCGCTGATCATGGTGAGCTGGATCGGCGTCAGCGGATAGGTCAAGGGGGCAAATAACAGAATCACTGTCAGCAGAAAGGAGAAAATATTTTTGACCAGAAACAGGGCTGCTGCCCGCTCAATATTATTGGTAACACGCCTGCCTTCAGCAACCACCTGCGGCATAGCCGAAAAATCCGAATCCATCAAAACCAGATGAGCAGCATGGCGTGCCGCATCGCTTCCGGATGCCATGGCAACCCCACAGTCCGCATCTTTCAATGCCAGCACATCATTGACACCATCCCCGGTCATGGCCACCGTATGTCCCTGTTTTTTCAGTGCCTCAACCAACAGACGTTTCTGTTCTGGTGTTACGCGCCCAAATACTGTATACTTCTCTGCGGCCCGGAAAAGTTCCTCTTCCTCCTTTAAAGTCTGTGCATCCACAAAGGCATCGGCCCCCGGAATTCCTGCCTGGCCGGCGACTTTCGCTGCCGCTGCCGGATTGTCCCCGGAAATGACCTTTACTATTACACCCTGCTCTGCAAAATATCGAAATGTTTCTGATGCTGTTTCCCGTATATCATTGGCAATCACGATCAGAGCTATGGGTTCCACCGATGCAGTAAGAGGCTTTTCTTCCTCCGGTGTTCCCTGATATTTCGCGGCCAGAACCACACGGGCACCGCGCCCGGTATAAGTTTCCACTCTTCGGCGCAGACAATCCTCCATGTCGGGGAGAAGCGTATCCGGCGCACCAATCAGAAAACTTCCCTGCTCTCTGAATATCACTGCACTCCATTTTGACGCCGACTGAAACGGAATCCGCTTCTCACACTCCCAGCAGACATTCCTTCCATACGCTCTCCGAATTGCTGCCGCAGTTTCATTGTCCGGCTCCATTGCCGTATAAAATGCGCCCAGCAGTTCCTCCAGAAACTCCTGCCCGTAAACAGCTTCCTTTAAAAGAACCGTTTCCTCGACCTCCATCTGAGGTTCTGTGATCGTCCCTGTTTTATCCACGCAGAGCACATCAACCCTTGCCAATGTCTCAATGCAGCTCATTTCATGAACCACCACGCCCTGCTTTCCCAGCCGCATAACGCTGAGTGCCAACGCCACACTGGTTAACAGATACAGCCCCTCCGGAATCATTCCCACCATAGCGGCAATTACCGCAACGGTTGCCTGGGAAACAGAGAGCCCCTGGATCCAGTGCTGCTTCCAGAACAGCAAAAGTCCCAGCGGTACCAGAAGAATCGCAATCACATGGAGAAGTGCATCCAGTGACTTCATCATCTCCGACTGTTTTCCGACACCCTTTCTCTTGGCTTCTGCCGTCAGCTTTGCCGCATAAGAATCCGCCCCCACGTGAGTAAGCTCCGCAGCTGCCTGTCCGGACAATACAAAACTTCCAGATCGAAGCTCTGCTCCCACCGGCTTTCGCACGGCGTCCGCCTCACCGGTGAGCAATGCCTCACTGACCCGAAGCTCACCCTCCCGCACCTCCGCATCCGCCGGGATCTGATCCCCTGCATGGAGACAGACAATATCGCCCTGAACTAAATCCGAACTGTGACAGCACTTACGAACTCCGTCCCGGATCACCGGATACCGTGATTCCTCCAGAAGCGAAAGACGATCAATAACCCGTTTAGAACGAAGCTGCTGCACAATTCCGATTACTGCATTCACAGCCACTGCGATCATGAACAGCATTTGCTTATAATGGTGAACCAGAATCAGACAGATGGCCAGCACGGTAAAGATCAGATTAAAAAAGGTCAGAATATTCTCGGCAATGATCTGTCCCACGGTTTTCGAAACCTGATCCACCGGAAGATTCTGAAGCCCCTTTTGTTTTCGTTTTCTTACCTGTTCCTCGGAAAGCCCTGTCATATTTTTCCCCCGTTTTTTCTCCGGATCGTTTATTTTTGACCCAATCCTTGTTTATCAGTATAACATAGCGTCTTCTCACGTGTAAAGACAGCATTCCATGAAAGAAAAACCTGAAAGAAAAACCACCCGAAGCAGATTTGCTCCGGGTGCCGTCTTACTTTGCTTCACTTTCGCTGGTTTCCGCTTCTGTTTCCTCCAGCGTATCCAGTCCGCATTCAAACTTGTTGGGAAGTGTCTCTGAAATCAGGTAAATCGTATCGTCCCCGTCCATCATCACATAAACTCCGGACGCAGCCTTGTTCTCATTTCCCACAAAAATCGTTTTCGTTTCCCCGCCCGCCGTAAAGGTAATGGTATTGGACGGACTGTCCAGCCCATATTCCGACAAATCTTCGTGCTCCGTAAGGATCTGCTCTGCCTCCACCTCTGCAAGCACCGCCGCCATGGACTTCATGGAAGTCTGATTCATCGTAAGACTTTCATCTCCATCATAATTCCAGGTGTCATCCTTCTTTGTAAACGAAAGAGTCTGTCCGTCCCGCACAAAAGAGAAATTCGTGATTTCGGCGGAATCCACCTGTATCATATACTCCGGATCTTCCTCCTTTACCTGTTTCAGGTCCAGACTTTTTACCAGAAGGTAACCGCCGATGCAAAGCACCAGAACCACCAGCGCGGCAATCAGTCGTTTTCCTTTCATCGTTTCCTCCTCTTATACCAGATCAGTCCGCCGAAGATCATCAAAACCGCCGGAAGCACCACTGTAACTGCGGCACTCAGCGTTCTGACACCTGCTGCGGTGATGGTTAAATAATCCACCTCCATGCTCTTGGAGGCGATAGCCGTGGTTGTCTCATGATTTGCCAGTTTACTCAGGCAGCCCATGACAAACTCATAGTTTCCACCAGATACGGTACTGTTCATCTGATCCTCCAGTACATATCCGGTTCCCACATAAACAATTCCTGTATCCGTCTCACTGTCGGTCAGATAAACCGCCAGGTCAAACGGACCGTCTGTATCTGCCTTTTCCTTTTCCAGCGTTGTCATATTGGCCGCATCGGCCTTGGCATAAGCCTGATCCGAAGTCGTCAGAAGAGCCGTTGTGCTCACGGTGTCTCGTCCCGTGTCAACACTTGCGATTCCCTGGGTAATTGCGGTAAATACATAGCGTTTCTCGCTTACCAGCGTGGAGGTCATTTCCGTGCTTTCGATCTTTGGCAAAAGATAAAGAGGACTCTGAGGATGGTAATAGCTGCTGTTCCCCTCCACTACGACACTGTCCATGGGAGACGCACCATAATATTCCAGAACGGAATTAAAGTTGGGGAGCACTGTTCCGGTATAGGTACTGGTAATAAATGCTTTCCCGCCGTTTTTCAGATAATTTAAAATTTTTTCCGTCTCCTCATCCGAGAGATCCGTCTGTGGAGAATTGATCAGCAAGATCGCAGCATCATCGGGAACTGCCTCAGCAGAAACCAGATTGAGCGTATCCAGCTCCAGATTTTCTTTCGAAATCTGATCCTCCATCTCGGCGCTGAGCGTCCCTTCCTTGTGACCCTGAAGTGCATAGATCTTCGGCATATTCTCCGCTGTCACATAAGAAATCGCGCTGGTAATCTGTCCTTCCCCGTCAAACGCCGACTTGGACTGCGCATACGTATAAGAATCATAAGAATATTCATACAGATCCGAATCTGCGATCACCTTACTCCGCTCTCCGTCTGTCACAATGAGACTGCCCGCTTTCAGCGTACTGTCTGTATAGTTTGAAGCAAACGTCGGATATGTTACAAGATCCTTCTGCACCACTTTGATATGGCTGCTCTGTCCCGCATACTGCTCCAAAAGATTTTCCGTCATGGTGTCTCCGACTCCATCCTCCACCAGTTCATAAATGGTAATGTCGCTTTCCAGTCCCTTTAATACATCCCTGGACTGACTGGACAACGTATAAAACTGGTTTGCTGTCATATCCTTGCTTACCAGACTGGATGGAAGTTCCTCTGCTGTTAAGTTGAAGACTACTATGATCGCCAGTACTGCTGCTGCCCACCCCACACTGTAGGAACCATGATGATAACCCCAGCGCCGTTTTTCAATGGACTGTACAGCCAGAAAACAGCAGACCACAATGGCCGACAAATAATAAAGGACTGCACGCAGATCCAGGATTCCATTTAAAAATATGGAAAACCGGCTTCCAAAATCAAACACCGAAAGGATTTTCTGGATTCCGCCGGAAAGGAACGATGATTTCACAAAATAGCAGACCGTCAAGGCAATGGCTGCTGCCGCAAACAGGCCTCCGGAAATAATCTTTTTCTTTGTCATTGCATAAATGATCAGCGAAATCAGTACTGCCAGAAGCAGACACGCAATATATGTTGCCAACGCCGTGCCGGAGATCATGCTGCTGATATTTTCCTCCATATACAGAAGAAAACACGTTCCGAACGATAACACTGCCGCCAGAACCGGACTTTCTGTTAACGAGGACATAAAAAGTCCCAGAGCCAGATAAGCACAGCCAAGCAGGAAATAACCAAACAGTGCCGTATAATCAGCCGCAAAGGGAATTGTTCCAAAGCCGGACAGGATCAGCGGATAACATGCAATGATCACTACCGGAATTAAGAACATGGTCACCAGCGCCAGATACTTTCCCAGAATGATCTTCAGGGGACTGACCGGTGAGGTTAAAAGAAGCTGATCCGTTTTCTGCTTTCGCTCCTCCGCCATTACCTTCATGGTCAGGATCGGTGTCGTAATCATAAAAACAAAGCTGACACCGGAAAGGGTGTAATCCAGATAAGGATAGCCATATCCCAGGTTGTAATACGTGAAATAAATACCGGTCAGAAGCAGGTTAAGCGCCATAAACACATAGCCCAGCATAGAAGTCAGATACGACCGGACCTCCCGTTTATAAATCGCTGTCATGATGGTTTTCCTCCTCTTCCGAATTCTTTGTATTTTTAGGATCTGCACCTGATTCGCTTACATTTTCTTTTTCTGCACCTGCATAATCTGCAGTCTGCTCTTCTGCTTCAGGCTCCTCTGCACTGATGCCATCCGCATCACCGGCAGCTCCTTCGGTCAGCTCCAGGAATACTTCCTCCAGGCTCATGCTGGTAGTCTTCATCTCCAGAATCACCAGTCCGTGATCCACCATGGTTCGGAACGTTTTCTCCCTCAGATCCTGTTCCGGCTCCGCCTTAACAGAAAGCCGGAAGGCCTGAGGCTCCTCCGGTTCCGCACCGAGACTCCACTGGGCAGCCCTCAGTTCTTCCGCCGCCTGCCGGATCTTCGTTTCCGGTCCTTTTACCAGAAGTGACAGCTTCTGTTCTCCAGCCATGGCACGGCTCAGATTCTCCGGTGTATCGCTGGCTGCCAGCTTTCCTTTGGATAAGATCAAAATATGATCGCAGACAGCGCTGACCTCCGAAAGAATATGGGAGCTTAAAATGACCGTATGATCCCTGCTCAGTTCCCGTATCATACTTCGGATCTCGATCATCTGCTTGGGATCAAGTCCCACCGTCGGCTCATCGAGAATCAGAATTTCCGGAAATCCGACCAGCGCCTGGGCAAGCCCGACTCTCTGCCGATACCCTTTGGACAGATTTTTGATCAGGCGGTCCTTTACCTCCCAGGTCCCTGTCATTTCCATGACCTTCTTCGCCATGGCTTTCCGTTCCCCTTTTTTGATCTGTTTTAATTCTGTCACAAACAAAAGATATTCCCCAACCGTCATGTCCATATAAAGCGGCGGCTGCTCCGGCAGATAGCCGATACAGCGTTTTGCTGCCTCCGGCTCCTTTAAAATATCATGCCCATCTACGATTACCGTTCCCTCTGTAGATGCCAGATAACCGGTTATGATGTTCATGGTCGTCGATTTTCCGGCACCGTTTGGCCCCAGAAATCCATAAATCTGGCCCTTTTCCACCGTGAAGCTTAAATGATCCACCGCCAGATGGTTTCCATACCGCTTCACCAGATTCTTTACCTCGATCAAAGCTGTTCCTCCCTTTCCATATTGCTTCGGTTCATGATCTGCTTTCTGCTTTTCTGTTCAGCCTCTGTAAGCCTGTAACAAAAATCTTTTTCCGGCAGAAAGCATTCTGTCCCCGCATGATACTATTCAGTATACGACCGAATTGTGCCCAATATGGAATTATTTTGTGAACGTTCTGTGTTTCTCCTGTGTAATTTCGGAATTTCTGTTCCATCATTCCCGTTTTTCTTATTCCCTTCTTCTGTTTTTCCGGTCATCAGACCGTTCCATGATCCTGCAGAACAAAACTGCTGCTGCGGTACTTGCCAGCGTTACAAGAATCGCCGGTCCCACGATCACCTCCGGCATTCCACTGCCGTAACGACTCCGATAGGCGATCATATTCACCGGAATCAGTTGAAGTGAAGAAATATTCAGGATTAAAAACGTACACATCTCCCGGCTGGCCGTTCCCCGCGGGACAATCGCTGTCTCTCCCCGCCCTGTCTCTTTCATTTCCTCCAGCTGCTTCATAGCCTCCAGCCCCGCCGGTGTTGCCGCCCATCCAAGTCCCAGAATGTTTGCTGCCAGATTTGTGGAAATGGCCTCTCTCGCCGGATGTCCTTCCGGAATTCTCGGAAACAACAAACCCACAAAAGGCTTTAATGCTCCAGTGAGCTTCTTTAATAATCCCGCCTGTCCGGCGATCTCCATGAGTCCACACCAGAATGACAGGATTCCTGCCATGGTAATGCACAGCGAAATCGCATCTCCGGCGCCGTTCAAAATTCCATCCGTCAGAAGCCCCATATTTCCGGATATAATCCCCCATACAACGCCGAGAAACACCATTCCGCACCATAAAACATTGAGCATGCTCCATGACTCCGTTTTCTTTTATTTTATTCCGGGATTTTCCAATAAATTTTGAATTTTTCAAAACATTCCGCTTACCAATATAGTGAATATATGCACAATATTGTTTTTCCTCATTCTCTCCTATAATTGGTACTAACAGTTACAATTACAGGAGAGGAAGTGTACTACATGATCGATTACAGCCCACTGTGGGATACTATGAAATCCCGCGGATTTACACAATACCGGCTGATGAAACAAGGAATCGACAACCGCACACTGGACACTCTCCGAAAAGGAAATAATATCACCCTTTTGACTCTGGAAAAGATCTGCCGTATCCTGGAGTGCACACCAAATGAAGTTGTACAATTTTTAGATGAACCAGACACATATACAGAAAAATCCAACTGATCTTTATTGAACAGTTGGATTTTCGTTTCTATATTCAATTCAGCCATTGGTTATCCTATTTTATCTTCGCAGTTTTCTTCCTATCTCCCCTGCTGCTTCGATCAGACACTCCTGAATATGCCGAAATGTCTCCGTATTCCGATAATCCTCAATATAACCAGTAACACCGACTGCACCGCAGCAATGACCATCGCCGTTAAAAACCGGCACTGCCATACAGCCGATCCCGATGGTAAATTCCTCATCATCCAGAGCATACCCTCGCTTCTTTGACCGTTCCAGATCCTCCCGCAAAAGATCCATATCATTGATGGTATGAACCGTCCGCTTCTGAAGCGTGATACCGGAAAGATACGCTTCCCGCGTCTCTTTTGGCAGATTTGCCAGGATCATTTTCGCCCCGGCGCTGGTATTCACCTCCAGCGGCACATAAAGCTGTGCCAGAATATTTAACTTTGCATCTGAAAGCACCTGTTCGATATAAAGGAACTGCCCGTTCTGGAACACAGCATACTGAGCCGTCTGACTGGTACGCGCCGTCAGCTCCTGCATAACCGGTTTGATCACATCCTTCTGATCCACCCCATTTCGATAATTGGTCACAAGCTGAAACGGCCGCCGTCCGATGGTATAGCGGACAGGCGTTCCTTCAAGAACCGTGATATAATCACGGCTCGCCAGGTTTTTTAAAATCCGAAACAACGATGCTGTTGGTATTTCCAGCTCTTTGGAAAGCTCGCTGAGCGATTTCGGCTCTGTGCTCGCAAACAATGCCTCTACAATATTTAACGCCCGCATGACTGCGGGCACGATTACCATCTCGTCCGTCAAAAACTCCCTCCTTCCGGGAACAGCCGCCGGAGCGCAGCCAGAAGCCCATCATGATCATTATCCAGTGTCACCTCATCCGCGGCCTGCTTTACCTCCTCCGGCGCGTTCCCCATGGCGATTCCCAGACCGGCACTCTGAAGCATTTCCAGATCATTATAATTATCCCCAAATGCTGCCGCTTTGTCCTCAGAAATCCCCATTTTTTTGCAGAGATCCACAAGAGCATCTGCCTTTGATACCTTTCCGTCCATGATCTCCAGCAGATGCGGTGCCGACTTTACGATGGTACACTCCGGAAAGGCCTGCTTTAATTTTCTCATGGTTTCATTAAGAAGCGCCTGAGGTCCGAAGCCCAGAATTTTATGGACCGCCCGTCCCGGCATAAACGGATCCCCCATCTCCGGATCCGCTCCGGTGATCCGATGTTCGCTCCGGATCTGCACATGCTCCGGGTTTGATACGATCCAGCGATTGTCCACATAAGAACAGAAGCAGCACTCCTCTGTCTCTGCCGGAAGCAGCCGCTTCATGGCTTCCACCGTCTCCGCCGAAAGGCAGGTACTTTTTACCGGCTTTCCGTCTCTGTCCAGTGTAAGCGCCCCACTGTAACAGATGATCGGGGCATGAAACCCGATCTGCTCCTGAAGTGGATAGATCGCCATTGGCATCCGCGCCGACACAAAAACCACAGGAATTCCCGCCCGGTCAAGAGCCCGGATTCCTGCTGCCGTTGCTTCTGTCACCTGATGGGCAGAATTTAACAATGTTCCGTCTATATCCGTAAAAACAATAGAATAATCCATAACATCCTCCGCGGACTCACTCAATTTTTTCATGCGGCTTCCGCCAGCAGAAGTCCGATGTCTGTCAGACATCTCCCTGTTCTCTGTCACATCTCTCCTCTTTAACTTACCATAAATCATCCGATGCTTCAAGAAGTGGTTTCCCAAACCCGAAAAATATGGTATCGTAGAAACAAAAAAATCCGGGCTGTTGGCCGCAGAAAACCGTTTATAAAAGCCTTATGGTTATCGGCAGAACCCCACCCGGAAACAGTGAAAGGAGCAGCAGGATATGGCAAAGAATTACAGAGCGGAACTGGTAGGAGCTTTCGGAAATCCCATCGATGAAAACCCCACCGGGGTCATGGAGGAAGCCGCTTTTGCAACAAAGGGACTGAACTATCGTTATTTGACCGTGAAGGTAGAAAAAGATGATCTGGAAGCTGCCATGAATGGCGTAAAAGCGTTTAACATGAGGGGAATCAACTTGACAATCCCCCATAAGGTTCGGGTTCTCCAATATCTTGATGAGCTCTCCGAGGCTGCCTCCATCATCGGCGCCGTAAACATGGTCGTGAACAAGGACGGAAAACTCTTTGGTGAGAATACCGATGGAAAAGGATTTTTGATCTCTCTGGAAAATGAAAGAGTTTCTGTAGATGGGAAACAGGTCGTGATCCTGGGCGCCGGCGGTGCTGCCCGTGCCATCAGCGTGGAATGTGCCCTGGCCGGAGCTGCAAAGATCATCATCGTCAACCGAAACACAGAACGGGGCGAGGAGCTGGTAAAACTGATTCAGGAAAAAACACCTGCCGAAGCTCAGTATGTCTCCTGGGATCAGCCCTACTGCGTGGATCCCGATACCGACATCCTCATCAACGCCACCTGCATCGGCCTTTATCCTGATGTAAACAGCAAGCCCCATGTGGATTACGATACCGTAACCAACAAGATGGTGGTCAGCGATGTAGTATTCAACGACCCCAATACCCTGTTTCTTCAGGAAGCAGCCAAACGCGGCGCCCATACCATCAATGGACTCGGCATGCTGGTAAACCAGGGGGCCTTAAACTTCACCCTCTGGACCGGCGAAGAAGCCCCCATAAACGTAATGACAGACACCTTAAAGAACGAATTTGGACTTTAAAGTTCAGCACGCAGAAAAAGACAGAGACTGCCGAAAGCAATTTTATTTGCTGATGGCAGTCTCTGTCTTTTTATATAGCGGAACGTCCATTCAAAGCCAGGCCGCACCTATCTGTTTTTAAGCCTCTACAATCTCAAGTACATCTGCGGGACAAGCCTTTACACAGATTCCGCAGGCAATGCACTTGGACGGATTTGCCGCACCCTCTGGCATAACCATAACACCGAAAGGACATGCTTCCACACACTTTCCGCAGCCTACGCAAAGCTTCTTGTCAATCATGTAAACACCCTTGGCATTCTGCTTGATCGCACCATGTTCGCAGGCCTTCGCACACTTTCCACACTGCACACATACCGCAGGCTTTACCGTTCCCTTTTTCTCCCCGATCTGAATACAGGACTTAGCCGGATCAAATTCCTTATAAAAAGCTTCGGAGCATGCAATCTCACAGCCAAGACATGCCATACATTCACTGCCCTTTTTCACAGTCAGTTTTTTCATAATGAAGTTCCTCCAATCGTATTTTCCTGATAATGATTATCGTTTGTCATTATAGCATAAATACGACAGAACCTGCAACGACTGATTGTTCCGAATCTTATTTCTCCAGCAGCCCCTGATAAACCTCTCTTTTGGAAATCCCGCGGTCCTTTGCCACCATTCGCATGGCTTCTTTTTTCTCGATTCCCTGGGAAAGATACCGTTCCATATGCTCTGAAAGCGGAATTTCTTCCCAGCTTTTCTGTTCCTCCGCCTTCATCTCCGCACGGCTCCGTCCCTCAATGACAAGCACCTGCTCTCCGCGGGGAGCCTCCGTCTCAAACCGCTCCGCTGCCTGAAAAAGCGTTGTCTGGAACACCTGCTCAAAGGTCTTGGTCAGCTCCTTGCAGATGGAGATCCGGCGGTCGCCGAGGGCCTCCGCCAGCTCCCTTAAGGTTTTAGCCAGATGATGAGGTGCTTCATAAATGATCATCGTTCTCGTTTCAGACTGAAGCTCCTCCAGCACCTCTTTCCGTTCCTTTTTGTCCGCCGGAAGAAATGCTTCAAAGCAGAACCTCCTTGTGGGAAGCCCGGAAATCGTCAGGGCTGTGATACAGGCCGCCGGACCGGGCAGTGAGGTCATGGAGATCCCCGCTTCATAGCACTGGCGTACCAGCTCCTCTCCGGGATCGGAAATCGCCGGAGTTCCCGCATCTGTCACCAGCGCCACGGAGACGCCTCGCGCCATCTGCTCCACCAGATACCGCGCCTTGTCCACCTTATTATACTCATGATAGCTGGTCATGGGCGTTTTGATCTCAAAATGGTTCAGAAGCTTAATGGTATTTCTCGTATCCTCCGCCGCGATCACATCCACTTCCCTTAATGTGCGCAGAACCCGGAGCGTAATGTCCTCCAGATTCCCGATGGGTGTCGCGCAGATATAAAGCTGTCCCGCCATATTCCGCCTCCTGTTTTTATCCGGATTTTAGTATCCATAGATTTCATAAATTTCGTTCGTATAAACTCCAGGCTTCTCATAGACGATCACCGGCGCTTCCACCCGCATCTGGGGCCGGCCGCCGCGGAACGCCTCAATGAGCACCATATTTGCCTCCGCATCCGCAAAGGGATGTACAAACTTCATACGCTTCGGTTCCAGCTTATGAGCCCGCAGTGTCTCAAAAATCTCCGTCAGCCTGTGAGGACGATGTACCAGATAAAGCCGGCCGCCGGATTTTAAAAGAGCCGCTGCCTCTCTGGCTACATCTTCAAAGCTGCACAGCAGTTCATGCCGGGCAATGGCCTTCGGCTCGTCCGGATTTTTTAATCCATGATTCTGGTTCATGTACGGCGGATTACATGTGACGACATCAAAAGAAGCCTTTCCGAATCGCTTCGAGGCCTCCTTCAGATCTCCCTGTATGATCGAAACCTTTTCTTCCAGCCCGTTGAGCTTCACACTCCTCGCCGCCATCTCGGCCATTTCCTCCTGGATCTCCAGCCCGGTAAAGGATTCCCCCTCCGTCTTGGCTTCCATGAGGATCGGGATAATGCCGGTTCCGGTTCCCAGATCCAGCACCCGCTCTCCCTTTCCGGCTCTCGCAAAACCGGAAAGCAAAACCGCATCCATGCCAAAACAAAACTTCTTCTCGTTCTGGATAATGCGGTAGCCGTTTCTCTGCAGCTCGTCGATCCGCTCATTGGGCAGCAGCTTAATTGTCATTGAGCTTAGACTTTCCTTCCCTTTTCTCCATGGCCTCCAGCTTCTTCAGTTCTTTCTCTTCCTTGGAATTCACTTTTTCCTTGTCCTTCCGCTTTCTTGGCCGGAACTTTAACTGCTCCGCACCATAATCCCGGAGTTCCTTCTCATCATTTTCCAGATGAACCAGAACCTTTACCCTCTGGCGCAGCACATTGACCGAAGAAACTTCTCCCTTCAGACCGTCATCAGTAGTCACATAATCGCCGACACCGGGGAGCTTGCTGTTCAGATAACGGTATGTCTCCTCCTCATTCTTTAAGCAGCACATCAGTCTGCCGCAGGTTCCGGAGATCTTTGTGGGATTTAAGGACAGATTCTGCTCCTTTGCCATTTTAATGGACACCGGAATAAACTCCGACAGATAAGAATGGCAGCACAGGGGCCGGCCGCAGATTCCGACACCGCCGAGGATCTTTGTCTCGTCACGGACACCAATCTGGCGCAGCTCAATTCTGGTCTTGAATACCGAAGCCAGATCCTTTACCAGTTCACGGAAATCGATCCGGCCATCGGCCGTAAAGTAAAACAGAACCTTATTGTTATCAAAAGTATATTCTGCGTCGATCAGTTTCATCTCCAGATGATGCTTCTCGATCTTTTTCTGGCAGATCTTAAAGGCTTCCTTTTCCTTCTTTTTGTTCTTTTCCTCGATGGCATCATCTTCTTTTGTGGCGATCCGAAGCACCGGCTTTAAGGGCTGGATCACCTTGTCATCGGTCACCTCCCGCTCTCCGGTAAGCACATAACCATATTCCACGCCGCGCGCCGTCTCAACAATGACATGCTGACCCTTTTTGATATGAAGCTTTCCGGGATCGAAAAAATAAATCTTTCCTGCCGTACGGAACCGCACGCCAACTACCTTTATCATAAAATATTCTCCTTCATTACTAACAGCATAAGCTCCATGGTGAGCTCGAAATTCACGTTGGCGTCGAGACGCACCCGCGCCTTGTCGATCGCCGCAAGGATCTTCTCGATTCCGGCATAATCACTGTGATCCGAGACTTCCTTTAAATATTTATATTCGTCCTTGAAGATCAGAAGCGAACTGTCCTGAGTCGCCTTGAACATCAGTACATCGCGGAACCAGAGCTGCATGAATTCCAGGCAGTCCCCTATCCGGAAACCGGAATCTTTTAACTCCTTTAATGCACCGACCATTTCATAAACAGCCATCTCCGATACCTTTTTCAGCAGCCGCATCACCAGCTCCTGGAGCTGCATAAACTCCTCGGAAGATGACAAAGCAATGGCTTTTCCGAGATTTCCCCTGGCAAAAGCCGTACAGATATCCGCCTGATGGGCAGACACCTTACATTCTTTTATGAGATAATCCTTAATGACCGAATCATACAGCGGTTTTAACTTGAGCACCGTGCACCGGGAAAGGATCGTCGGCAGAAAACTCTCCGCATTGGTCGTCAGGAAAAAGATCACCGCATACTCCGGCGGCTCCTCAATGGTCTTTAACAGTGCATTCTGCGCCTGGGGCGTCAGAAGCTCCGCATCGTCGATGATATAAATTTTATAGGGGCTGCTGTACGGCTTCACCGCCACATCGTCCACCACCTGCTCCCGTACATCATCCACACCGATGCTGGCCGGTTTTTCGTGGCGCACATAGATCACATCAGGATGATTTCCGCTTAAAAACTGTTTGCAGGAGTGGCATGTCCCGCAGGGCTCCGTCTCACCGTTCTCGCACTGGAGCGTCATGGCAAAGGCGTTTGCCAGGCTTTTCCGCCCCATTCCAGCTTCCCCGGTCAGAATATAGGCATGGGAAAACTGATGTCGTTTCAAGGCATTCTGAAAGTATTCTTTGATCTGATCTTGTCCTAAAATATCCTGAAAACGCAGCATTCCTGATACCCCCTTTGTCTTATTCTTCCCTTTAGTATAACATACTTTTTGAATGTAATGTAGAAATTATTTATTAAATTCAGAGCCAAGCAGATTTGTTCTGAATCCACTATAACAGTTACACTTCACTCCGGGCCGGCTATCACATCAGCCCTCCGTAATTTTCTTTTTTATCTCGCGGATACATTCTTCCAATACCCGGTTTTCATATATATTCTCGATTCCGCAGCTGTCCAAAACCTCCTGGGCGAAGTCTTTTTCATCGGCCAGGAACCGGCGGCAGATTTCTGCGTAGTTGGGATGCTTCTGGAGTCGTTCCCGTCCGATGGCACGGATCAGCCGTTCTCCGTCTTCCACATGAATGTACAAAGGACTCAGCGGAGTCTTTTTCTGTCGCTCAAAGTATTTTTTTGTCGCCAGATAGGATTCCGGTGTTCCGATCATTAAATACCGGTGATTTTCCAGATCGATCTGTCCGTCATCAAGAGTAAAATAACTCCACAGACCACAAACGGTCTCATAAGTCCGGGATTCGATGACGGTTCCTTCTGCCTGCTTCGCTGCAAGGAATTCCTCGTTGCGGAAAAAATATTCCCGTCCGTCCTGTTCTCCCTCCCGCATGGGACGGGTGGTATACATCACAACCGTCCGAAGTCCAAGCTCCGGATCTGCTGCCAGCACACGGAACACACTGTCTTTCCCTGATGCACTCTTTCCCATGATATAGTAAATATGGCCCATGTTTTCTCCATTCTGCCGTTCTGCTTTTACAGCCTCTGTCATTCGTCTGATCCAGCCCTTCTTTTCAGCACCCGCAGCTTTCCTGCTTCTGCCGGCCCGTTGATTTCCAGCCCGTTTTCTTCATAACATTTTAAAATCTTAATGATTTCTTCTGTAAGTTCTTCTCCCGGTGCTGCCACCGGAACTCCCGGCGGGTAAAGATAAAGAAACTCCCCGGAAATCCGTCCGGCACAATCGGAAAACATCAGTGTTTCCATGGGCTGCTCCATGGCATTCGCCGGAGTCATCATCACTCTGGGCACCGGAAGTACCACCGGCTGAGAACGGTCCAGTCCACACACAATTCCACCACTTTCTGTATGCGTTTTCTCTGTCTCATAATCCAGCTCTCCAAGCGCCTGCTTAAGTCTCTGATACATTTCTTCTGTATCAGCCGGGCTTGTCATCAGAATCACATAGGTCTCCGTACACATCTCCGGCTGGATATGATACTGCTCCCGCAGACGGCTGTAAAGCTCCGGCCCGCTAAATCTTTCTGCTTTCAGAACAAGCTTTGACGGATCGTATGCCGCTCCGCCGCCGTCCTCCCCGGTCATAAGCCGGATATGTTTCCTGTCATGAATCCATTTTCTAAGAGAAAGCAGACGCTCCTCATACTGTTTCATGACCTGCTCTCCATTGTTCCCCGCCATGTAGGCGATACACTGTTCGATGGATGCCATAAGTACATAGGACGGACTGGAACTCTGATAGATCTGAAGAAAATAAGAAAGCCTCTCCTCCTCCACCAGGTCAGATTTCTTATGAATAATTGCCGTCTGGGTCAGGGACGGAAGCGTTTTATGGAGACTTTCGATGACCACATCTGCCCCCAATCGCAGCGCCGGATGCGGAAACATTCTTCTCCATAAAACCAATTCTTCCTTTCCGCCATGCTCCGGATCTTTTCCGTCAGCGGCATATTCTTCCGATGCTTCATTCTGCTCTGTACTCCAGAACGAAAAATGCGCCCCGTGGGCACTGTCCACGATCAGCGGAATACCATGGTCATGAGCTGCTTCTGCAATACCCGCAATGTCAGAACAGACGCCCTCATAGGTGGGCGATGTGATCAGAACTGCCTCCGCCTGAGGACAGTCCCGAAGTCCCTGTCTTACCATTTCCGGTGTCACTGCACCAGCTGCACCGAAGCCCGGAATCCCCGCCGGACACAAATAAGAGGGCGTAAGCCCCCGGAGAAAAATTCCATGATATATCGATTTATGACAGTTTCTCGCTACGAGAATTGTCCCACCCCGCTTTACGCAGGCCGAAACTGCTGCCAGAAGCCCGGAACTGCTTCCATTAACCAGAAACCAGCTCCGTTCCGAGCCGTAAATCTGCGCGGCTTCCTCCATGGCCTCCCTTAAGATCCCATCAGCGTGATGAAGATTATCAAAGCCGTCGATCTCTGTAATATCAAAGGAGAACGGATCATTAAATCCGAATATCCCGCTGTTTCGTTTGTGACCCGGCATATGGAACGGAAGCATGTCCGTCCGTCCATACGCCGTCAGCTGTTCATATAAATCCAGTCTCATTTATTTTCCTGATCCAGTAAAAGCTCCTCAACCAGTGCCGCTGCATCCAGAATACAGCCCTCACAGGACCGAAGCGGTGTGCCCGTCTCGATTCCCTTCAAATCCCGACAGACAAGGCTTCCGTTCTTTTCCCTGAATTTCGCTGTGATGGCTCTGGAAAACTGATACGTCTTTCCCTTGCTCACCGGCTTTTCCAGATCGCCGCAGCTGTTTTTCAGTCCTGCCAGAAATACCGCGCCTGAAACAGCACCGCAGGTTCCTTCCATGCCGCCCATTCCGGCTCCGAACGCTTCACATGCCTTAAACGCAGTCTCCTCATCCATGCCAAACAGATCACAGTAGGTACAGGCTACTGCCTGACAACAGTTGAATCCACGGTCATGGCGGGCTTTTGCTTCCATTGCTCTTGATTCCATAATGCCCGATCCTCCTTTGTATCCGCAGACGATCCGGCCGTCCTCCGGCCGGAATCATCCTGTGTTCTTTTTCTTACAGCATCTTTTCTCTTACGCTTTGATGGACAGGCTCCGTATCTCGGCGCCCTCCATATTTTTAATGGTGAACACGCCGTTTTCATAGACCATATAGCTGTTTTCATTGCCATTTTTCGGAATGGAAACGGACCCGGGATTCAGATACAGGTGATCTTCATGTTCCTCCATGGCCTGCACATGGGTATGGCCATGAAGCAGGATATCTCCTTTTTTTAACGGCGGCAGATGCTCTTCGTTATGAACATGTCCATGGCTCGCAAATACCATCCGTCCTTCCAGGTAAAGGATCATGTAATCCGCCAGGATCGGAAACTGAAGCACCATCTGGTCCACTTCCGCGTCACAGTTCCCACGAACGCATAAAAGCTCATCCTTCACCTCATTGAGCATGGCAATGACTTTCTTCGGCGCATACTCCTTTGGCAGATCATTCCGGGGACCATGATACAGAAGATCTCCCAGAAGGATCAGTTTCTCCGCATTCTCCGCTTCATAACGCTCCAGCATTTTCTCACAGTAATATGCCGATCCATGTACGTCCGACGCAATCATCAGTTTTGTCATTTAGTTTTCCTCCAGCACTTTCACTGCCTCATCCATACAGGACCCGGCAAACTCCTCGATACAGCCCCGGTCACAGGCGTCTGCCAGAGCCGGGTCAATGGGAACTCTCGCAAGCACCGGAAGCGAATGAATCTTTGCCACCTCATCGATATGGCTCTCGCCAAAAATCCGATATTCCTTCCCGTTGTCAGGACATTTGAAATAAGACATATTTTCCACCAGTCCGAGAACCGGCACCTTCATAAGCTCTGCCATCTTTACCGCTTTTGCGACGATCATGGAAACCAGCTCCTGGGGAGATGTTACCACCACGATCCCATTCACCGGAAGCGACTGGAAGACTGTCAGCGGCACATCTCCTGTTCCCGGAGGCATATCCACAAACAGATAATCCAGATCTCCCCACATAACATCTGACCAGAACTGCTTTACAGTATTGGCAATCACCGGTCCTCTCCAGACAACAGGATCTGTATCATTGGGCAGGATCAGGTTAATGGACATGACCGGCACACCACCCTGGCTGTACACTGGCATCATCATTCCCGTTTCCGTGGCGCGTACCTTATCCTTCAGTCCAAAAGCCTTGGGGATGGACGGACCCGTAATATCCGCATCCAGAATTCCGCATTTATAACCACGTTTGCTCATGGTCACTGCCAGCAGCGAAGTCACCATGGATTTTCCAACGCCGCCTTTTCCGCTGACAACACCGATAACTTTCTTTACATGAGTCATATCATTCGGTTTCACCGTAAAATCTACTTTTGCTTTTTCACAGCCTTCGCAGGAATCTTTCCCGCAGGAAGTGCTGGAACATTTTTTTTCTTCTGCCATTCTCTTTCCCTTTCCATACGCTGAACATATTTGTAATAATATCCCCATTATAACAGACCTCCCCGGGGTATTTCAAGGGGAGGTCTGCTTATTCTGTCCTTCAATTCTTCTATTTTCTTATACTTGATATCCACCCTGACGCATCTTATCTGTTACAAATTCATACGCCTCATGGATCTCTGCCACAGCTTCTTTCATCGTGTAAATCTTTTTATTATCTGCCCACATCTCCACCATAAATCTTCCTGTGTAACCAAGTTCATGAAGCTTTGTAAACAGATCTGCAAATCTTACCGTTCCTGTACCAAACGGAACACACTTGAAAATACCAGGTTTTGTCTCTTTTACATGAATTGCTGTAATCTCCGGCATTCCAAGTTCAAACTCACTTTCCGGATCTGCTGAAAACTGGGTAAGATTTCCCATATCCGGATAGATCTTGAAATACGGTGACGGTATCTCCCTCAGGTAATGGGAGGCTCTCAGGATCGTTCCTGCGAACGGAGTATCCATGATCTCCATGGCCAGGATGATTCCCGCTCTTGAAGCCATTTCCACAGACTTTTTCATGCCCTCAAGGAACATTGCCTTTGTTTCATCATCGGACTTTTCATAATAAACATCATACGTTGCAAGCTGAATGCAGGTGACTCCCAGCTTCTGTGCCAGGATAATTCCCTTCTCCATAATCTCGTACGCCTTTGCTCTTGTCTCCGGATTCTTGCTTCCAAACGGAAAACGACGATGACCGCTTAAACACATACTTGGAAAAATAATTCCCGTTTCATCCATCAGATCCCGCATTTCTTTGATCTGAGCATCGTTCCAGTCCAGTCTGGCAAGTCTGGCATCCGATTCATCTACAGAAATTTCAATAAAATCAAACCCTGCTGCTTTTGCCGCCTGCATTTTTTCTTTCCAGGTAAAGGCATCCGGAAGTGCCTTTTCATAAAGGCCAATCGGTGTTTTATGTAAATCAAACATATTTTTTCTCCTTCTTTTCTACGTTCTTTTTACTCAGACACACTGAAATCTTCCCATACTCCGCCAAGAGCAGCAATTACTTTCTTATAAAGCTTATACTTCTTTTCATATACTGCCTGATACTCTCTGCGCGGTTCTACTCTTCTGGAAACATGTACCAGACTGCGCACTGCCTGCTCGTATGTTTCAAACACTCCGACTCCGATTCCTGCTGCCATGGCAGCTCCCATGATCCCCTGCTCATCGCATGCCACAGTTTCTACCGGGATTCCCAGAACATCTGCAAAGATCTGAACCCATTCTTCAGAATTTGCAGCTCCGCCTGCTAAACGGATTGCCTCCGGTTTTTCCCTGTTTCTAAAAAGCCGTTCCACATGTACCATATGTGAAAAAACGATTCCTTCATAAACTGCACGCAGCATGTGGCCACGGTTGTGATAATCCGTCAATCCGACAAAACATGCCTTTGCCAGCGGATCTTCATTGGACCCGTTAAGAAACGGAAGAAAGATCACATTACTGGACGCCGGATCGATTTCCGAAATAATCTGATTCGTGTAATCATAAATACTCTTTCCGGCTGCTTTCAGTTCTTCTTTCTTCTCCGCCAGGATCTCATCAATAAACCACTGCATGTTTCCTGCTGATGTGGGACTGCTCTCCTCAATCAGATAATACTCCGGAATACAGAACATGGAATTCAGCGCAACCGTACCATTGGTGATCGGCTTTCTGGTAATATATTCATTGATACTCCAGGTTCCTGCAATCATGCACACCTGTGTTTCATCATAAATTCCTGAAGCGATTCCACAAGCATCAACGTCAAACATTCCTGCCATCACCGGCGTTCCTGCTTTTAGTCCGGTGATCACCGCTGCTTCTTCTGTAACTGTACCACAGATATCTGCCGAATATTTCAGAGGCGGAAGCTTATCCCATACGCTTTCCAGGCCAAATAATGCCAGCAGTTCTTTATCATACGCAGCCGTATGAAGATTCACTAGATTGGCTCCGGAAAAATTCGTATATTCACCGTTTGCTGTACCGGTCAGGCAGTACCGGATATAATCATTGATAGAAAACACATATTTTGTATTTTCTATCACTTCCGGCTCGTGATCCCGCAGCCATGCCAACAGACTGACCGGCTGACACGCCAAAATATCCTGGCATGTTTTTTCCCGTACTTTTTCTGCCGTTCCATCCTGTTTCCACTTTTTCGGATATTCCCAGGCCCGGGCATCGGTAGAAAGGATTCCTGGGTAGGAAGGTTTTCCGTCCTTTCCAACCAGATATAATCCTTTTCCATGACCGGAAAATGAAATGCCGGACAGATCCTCAGAATCAATTCCACTTTTTTCCAGTGACTCCCGAATAACTTTTGCATTCTGTTCCCAGAGTTTTCCCATATCCCGTTCTGTATATCCTGGTTTTGGCGTCAGATTCTGGATCGGCTGTCTGGCCACAGCAATAATATTCCCCTTCTCGTCTATGATACCGGCTTTTACAAAGGTTCCGCCGTTATCAATTCCCATTAAATAGCTCATATCCTCCTCCTCATATAACCTAACGCCTCACCAGTAACACATTATTCTTCCGGAACTGTCTTAGGCATTTCCGGATTATTAGGTCCAAAATGCTTTAAAATTACGATAGGCTCAAACTTACTATGATTCTCAATTACAATTCCCGCCTTCGCAGCCTGTTCCGATACAAAATATTCATCGGCACTCTGCTGACCAAATCGAAGCATCGTCGCCGTTTCTGCATCAAACACTCCGAATTTTCCATGTCCCTGTACAAAAATACAACCATATGCTGCTGCATCTTTAATTGTAACTTTCTGACCGGGATATACAGTTAATTCCTTTGCACAAATATAATCATTTGCATAGGAAACCCATTTTTCAACGTATTGATCTGTTTCTACTGCAATCACCGGCGGACGGAAATTCGTCTTTTTATAATGAGGATCTACATTCTTTTCCCAATCTAATAATCCAAAAATGTAATCTATATCGTCCTTCTTATCTTCAGGACACTCCTCAACCAGCATTTCACGTGGATAGATCTCACCTGAAACTACATTTTCTTCTACTGAATTTACATCGGAATTCCACTGAGGCTCATATGTTAAATACGATGCTGGAGCATGAATGACACCTGCCGGAGTAAACCAACCGGTTCCCAATTCAACACGATATGCCCTGGATAACTCCGTAATTCTGGTATCAGCTTCATTATAATGACGAAGCCTTTCTTTTACATCTTCTGGATCTGTATCTGGATCAAAACCGAAATAAGTAGCGTTATTTTCTCCTGAATAGTTGTTTAACTGTCTGGGAAAATAATAGGATTCCGGTTTTCCAAGCTTTCCGACTCTTGCCGCGTCTTCAAAAGTCAAATGTACATGATGAAACAGCGGATTTTCAAAATCGAAAAATTTTGAATACATCGGCCAACCACCGTATTTTTCCATTAATTCTTCGCCGACAACCTCCGCACCTAATGTATCAATCGCCTCTTTCAATGTAAATTTCTCATCAGAATCCGGAGATACTGCAACATAGCTCATTCCTTCATCCGGTGCTGCCAAAGGGCCATTATTAGCCGTGATTGTCGATGAAAACCACCGTTCCTTAATTGAACCTCGTTCAATTCCTAATGCATAATAGTCATCCGGATGAAGTTTTAAACGATGTCCTGCTTTACCAAAGCGTCGAGGAACAAATGTAGGCATTAAACGAAAAACACCTTTTCCCTCATCAAATGTCTTTTTAATTAAGTTCTTATCTGCCATAATAAAACCTCCTCTGTTTTTTAATAATTTGCTTATTCCTTTATTTACCCTACTTTTATTAAGTATAGCATTTTACATTTCTTGAATCCTGTTACGAATATCATACTTTCCCATTTCTTTTTGTTCTGTAAATACAAAAAAGATTCGTTTGCACGGATCCTTTTTTGTAATAAAAAATGCCCAGAGCCGGAATCGAACCAGCGACACGAGGATTTTCAGTCCTCTGCTCTACCAACTGAGCTATCTGGGCGTTAGACATTTTCATGTCTGAGTTGCGGGGGCAGGATTTGAACCTGCGACCTTCGGGTTATGAGCCCGACGAGCTTCCGAACTGCTCCACCCCGCGACACTCTCAATATAAAGTTTTTCGAGTGGGGGAAGATGGATTCGAACCATCGAAAGCACTGCTAACAGATTTACAGTCTGCCCCCTTTGGCCACTCGGGAATTCCCCCATAAAGCCGATGATCGGACTCGAACCGATAACCTGCTGATTACAAATCAGCTGCTCTGCCAATTGAGCCACATCGGCGTATAAATACGCCAATTCGGATTATTATTCAAAAAGTGGGGCCTATAGGGCTCGAACCTATGACCCTCTGCTTGTAAGGCAGATGCTCTCCCAGCTGAGCTAAGACCCCATATTCAATTATTAAGATGTTAAACGACCCGGATGGGGTTCGAACCCACGACCTCCGCCGTGACAGGGCGGCGCTCTAACCAGCTGAGCCACCGGGCCACATTCCTATACCTTCAAAACTACACATTGTCCAACATCATTTCATTCCCAAAACTCCTAAACCACCTGGATAAGCCCTCGACCGATTAGTAACAGTCAGCTCCACACATTACTGTGCT
>NZ_JBQKGG010000016.1:0-53850 GCF_052118925.1 Candidatus Paralachnospira sp. LCP21S3_A2
GTTGTTTGCTGCACCGATGGCATGGAAGTCACCGGTAAAATGAAGGTTGATATCCTCCATGGGAACCACCTGTGCATAGCCGCCGCCTGCTGCGCCGCCCTTTACACCGAAGACCGGTCCGAGGGAGGGCTCACGGAGCGCTACCATAACGTTCTTTCCGATCTTGGATAATCCGTCTGCAAGACCTACGCTGGTGGTCGTCTTTCCTTCGCCTGCGGGAGTCGGGTTGATCGCTGTTACCAGGATCAGCTTGCCGTTCTCCTTGTCAGAGTCCTTTAATAAATTGTAATCAATCTTTGCCTTGTACTTTCCGTACTGCTCCAGATATTTGTCATCGATTCCTGCCTTCTCGGCAATCTTGGTAATCAGTTCCGGCTGGCACTCCTGTGCAATTTCAATGTCTGTCTTAAATCCCATAATGTGTTCCTCCTTAAGAAAAGTTGTACCTGTCCCTTTTTGCCCTTCCCCAATTCCTATACGGCGAAAACAAGGCTTCGCCTTAAGAACAAAAAAGGACAGCATTTAAATGTTAAATGCTGCCCAGACGGTCGGCTTATCTTTATTGCTCCGGCTGCACTGTGGTTCTCCACAATTATCCGTCAGTAACCGGAACCTTTTGTTGATGGTCTTATCCTATCACATTGACAAACCTTTGTCAAGCATTTTGATAAAAATTTATCCATTTTTTACACAGACATAAAGCAGATCCGTCTTGACCTTTTCTCCTTAATATTGTATTATTAAATACAGTTCAAAAAAATACTATTTGGAGATGCCCTATGAAACAAAACTACTCCCCCACATTTTTTGTTGCCTTTTCTCACGACATCCTGAACGCTTATAATCAGATGTGTGAACCGCTGCTTCAAAAATTCGGGATTTCTCAGGTATCCTTTGATATCCTGATGTTTTTAAAAAATAATCCGGAGCTTTGTACTGCTCAGCAGATCAGTATGTTTCGGAACATTAAAAAGAACCTGGTTTCCGTTCATGTGGAAAAACTGGTCAAAGCCGGCTATTTAAAACGAGGAGCCGTTTCCGGCGACCGCAGGAAAATCGCTCTTTTCTGCACGGAAAAGGCTGTTCCCATTACAGACGCCGGCATTGCTTTGCAAACATCCTTTGTTGATCAGCTTACCGCTGATATTCCCCAGCGGGAACTTACCCTCTATCAAAAGCTCATGGAAACCATGGCGGAGCATGCCCGTTCCATGACGGCAGAAACGTCATCCGCAAAGCCTTTCCCGCCTGACCGGAAGGACGATGACCCCCGCTGACCGGAACCGAGCTATCTGCCATAACCGCTTACCGGAAAAACCGACCGTACTGTCAATCCCAGACAGATCAAACGCTAAAGGAGACACCATGCAGGATAAAAACTTTCTGGGCACAGAGCCCATCGGAAAGCTTCTTCTGAAGCTGGCGATTCCAACTGTAATCGCCCAGCTCATCAATATGCTTTACAACATCGTTGACCGGATCTACATCGGCCATATTCCCCTGAACGGAAGTCTGGCTCTTACCGGTGTCGGCGTCTGTATGCCGATCATCATGATTGTTTCTGCCTTTGCAGCTCTTATCAGCTCCGGCGGTGCTCCGAGAGCCTCGATTTCCATGGGAAAACAGGATCCGGAAGCAGCAGAACGAATCCTCGGAAACTGCTTCAGCCTCCAGATCGTGATCTCTGCCATTTTAACTGTAATTCTGCTGCTCTGGAACCGGGATCTGCTTCTTGCTTTCGGTGCCAGCGAAAATACGATTTCCTACGCCGTGGATTATATGAATATCTATGCGGTCGGCACCTTATTTGTACAGCTCACGCTCGGTATGAATGCCTTTATCACTGCCCAGGGCTTTACCACCATTTCCATGATCTCCGTTCTGATCGGTGCTGTCTGCAACATCGTTCTGGATCCGGTCTTTATTTTTGCTTTCGGAATGGGTGTCCGGGGTGCCGCTCTGGCAACGGTACTCTCCCAGGCCGTCTCCTGTATCTGGGTCCTGCGGTTCCTCTGTGGAAAAAAGACGCTTCTCCATATCCGAAAGAAGTATCTGCGTATGCAGGCAAAGGTTATCATCCCCTGTATTACACTTGGTCTCGCTACCTTTATCATGCAGGCAAGCGAGAGTGTTGTGACCGTCTGCTTTAATTCCTCCCTGCTCCGTTACGGCGGTGACATTGCTGTTGGCGCTATGACGATCCTCACCAGTGTGATGCAGTTCGCGCTGCTTCCGCTTCAGGGCATTGCCCAGGGTGCTCAGCCGATCTCCAGTTATAATTATGGTGCCAGAAATGCGGACCGTGTAAAAAAGACCTTCCGTCTTCTGCTGATCACCTGCTTTACGTACTCCATGGTTCTCTGGACTG
Source organism: Candidatus Paralachnospira sp. LCP21S3_A2 (assembly GCF_052118925.1). Lineage (NCBI taxonomy): Bacteria > Bacillati > Bacillota > Clostridia > Candidatus Paralachnospira > Candidatus Paralachnospira sp. LCP21S3_A2. Next base: position 2,369 of record NZ_JBQKGG010000016.1, read on the forward strand.
CTGTCCAGCTTTTCCCGAAGCTGTTCGTGAGTATTTTTACGTCCGATGCCGCCCTTGTTTCTTTTACTGCTCCCATGCTGAAGATCTATCTTGGCGGACTGGGACTCTTTGGAATCCAGATTGCCTGCCAGATGACCTTTACCTCTCTGGGAAAAGCAGTCTGCTCGATCATCGTCGCCGTTGTCCGAAAGTTTGTACTGCTGCTGCCGCTCATTTATCTCATGCCTCACCTGGTCTCTGATTCCACCAGAGGCGTTTATATGGCTGAGCCGGCTGCAGATGTGACCGCAGTCCTTTTTACCATCGTCCTGTTCACCTTCCAGTTTAAAAAAGCAATGAAGAATCTCCAAAATTAAAACTTCTCATAAAAGAGACACGATGCAGGAACCTCATTCTCTGCACCGTGTCTCTTGTTTTTCAGCGAAGCTTCCTGTCCGCCGGATTCTTTTTTATATGTTCGCAGCTTTTAATATGCTTTGCCCCAGAATACCATAGTCTTCGCCGGTCTTCCGCATACCGGGCATACATCTCCGATGTGCTCCTGCTTGAAGGGCATGCATCTGGAGGTCGCTGTGGTGTCCTCTTTGATCTTCAGCTCACATGCCTGATCGCCGCACCACATCATCTTCACAAAGCCAGGCTTGTTCGCCACGATATCCTTGAACTCATCATAGGTATGAGCCTCATAGATATGGCTCTGAAGATGAGCCTTTGCCTTTGCAAGCATATCATTCTGGATCACATCAAGGATCTCCAGTGCCTTCTCGCCCAGCTCATCGATGGATACCGTGATCTTCTCACGGGTATCTCTGCGGACGATCACCGCCTGGTTCTGTTCCATATCCTTCGGTCCGATCTCCACACGGATCGGGATTCCGCGCATCTCCTGCTCACTGAACTTCCAGCCCGGGCTCTTATCAGAATCATCCAGCTTTACACGGACACCGGCTGCCTTTAAGATATCACGAAGCTCGGCCGCCTTTTCCATCACGCCCTCTTTCCGCTGAGAAATCGGGATTACCATACACTGAACCGGAGCAATTCTGGGCGGCAGTTTTAATCCGCTGTCATCACCGTGAACCATGATCAGTGCACCGATGATACGGGTGGACATTCCCCAGGAGGTCTGGTGTACATACTGAAGCTTGTTTTCTTTATCTGAATACTGAATACCGAATGCCTTTGCAAAGCCATCGCCGAAGTTATGGCTGGTTCCGGACTGAAGTGCCTTTCCATCATGCATCAGCGCCTCAATGGTGTAGGTAGACTGTGCTCCGGCAAACTTCTCCTTGTCGGTCTTCTTTCCCTTGATGACCGGAATGGCCAGGACCTCCTCACAGAAGTCTGCATAAATATTCAGCATCTGAATGGTTCTTGCCTCAGCCTCTTCCTCCGTTGCATGAGCGGTGTGGCCCTCCTGCCATAAGAACTCTGCCGAACGCAGGAACGGACGGGTCGTCTTTTCCCAGCGCACAACGGAGCACCACTGATTATACAGCTTCGGCAGATCTCTGTGGGACTGGATAATTCTGGAGTAAAAATCACAGAACAGAGTCTCAGAGGTCGGACGCACACAAAGCCGCTCCGGCAGGGTCTCCAGCCCTCCCTGCGTCACCCATGCAACCTCAGGCGCAAATCCTTCTACATGGTCCTTCTCCCTTTGGAGCAGGCTCTCCGGAATAAACATGGGCATATATACGTTTTCTACCCCTGTCTCCTTGAAGCGTCTGTCCAGCTCCTTCTGAATATTCTCCCAGATCGCATATCCGTTGGGACGAATAATCATACAACCCCTCACGTTCGAATACTCCACCAACTCCGCTTTCTTTACCACATCGGTATACCACTGGGCAAAATCTTCACTCATGGAGGTGATGGATTCCACTAATTTCTTTTCCTTTGCCATGATAAGTTCTCCTTTTAAACTGTAAATTTCCATAATAATTCCGTGGCCCGGCCAATTTGTCCTGAAACAATCTTCTATGAAATTTATCAGAAAATGACTCTCCCGATAAACAAAAATCCCCTGCTCCGGAATCATCCGAAGCAAGGGACCGAATATCGGCGGTACCACCCTTGTTAGCCATCTGGCTGGCTCACTCTCGATCCGTTATCGCCGGAATTACGCTGTATTTTCATACAGGACTCCAAGGTGGGTTCAACATCTGTGCCAAAAAGACTTTCCAGCTTCCGTCCTCTCTCTGGGTTGGCCGTCTGATCTCTACTATTCCTTATCTTCGCCATGTTTTGCTTCTATCTTAGGCGAATTTCCGTCATTTGTCAAGCCGCAGCTTCCCGAACAAAAATCAGCTCCACATTATCCAGATTCATGATCAGTCGTCCGTTTTCCAGCGTTACGTTCTGATCCGAACCCTCTATTGTGAGTACATAAGCATGATCCCCCGTCTTCTTCCAGGTGCCATCTGCCGTCTCACCCAGAAGCTGGACATGCATAGAACCATCAGACCGCATATTCATCCGCAGCTGATCAGAAGCCAGCCCCGCATACTGCAGATACGTATCTGCATCTATGGTCATTCCGCCAAAAGTCACCTGGCTGCCGCGCCAGCTTCCGACAAACGCCGCAATATCTGTCTCTTCCTGGCTCTGCTTTAACTGTTCCTGTACATAGGCCTCCTTCTGTTCCCGCAGTGCCTGCTCAATCTCCGGATAATCACCTCCCAGCGTATTCAGTGCACCATCAAGCACAATGAGCGCCGCTTCATAATTCTGATTTGTTCCCAGGGCATCCGCCGCCTTTTTCAGGATATCCTCCTGATACTTCGCTTTGTATTCCTCCAGTGCAGCCTGAAGTTCTGCATTTCCGCTATACTCTGCCAGAGCCTCCCTGGTTCCCTCCATGGCGGTGTAATAATTCCCCTGATCCGCTGCTTTTTTGCCCTGCTCCAGTACGGACTGAATTCCATAATCCTCCTGAGCCTCTTCGAGCTCCTCCTGTTTCCTGATCAGCGCCTCATCCCCCGGAAGGATTTTCAGCGCCTGGGCAAGCTTTTTTGCCGCCTCCTCATAATCATCCTTTTTCTCCAGCGCTTCCACTTCGTCGAGAACTGCCTCGCGGTAAGCCTTCTCCGCCGCTTCCAGCTGCTTCTGGGCAGTCTCATAATTGGAATCCGCCTTGATCACCTTTTTATACTCTGCGATGGCTGTTTCATAATTCTCAGCCTTCATTGCCTTTTCGCCATCGGCAAAGGCGCTTCTGGAATCATATAATTCCCGGATCTGCACCAGTGCATCCGACACAGACGCATCATCCCAGAATGCTGCGATGGCAGTCAAGTGTCCCTTTGCGGTCTGATAATCCATAGAATCGGAGGTGTACGCCGAAGTAATCGCCTCCACCTGATTCTTTATCAGCTCATCAGCCTGTGCCTTTTTCTTTTCATTTCCGGAAAAGCTCTTCTCATAAATCGCTTCTACCTTCGTCCAGTCCCGGTCCCTGATGGCCGCCTTAAGCTTATTAGCCGGGTTGGACAGCACGAACGCAAACACTGCCAGAACAAGGAGCATCACCGCGATCAGCGACGATAATGCAATGATCCACGCCTTTTTCTTTCCATTTTTCTTTTTGCTTTTTTCCGGTTTCCGGTTCCCCGGTATGTATTCATAAGGCGGATGACTGCCCGGCTGCTCCGTTTCCCGATATCCATCCGTACGCTGCGGCTTCGCTCCCGCTTCTCCGTTTCCCGCTTCCCGATGCATTTCTCTGCCGCGTTCCGCACTGCCCGCTTCCCGATGCATTTCTCTGCCGCGTTCCGCACTGCCCGCTTCCCGATGCATTTCTCTGCCGTGTTCCGCGCGGCCTGCTTCGCCATATACCCGCGTTCCCTTCCTCATGGCCTCCTCCGGCATTTCCAGGATCAGCTCATTTTCCATATTTTTCATGATCTGCTTTTCCAGCTCCGGAATGGCGTCTCCGGAAGCCGCTTCTTCCGGCTGTTCCGGCATTTTTACAGCTGCTTCCGACTCTGTCATGCCTGTCTGCTCTTCTGTGCTTTCCGGCGGCAGCGCAGTGTTCTCCGGCTGTATCGGCACCGGCTCCTCTTTTATGGTTTTTACAGGGTTCTCCACCGGCGGGTTCTCTACCGGCGTTCCACAGTTTTCACAGAACCGGTCACCCGCCTTCAATTCATATCCGCAGTTTGTACAAAACATAGAAGCTCCTTTCTCCGTCCGGACTCTGGCAGACAACCGCCGGGCCGCAGACCATCGGCAGATTCTCTCCATGTGCAGGAATATCTTCATGAATGATCTCTGTTTCTATGCTATCAGTATAACCCAGCGGTTTTCTGTCTGTCAAACGATAATTCACCCTTCCCCGGTGTAAAGTCCGCTCAGCTCCCGCACCAGAAGATACCCCAGCGGTCCCAGAAGAAAGCCGGTTACGCCAAATAATAGGAGTCCGGCGTACATACTCATGAGCATTTCCAGCGGGCGGATTCCCATGCGGCTGCCCATGAGCTTTGCCTCCAGGATTTCTCTGAGAAAATAGCTGAGAAGATAAAGGAGCATCAGTCCGATGGCATAGGTCCAGTTTCCGGTAAACAACATAATCACGGCCCAGGGAACCAGGACCGTTCCTGTTCCGAACACTGGAAGTGCGTCCAGAAGTCCGAGCCCGGCGCCCAGAAGCACTGCGTAGGGATTTCCCAGAGCATACAATCCCACGCCGCAGAGAATACTGGTAAGGAGCATGATAAACAGCTGTACCAGAAGAAAGCTTCTTCCGACACGGCTGATGCAGCCGGCCGCCGCCGAAAGCTCCTGGCGGAAAACCGAGGTGTTTTTCCAGTGAAGGATCCGTCCCCGGGCTCCCACCACCAGAACTCCGCCGATCCCCGCAACAGCAAGAAGCCCGCCAAGCTTCGCGGTTCCCGCAAAAATTCCCGGAGAAAACATCATGAGATACGTTCCGGCCTGGCGCTCCGCAGTTTCCAGAAACCTTTGTCCCCTGGATTCCACAAATTCCATGGTCGTTCCGCCGGAAAATCCGAGAAACCGGTCACAGTTCCGGCAGACACCATCCAGCCAGCCGCAAAGCTCCTCAAACCATGATGGCAGATGTGCCGCTGCTTTTATGAGCTGTTCCAGAAACAGCCTCCCCAGGATATAGCCCAGAAAAAGCAGTACTGCTGAAAGAGCCGTAATAAAAAGCGAGGCCCAGACTGTCCGCTTAACGCAGGTTTTCTGTTCCAGGGAAACGGCTGCCGGCCCCACCAGAACCGCCAGCCACCAGGACAGCAGAAACGGGAAAAACAGCCGCAGAACATACTTGAGCGCAAGATATACGCCGGCCGTCGTTCCGAGCACTGCCAGCGCCTTTTTCTGTTTTTCCGTAAGCCTGTTTTTCATGAGGTGCCTCCTTTTTCTGTTCTCAGTATGCTCCGTCCGACCGGTTTTATGCCGCAACGATTTTTAACAAAATCAGGGATTTTTGTTAAGGTTCCGTTATGGTCTTTCCAGCGGATCTGTGTTACATTGAAGGCAGAAAATGCGACATTACAATCAGGAAAGGTGGGAATTTTCCGATGTTTAAAGACAATCTGCTCATGCTGCGAAAAGCCGCCGGTCTGTCACAGGAGGAACTGGCGGAAAAGCTGGACATCTCGCGCCAGACACTTTCCAAATATGAAACCGGCGAGTCACTTCCGGACATTGAAAAATGCCGGATGATCGCCGATGTATTCAATGTAAGCCTTGATGATCTGGTGACCTACGAGCCGGACGGTACCGGCCTCGGCATTGCGCCGAAGGGCAGACACATGTTCGGCGTTCTGACTGTTGGTGAGAAAGGACAGATCATCATTCCGGCCAAAGCACGCAGGATCTTCAACATCCACCCCGGCGACTCGCTGATCCTGCTGGGCGATGAAGCTCAGGGACTGGCTCTCATCAAAGAGGCGGATCTGATGATCCTGCTAAACCGGAACACCAGACGGGAGGAGCAGTGACTATATGAATCCGACACATCATACAAATACCATCCTGGAGATTTCGGATCTCCGAAAAGAATATCCCGGCTTCCGTTTAAATCATGTATCGTTTTCTCTGAACCGCGGCTCCATCATGGGACTGGTGGGGCGCAACGGTGCCGGAAAAACGACAACCATCAAATCCATGCTCGGGCTGATCCGTCCTTCCGGCGGAACCATTTCCTGCTTCGGCATGGAGCTGTCCTCCCACGAAGCAGAAATCAAAAAACGGATCGGCTACGCCTGCGGTGCTGTGGATTATTATAAGAAAAAACCGATCCGTGACATTGCCGCCGTGACAAAGCTGTTCTATGAAAACTGGGATGACGCAGCCTACCGTCATTATCTGGAGCTGTTTTCTCTGCGGGAAGAAAAGACACCGGAGGAGCTGTCCGAGGGCATGCGGGTGAAGCTGAACCTGGCACTGGCTCTTTCCCATCACGCCGAGCTTCTGGTTCTTGATGAACCCACCTCCGGACTTGATCCTGTTTCCCGCAGCGAGCTTCTGACTATATTTCGTTATCTGGCGCAGGAGACCGGCACAGCGATCCTGTTTTCCACCCATATCACAACAGATCTGGAAAACTGTGCAGATATGATCACCTATCTGAAAAACGGTACCGTGCAGATCTCCGGGGCTCTGCCGGACTATCTGGCAGACTGCCGCTCCCGCGGTCTCGGAAAAACTCTTGAGGAAATTATGATCCATGACGAACAGGAGGCATTTCATGAAAAAACTGCTCATTAAAGAAATCCGGCTGGCGGCCTCACCTCTTTCCTTCCTGTTTCTGGCCTTTTCAGTCATGGCACTGATCCCCGGCTATCCGATCCTGGTGGGCAGCTTCTTTGTCTGCTTCGGGATCTTTCACTCCTTTCAGGCAACACGGGAAACCAACGATATCCTCTATTCCGTTCTCCTTCCGCTGTCAAAGTCGGACACAGTAAAAGGCAAATTCGCCTTCAGCATCATGATCCAGCTCGCCGGCTTTCTGCTCATGGGGATTTTCACACTGTTGCGCATGACTGTTCTCGCCCATGCCGAACCATATGTGAACAACGTCATGATGAATGCCAACCAGCTTTATCTGGCATTTACGCTTCTTCTGTTTCTGCTGTTCAATCTGCTTTTTATCTGCGGATTTTTTAAGACCGGCTATCGGATCGGCATACCGTTTCTGTACTTCGGAATCGCCGCGCTTCTGCTCATCGGACTTGCAGAAACCCTCCATCATCTGCCTGGCCTTGGCTTTCTCAACAATACCAGCACCATGAGAAACACCGATCTGTGGCTGAGCCTGGCCGCCGCCGCAGTTGTTTACGCGATTGGAACATGGGGAAGTATGAAATACGCGATGAAACGATTTCAGGACGTGGATCTGTAATGTATGGGTATGGCTTGCGCAGGCACCCTCCCGGTCAACCGGCACATATCGAAGTTGCCTCTGACCGGGAGGGTGGCCTGCGCAAGCTCTCTATTCCTTACATCCCCCACTTACATCAATCAGTCAGAATATACGGAAGCTGCTTCTGGCATCGCCCTCATTTCTGTGTTATATTTAGTACAAAATGCGAATTGGAGGAGCTTCCATGAATCCCAGTCGTTCTAACTATGAGTTAATGAAGACTCAGATGGCTGTTTCTTTTCTGCAGCATGATCAGGATCTTATGATCCGAAATTTTTCTTTAGAACATGATACTCAATATCTTTATCTTTCTTTTGTTGACCGTATGTATCGGATCAGCCGGGAATCCGGCCAAGTAGAATGGTCGGCAGATTTTTCTCAGACCGCAAACGCAGCTGACTACAATGAAGCTATGACCATCTATGATGTTCTCTGCCGGTCTGACCGTCCGAATCCCGCCAGTACAGAATTGGTTCCTGTGAATACGCTTTCCAGTATTCATACCGGAAATATGGGACAAAAAACGGACTTTTTTCAGCATGCCGCCGAATTTTTTGACGGAAATACTTCCGGATTTCTGCATGCCTGCAAAGCACTTCACGGAATACCTGTTTCCGGCGGGGATGCCGCCTGTGAATTACAGTTTTTCTCTTTTCTTCCGGTCACCGTCCGGTTCTGGGAATCTGATGAGGATTTCCCGCCCAGCTTGCAGATCCTGGTTCCGAAAAACATTCTTGATTTCATGCACTATGAGACAGTCATGTTTGCCGTTTCCCATCTGCTGAACCGGCTTATGGACGAAACGCGGAACTCAACTCCGTAAACCATGCCCCGGCTTTTTCCGCAGCTTTAACAGGAGGACCGACTATGAACCCAACAATCCGAATCGAACATCTGGCGCTGTATGTCAATGATCTGGAAGCGGCCCGCGCGTTTTTTATAAAGTATTTTCATGCCGTTTCCGGTGAGAAGTATCATAACAAAAATACCGATTTTTCTTCTTACTTTTTAAGCTTTTCCGACGGTTCCAGACTGGAGCTTATGACAAAGCCGGGGCTTCATGATGTGCAAAAAGATCCAGACCGCACCGGCTATATTCACCTGGCATTCAGCCTCGGAAGCCGATTTGCTGTCGATGAACTGACCGAAACCATGAAACAGGACGGCTGTCAGGTTCTCAGCGGGCCGCGGATCACCGGCGACGGCTATTATGAAAGCTGTCTTGTGGGATTTGAGGGGAATTTAATTGAATTAACGGAATAGAAAGGAAATTTCCGACTGACAGGCGCAGGCTTTACCGTGCCGTCCCTTTTTCCGGTACAAACAGGGAGTCCATGTTTACACCTTCCAATGTAAGGAGCTGTACCTTCCGGTCGATCCCGCCTGCATATCCGGTCAGGCTTCCGCCGGTTCCGACCACTCGATGACAGGGAACAAGAATCGAAATTTCATTATGTCCCACCGCACCGCCAACTGCCTGCGCCGACATATGATCGATTCCGCGCCGCTTCGCAAGAAGCTGTGCGATCTCTCCGTAGGTCATGGTCTGTCCGTAGGGAATGGTGCAGAGAATTTCCCAGACCTCCTTCTGAAAGGCTGTTCCGATAAAATGAAACGGCACGGGAATCTCCGGTCTTTTCCCGGAAAAATAACGATCCAGCCAGCGTTTTGTCTGTATTAAAACCGGTATTTCCCTCTCCTCCCGTTCCGCTTCCAGACACCGTCCGAAATACTTCTGTCCCTCAAACCATACTCCCGCCAGCCCGGTTTCATCGGCTGCCAGCAAAATTCTCCCAAGCGGCGATTCATAATCGCTGATATACTGCACGCACGTCTCCCCCTCTTCTGCGATATTTCTCTTATTATAGCGCACTCCTATGTCATAGCCTATCATAAAATATTCGTTTTCTATAAACATTACACCAGAATACAAAATTTGTTCGCGCTTTGACGTCGTTCCGGCGTAAAGCAATTCCGTATGGAATAAACCGCCGTCCAATGGTATACTGGTTAAAGCAACTGTAAAACCGCGCTCATCTGTGCTATACTGAATCCCGGCAACAATTTTATGGAAAGAAGGTTTTATTTATGGATGTTATCGCCGCTGCCAAGGCACTTGGCTTTTCCGATGCCGCCGTTATGGACACTAAGAATCTTGTATTCAAGCCGGAATACCGGGTCTTCTGCGAGGAAAACCTCTGCGGCTGCTATAACCACAATCCTGCCTGTCCGCCTATGAGCGGTACGGTGGAGGAAATGGATCAGCGGGCGTATTCCTATGAAAAGACACTGGTTCTCCAGACCACACGTGAACCGGATATGGATTATAAAAAGGAAAAGCTGGAGCATAACAAGATCACGGAAGCCCTGGCGGAACAGATGAAGCTGGACGGAAAAACCGATCTGCTGCTCATGACCGCCGGTCCCTACAAGAATCACTCCTGTATGTCCGCCTACTGTGTGGATGCCCAGAAGATGGCAGATGCCGTCGGCATGATCTGCTGGGGAAATGACGGGAAAATCCGGTATTTTTCCCAGATTCTGTTTCATGAATGAACCCAGGGAGAAATTTATGACATTCCAGAAGGCTGCTGCGGCAGATTTTTCCCGGATCCGGAATTTTTACCGGAATCTGTAACCACACCGCAATTACTTGCATATGGAGGATAACTAAATGGAATTACAGCATGGAAGGCCTGCGGACACCGCAGGCAGGACGGAAAAAGAGCTTCGTGCATACGACCTGCTTGACCGGCTGGGCGTCTCCTATGACCGGGTTGACCACGAACCGGCCATGACCATGGAGATCTGTCAGGAAATCGACAAGGTGTTACAGGCCGTGATCTGCAAAAACCTGTTTTTATGCAACCGGCAGGAGACCTCATTCTATCTTTTGATGATCCCAGACACCAAAGTATTCCACACCAAGGATCTTTCCTCACAGATTGGCTCCGCGCGTCTGTCTTTTGCCAAGGCGGAATACATGGAACAGTTCCTCGACATCACCCCTGGCTCCGTCAGCGTTCTGGGACTGATGAATGATACCGAACACCGCGTGCAGCTCCTGATCGATGAAGATGTGTTAAGCAGTGAGTTTGTGGGCTGCCATCCTTGCATCAACACCTCCAGTATCAGATTCCGGACCAGTGATCTGGTGGAAAAAGTGATTCCCGCCATGGGACATCCCTTTGTGAAGGTGAAATTATAAGAATTTCGGTTATTTCAGCCGGTACGTTTTTCCTGCTCCCCGCCCGTTGATTTCGAGCAATCCGCGTTCATTCATCTGGCGGGTCAGCAGATAAGCTCTCGTCTTTTTGATATTCAGCAATTCTTGCAACTCTTCGTCATTCATTTCTCCATATTCCCGAAGATAATCCAGAACAATTTTCATCTGCGGGGTAACAGCAGAATCCGCAATCTCATTATCCGCCTTTTTAATTTGGTCAGTCTGCTCAGATGAAGCGGCATTCATATTCGGCAGCAGCAATTTGAACGTATTATGGGTCACTTCAATCTTCGGCTGAACCGGACAAGATTTATACAGCGCATAAATCTTACGGATCCCCGTACCATATGATTCAATCAAACGCAGCCGATGAAAAATCTCTGCCAGCCTGCGGTTCCGCGGCTGGGAAATACCACTGCGAATATCCTCTGCCGACAGCCCCGGCAGCAATCCGCCGATGGAAATAAATTCCATGCACTCATCATTGACATTGATAATGATACTGCCGCTGTAACTGTAATCCCGATGAACAAAAGCATTCAATAATGCTTCACGAATTGCCGCCTCAGGATAATCGGATTTGTCAACCCGTTCCAGTCCCTGAAACCTCGAAGCTGTCCGATTACATAATGCAAGATAAGCATAACTGTCATCAAGCTGCTTAAAAATCGATCCGCCAAATTCCCTTGCATCTTTAAAAGTAAGATTCTCCGAATCACCAAACACAGCGATCTTCGTAGTATGATGACACTGATCGGAAAGAAGCTGCGCCAGATTGGTATACTGATCATCATGAATATTCCGTAATCCCAACGCGATAAACTTATCTTCCGAAAACACAACTTTATATCGTTTAAATGCTGCTTTCGCCTCCTCAAAAGTCAGATCCTGCTGCATGGTACGCATTTCCTCAAATACATCACCATCTGAATCCTTGATCATCTGCCTGATCTGCTCCGGAGACGCCTGTACACTGGCTGCTCCTTGACGCACATATACCCCGGCTGGTTTAATCCCCTTTCCTTTTAAATAATACGGCTTATAACTCCCCTCGCCAATCTCAATGCGAATCACGTGGTTATCCTGCAGTACATAGCGTACAAACATCGTCACATCCGGCTGGATGGCATCCCGGATTCCATTAGTCAGACGTGTATAGGTTTCATCTACCGAATCAATGCCAACCACTTTCCCCTGATCATCAATTCCAATATAAATCACACCGCCTTCTGTGTTGGCAAACGCAATGACTTCCTTGTAAATTTCATCTGTCAGCCTGGATTTATATTCCATACGTTCACTTTCATATTCCATATACTGCACCTCCGATCCATCTTATTTTTATTATATCCCGTTTTTCACTTTTTTCAATGCCGAAAGTGAATATTCACCCTTCATTCACCCTTTGCAGTGAATATTCACTCTGTGACGGGCCGCAAAGCGGCAATCTTCCATTCCGCCGCAGTGCGATCCCCGCGGAGCGTTTTTTATTTCATAGGACGAACTTTCCTATGAAACAAAAACAACGGGGCGCCGAAGCGTCCCGCCAGTTTTATTTCCGGATCTTATTCCATTGTATAAGGCATCAGTGCAACGTGTCTTGCTCTCTTGATTGCAACCGTCAGGGCACGCTGATGCTTTGCGCAGTTTCCAGTGATTCTTCTGGGAAGGATCTTTCCTCTCTCAGATACGTATCTCTTTAACTTTGCAACATCCTTGTAATCGATAACACCGTTCTTATCTCCGCAGAATACACAAACCTTTTTTCTTCTGCGTCCGCCTCTCCTCTTCATAGGAGAATCTGCTCTATCGCCTTTTGTATAAGCCATGGTTAAAACCTCCTTCATCTCATATCATCGTAACTGGTTTTAGTTAAACGGGAGACCTTCGTCTTCTACTCCATCGGGGATGTTCATAAACCCATCATCGACCGCACTGCTGGGCTGGGGTCTGGATTCCTGACGGTAAGAAGAACCTCCGCCGTTCTGTGCAGCAGCGCTCTTGCTCTCTGCAAACTCCTGATCCTCCACCACAACATCAGTGGTATATACCTTCTGACCATCCCGGTTGGTATAGCTTCCCGTCTGGATATGACCGGTCACTACGATCTTGGTTCCCTGATGAAGATACTTCTCAGCGAACTCTGCGCTTCTTCCGAAAGCGACACAGGAAATGAAATCAGCAGACTGATCATTTCCGCCGTTTCCGCTGCGGCTGAATCTGCGGTCTACCGCCAATGTGTATCTGGCGATTGCCATTGCGTTCTCCCCCTGGGAGTAACGGATATCGGGTTCTCTGGTCAGACGACCCATGAGCATGACTTTATTCATGTAATCTCCTCTTTTCCCTGATTACGCGTCCTGTCTTACGCACAAATATCTGATTACAGGCTCCATGATACGAATATGGTTTTCCACTTCGTTAGGGCAGTTAGAATCAGACTCGAACTGAATGAAATAGTAGAATCCCTCTTTCATCTTCTGGATCTCGTAAGCAAGTCTCTTCTTGCCCCATTCATCCACGTTTGTGATGGTGCCGCCGAAACGGGTAATGTAGCCCTTTACTTTTTCTAAAGCGGCTGCTTTGTCTTCCTCTTCAAGCTTTGCACTCAGCACAACTGCTAATTCATACTTGTTCATGCTGTTTACCTCCTTTTGGTCTCTGGCCCCCTGTCTGTTTCACCGGGGAGCAAGGAATAAATACTGTCACAAATCTAGATTTTATCATGCTTTTCCCTGTTTGGCAAGCACTTTTTATGTTCCTTTTTTTCGGTATTTTTTATGTTCCTTTTACTTCGGTTCCGTCGGCCCGCTTATGTCCGCGGCAGTTTTTCTCCACCAGCTTTCGCGGCACCATGATCATGTGGCCGCAGCCCATGCACTTTAACCTGAAATCCATACCGACCCGCAGGACCTCCCATTCGCTGCTGCCGCAGGGGTGAGGTTTTTTCAGTTTTACAATATCTCCAAGCTGAAAATCCATCTTTTTCCTCCTATAAAAATATGCCCAGAGTCTCTCCGATGGGCGCCTTGATGATCAGATCTGCCCGGCCGTCCATGGATGTCGCACTCTTGTTGATCAGAACCAGCTTTTTTCCATGATAATAATCAATCAGGCCGGCCGCCGGATAGACTGTCAGCGAGGTCCCTCCGATGATCAGCATCTCTGCCGCTGCGATCCGCGCGATAGCCCGCTGCATGGTTCCATAATCCAGTGCTTCCTCATAAAGCACCACATCCGGCTTCACCACCGCACCGCAGGAGCAAAGCGGAATCCCCTTTGCATGACGCACATATTCCTCATCATAAAATTTTCCGCAGCGGGTACAGTAATTGCGGAGCACCGAGCCGTGGAGCTCCAGAACCTCCTTACTGCCTGCCTTCTGGTGCAGCCCATCGATGTTCTGGGTGATCACCGACTTCAGTTTTCCCTCCTGTTCCAGCTTCGCCAGTGCCAGATGCGCCTTGTTTGGCTCAGCCTCCGGAAAAAGCATCTTCTTTTTATAAAACCGGAAAAACTCCTCCGTATGCCGCTCGAAAAAGGTATGGCTTAAAATCGTCTCCGGCGGATATTCATACTCCTGATTATACAGCCCGTCCACACTCCGAAAATCCGGGATATGGCTCTCCGTAGACACACCGGCGCCTCCGAAGAATACGATATTGTCACTTTCCATGACCCACTGCTTCAACTGTTCCCGCTCATCCATCTGTCCGCTCTCCTTTCTGTCCGGCAAACACATTCCGTCTTCTGATTTTCCTGCTTTTCTTTCTATACGATCTCATTGATAAACGGCGCCCGGCAGGTCTGCACCTGCTTCGGGAATCCTTCCGTCCGATTTCCAAGGAGCCAGGAAACCAGCTCCGCCTCGGTACAGAAAACCGTTTTTGCATCATGGTTCCCGCTTCCGGATTTTTCCGCGCGGCTTCCGTGCTCCGTCAGATACCACCGGTAAACGCCGCTGTTTTCCGGAATCAGCGCGTCCGTCAGATGAAGCTCCAATTCCAGATTCCCTTTTTTCAACCGAAACAGCTCCAGAAATCGTCCTGCATGGCAGATCCGCGCCATAATGACCGGTTTCTTTTCCTCCATTGGGAACGATGCCCCCATGACCGGAATTTTTATCTCGGGAACCGGCCCGTCAACCGGCTGGTTCTGTCCATGGCCGGCGATTTCCGAAACCGCCGCTCTCAACACCGCCTCACCATCCTCCGGCAATGACAGGATTTCCCGGATCTCCGGATTTTTCCCGCCCCAGAACGGAACAAGACCGATGATTCTGTCCCGCTCCCGTACCTGAACCAATCCGCCGCTCTCACTCTTCAGCTCAGCCAAAAGCATTCGATAATAGGACGCATCCCGCCTGGTATAGCAGTCGGAAATATGCGGAAGTACACGGTCGGAAAACTCCAGGATTTCCGACATGCTCCGTTCCGGATCCTGCTGCACCTTTGCAGTGATCCGATCCGGCGCTGAACTGATTCCCGTCCCCGCATTTGCTTCATAGATAAACCGAAATCCGAACGGATCATAAATCGCCTCCGCCGCCGGCATAAGATACAAAAACGGAAGCCCCTCCGTCCGCATATCCTCCAGGCTTTTTTTCAGCAGCCGCTTCATAAGCCCCTGATGGCGGTACTCCGGCCTGGTTGCCACGGCAATAATATAGCGGCTCTCCACTTCATGCCCCAGTACCATCAGCCGATATGGATTCAGCTCCAGCATAGAAACCAGCCGGTCTTCCTCAAAAATTCCATAGCACTGATTTTCTTCTGTCTTCCAGCGGTCATAATAATCCAGAAACGCCTCCGAATCCTCTGTAAAAATCTCCCGCCACAGTGCTCTGCAAAGAGGTTTTTCCTGCCGGGAAAGCCTTCTTGCTATCCAGTCCTTCACCTTACTTCTCCCTGATCTGATATTTTTTGGCAAATCCGATCGGATTATAGGACTGCTTTGCTTTCCGCAGTCCCGGCAGCCCCACATCATCCTCCCGGTTTACCAGACTTACTGTTGGAAATTCATGAACCAGGAACTGCTGATTGATGAACGGATACAGACCGCGTATCTCCGGATTTGCCTTCTCAATATGAATGATTGCCATATCCTCTGCTTCATTATAGCTGCCCATGGTGAATGCCTCCATCTGGCCATCCACATAGATTCCGCCCATGCGGACGCCAAGATCACTGCACTGATTCAGAATGCTGTGGATCCCCTCCACCTCCGGATCCAGCGTTCCCTCCATCTGAGCACCTTTCATGGCGCGCCAGCGATCCAGGAATTTCCACATATCTCCACGATCGGAACAGCAGAGCGTCCGGTATTCATACCGCCCCTCATACTCTTTCATAAACGCATTCACATGATTCTTCTTTTTATGATACTTTTTCCCGGCCAGCGTCCGCAGCGCTTCTCCGTCATACAGATAATCTGCCGCATCCGTATTTTCCACCACATCAAACTGCTCCGGATCCAGATCCAGGAGCTTTACCGCCTCCTCGTCCGCCAGATAAATCCGAAGCTTCTCGCCCAGCTCCTCATTGAAATAGTTCTTCATATCAAAGAAATAATAAGGAAGATCCTCCTCGGTGCACAGCGGCAGAGCCGCAAACGGCACACCGTCCACCTTCATTTTCCACTCCACAGCCTTTTCGTCCACCACGCAGTACTCTACATGATAATAATCCTTCCATAAAAAGGTATCCAGAAAAACACTGTCACAAGTCTTATTGGATCGCAGTTTATAAAAGCGTGGAAGAATCTCCACATCCTCCGCTTCGATCTTTTTAAAATTCCATCTCATAATTATCCCTCACATTAATCAGTCTGTCCTTATACTTTCCCGGATCCGGTTCATTTATTTAATTCTTATTATATAATACCGGCCGGACAAAGTCAAAATCCTGATCATCGTTTTGGTTCAGTGCCCATTGAATTTTCCAAAATATGCTTTATAATATTAGGGCAGTCTTTGTAATTCTTTCTATAAGGAGTACCCCATTGAAACGTTTGAAATCTCTTACATATCCCCGATGGCTTGTGGCCGTCATGACACTTGTGATTCCGGTTCTCGCCTACTATCTATTGGAGGCGCTGACTCATAATCCATTTGAAATCCCTTTTCAGCTCCAGCTTTTCGGCTGGCTGTTTGTCTGGCTGTTTACAGCGATCCTCTTTTTCTTAACGGGGTGTATGAACGTAAGTCTGATCCTTGGCACACTGTTCCAGGCGATTCTTGGTACAGTCAACTACTTTGTTCTGGAATTCCGTTCCTCGCCGATCCTGCCATGGGATATCGCATCCATGAAAACCGCCGTATCGGTGGCAGACCATTTTTCCTTTACTCCGTCTGCAAGGCTCATCCTGAGCCTGATCGGATTTCTTGTGCTGATCCTTCTCAGCATCAAGGTGGAACTCCGGCTGAAAAAGCACTGGCTGATCCGTCTCGGCGGGCTGACCGGCGCGGCAGTTCTGTCCGTTCTTTATGTGCTCTGCCTTCAGAATGAATCCATCACCGATTATCTGGATGTTTATGAAATGCCCTTCACCCAGGATTACACCTACGAACAGAACGGATTTTATGTAAGCTTCCTGGTAAACACGAAATATTTAAAGGTGGAAAAACCAGATGGCTATTCTGCAAAGAAAGCACAGGAGCTTCTGGATGGCGCACGCGAAGACGCTTCTGTTCAGGAATCTGCTTCCGGCAGTACCGCTGTTGCTTCCGGAAGTCCTATAGCCCCCGGCTCGTCCTCTTCTTCTCAGGCTGAAGAAAAGCCCAATATCATTGTCATCATGAATGAGGCCTTTTCAGATCTTTCCGTCATTGGCGATTTTGAAACCTCCGAAGATTATCTCCCGTATTTCCGCTCCTTGTACGGAAGCGAAAATACCATCTCTGGAAATCTTCGGGTATCGGTCCTCGGCGGGAACACAGCCAACACGGAGTTTGAATTTCTCACCGGTGACACCATGGCGTTTCTGCCCACAGGAAGTATTCCTTACCAGCAGTTTATTACCGGCGAGCTTCCGGCTCTCCCATCGCTCCTGAAGAGCTATGGCTATACGACCACAGCGCTGCATCCGTATAACTCCACCGGCTGGAAACGGGATCAGATCTACCCGCTTCTTGGTTTTGAGGAAAGCCTGTTCAATGGCGACTTCACCTACAAAAAACGGCTCAGAGGCTACATCACCGATGAATCAGCCTTCAAAGAAGTCATTAAGGCCTATGAAGAAAAGAAGGAGAACGGCCCGTTTTTCTCTTTCCTTGTCACCATGCAGAACCATGGCGGCTATTCCAAGGACTGGACAGACTTCACCCGCTCCATCACGGTCGAAGACATGGATGATCGGAAGCTCCCCCGCATCAACGCCTATCTGACACTGTTAAAAAAGACCGATGATGCTTATCGGGAGCTGATCTCCTACTTTTCTCAGTGTGAGGAAAAAACCATTGTTCTCATGTTCGGCGATCATCAGCCCAATGTGGAAACCAGCTTTCTGGAACAGCTTTATGGCAAGGATTACGATGATCTGACCGAAGAGGAGCTTTCCCTCCGTTATCAGACGCCCTTTGTCCTCTGGGCAAACTATGACATTGACGAAGCCGAAGGAATCAATATCAGCGCCAACTATTTAAGCTCGCTGCTTATGGACACTGCGGGCCTTAAAAAGACCGCTTATCAGGACTATTTAACCAGCCTGCGCGAGCAGCTCCCCGTCCTCACTGCCAACTACTGCTATGATGCAGAGGGAAACTTTTACAGCGCCGATGACTTTGATCAGGTGAAGGATCTGCTGAACGATTACGAGATCCTCCAGTATAATCATCTGTTTGATCCGAAGAACCGCGCCGAAGGATTCGCTGATTAAGTTTTCGGTTTTCCGAGAAACGAATATGCTTTGTACCAGAACGCTTTTCGGCACAAAAACTGAGCCGCCTGTTCCACAGAGGGATTCCCTCACAGTCCGGAATAAGCGGCTCATTTTTATATGCTTCTGTTTTTAGTTTGCTGCGCTGGTTTCTGCTGCACTGGTTTCTGCTGCACTGGTTTCTGCTGCCGGAACTCTTACAAGGTTCTCCTCAACAAAATCCTGGATCCTTCTCTGTCTCAGAACATCTCTGAGCATCGCCTCTGCATAAGTCGTTTTCATGGTATCGGCATCCATATTATTCTCTTTGGCAAGAGTCTGAAGTCCCTCCTCATACTCCGTATCCGTCAGGTCAATGTTCTCTGCCTCAATGATCGCACGAACCAGAAGGGAGGTCTGAGCCGAATCTCTGCAATAATCCATCAGGCTCTCTTCAAATTCTTCCTCCGTCTGTCCCATCTGGGCCAGATAGGTCGCTTTATCTACTCCATACATGGAAAGCATGCTTTCAAACTGGTACATCTGGCTGTCGTGAATATAGTTGATCAGCTCTTCCGGATCTTTCTTGAATGTGGCATTTTCTTTAATCTTGCCCCATGCCTCATTAATCTCCGTTTTTTTTGCAGTGTCCTGATTGGAGGACTCCAGATCCTCACGAATATACGCACGATACTCATCCACGGTATTATACTGACCATTTGTCTGCTTCTGAACAAATGCATCATTCAGTTCTCTTGCAAGCTCCTCGCCCTGGATATAATTGATTGTTACGGTAAACTCCACAGCCGCACCGTTGAGCTCGGTGTTCGTCTTGGAATAATCCTCCGGGAACGTAAGATCCAGTGTCACCGTATCTCCAACATTCTTTCCGATCAGTCCATCCTCAAAACCGTCAATAAACTGGCCGGAACCGATGGTCAGGTTGAAATCACTTCCGCTTCCGCCCTGAAATTCTTCTCCATTCATTTTGCCGACAAAATCGATATTGACCACATCACCGTCCTTTACGGTTCCCTCCATGATCTGCGCATATTCGGGAGTTGCATTCTCCACCTGAGACTGAAGTTCCTTCTCCACATCCTCATCGGTAACCGTCGTGTCCTGCTCGGTCACTTCAATGTTCTTGTACTCGCCCAGCTCCACATACTCGGAGATATCTCCAAGGTCAAAGGCGCTTACATACTCCGGCATTTCAGCCGCAGATGTTTCCCCGGCTGCCGCTGTTGTCTCCTGTGCACCGGTCGTCTCCGCCGCTGCTGTCGTGTCATCGGATTTCTTGCTTCCACATGCTGCCATGGATAATGTCATGACTGCAGCAAGCATAACCGCAATACTTTTTTTCATTCTGATTTCCATTCCTTTCTGATTTCTGAGGCAGTGCAATTGCCTGCGATCTGCGCACTTTATCCGCGCGCGATCTGCGCTTTATCCGCGTGCAATCCACGCAGTGCATACTCGAAAAACCTTCGGTTTTCCTCGTTGTCGGGCGGACGCCCTATAAACAGCTGGGGTCATTTCCCTGCAAATGCAAGCTTTCTTCAGGCAATGACCCCAGCTGTTTGCACTGCTTGTCGCATTACGCAGTATAACATAACTCACAGCAAAATGAAACCTTTCCCTGTTGTTTCTGATTTTTAAATTTTTAAAAATTTTGTGAACATTCTATGCAAAAACTGCTTGTAATTCCTGGGATTTCTGTTATAATGAGACTGTGTTCACAGATTTAAAGTAATTCACATATTATTAGAGATTATGTTTACTCGATGGTCTGTAATAATATGTGAATTTTTGTATGTGAAAACACACGTAACATGGAAATCTATATAAATGGAGGTACCTAAAATGAACAACGGTACAGTAAAGTGGTTTAACTCTGAAAAAGGCTATGGCTTCATCACTGCTGAGAGCGGCGAGGATGTATTCGTACATTTCTCCGCTATCACTGGCGAAGGCTTCAAGACTCTTGACGAAGGTCAGTCTGTAACTTTCGACATCGTTGAAGGCCCCCGTGGCAAGCAGGCAGCTAACGTAGTAAAGCTGTAATTAAACCAGAAATCGAAAAAGCGAGTGGATTTCCGCTCGCTTTTTTGTATCTCATTTTCCGGTTTTCAGTGCCAGCTTAAAGAACTCCCAGATCCCTTCCGTATCTTTCTCCCGATACAGGATCTCTCTGGCCAGGACAGGACGGTCTGTAATGATGTTGTCGACCTGAAGACGCTTCAGACGACTCAGCTCCGATTTGGTATTAACCGTCCAGGCATGAACCTCTTTACCATTTCCATGCGCATTTTCCACCAGTGCCTGCGTCACAAAGCTGGAACGAATACTGAAAAAGTCAATATTCTCATCATCGAAATTATATCCATACGCTGCCATGAGGATGTAACCGGTTTTAACAGACGGCTGCCGTTCTTTTGCTTCTCGCAGATAACGATAACTGGTTGAACTCAAAACCACCTGATTTTCCATACTGTACTGTTCAATTAACGCCAGGACCTTGTCCACCAGCGTGTCGCTCATCTTGTTTGCTTTCAGTTCGATATTCAGATTAATTTTTCCTTTGCACAGTTCCAGCACCTGGGCCAGCGTTGGGATCTGCGTTCCTTCAAACTCGTCTGAATACCATTTTCCGAAATCTTTCATCAGCAGCTCTTCATAGGTATATTCCCAGAGCCGCCCCGTATCACCGGTGATCCGCCGCAGGGTGGCGTCATGATACACGACCACCACACCGTCTTTTGTCTCCTGCACATCGATCTCCGCATAATCCGACATATTGTCAATGGCCGCCTGGATCGCCGGAATCGTGTTCTCCGGCGCCTCATAGGAATTCCCGCGGTGAGAAGTGATCTTGGCCGCTGAAATCACAGAGCTTGCTTTCACTGCACCGGTGTAAACGCTGTCGTAGGCATAAACCGCACCCGTGATCGCCAGCGCTCCTACGACCAGAACCGTCATCAGACGGCGCACCTTCATCGGGAGCTGATAATGATACGGCGGAATCTCCCACTGATATTTGGGATTCTGATAACGGTACAGTAAAAAAGTCATGATCCCCTGATTCAGGAACAGCCCAAGGACTGAAGCGACGATCAGCACCACAACCTCAATCTCATGGCTGATGGTCAGAATCAATGCCAGCTCCACTGATTTGTTTGCAAACAGCACCACCAGAAGCGTTGCAATCACCTTTGCCAGAAACTGTACACCATAGTAAAAGAGAAGCGTCGCGCCATTGGCACATAACAGCAGCGCCAGCGTCTGGATCCAGCAGCGTCTAAAAATCTTCCTCCCTTTTTCCGTGGCTTCCCGGAAGGAAATATCCCGAAGCGTTGCAATCACCGGCACATACAGATAGGAAACCGCCACTGCTGCCAGCGCCGCCAGAAGAACCCATTTTAAAATCTGCACCAGCTTAATTCCTGCGGCAGCCGCTATCAGATAGCTGAGCGGACGGACATGTCCCAGAAGCCGGATGCAGATCCAGCCCTGCATCAGCAGAAAAAAATTGATATTCAGTAAAATTACCCGCTTGTTTCCCGTCTGAAACAGCTCCCAGAGATTTTTTACTCCGAACACCAGCATTTTCACCGGACTCATTTTTTCCCGGACAACTCCGGCCTGAAATGCCGTATAAAGCACACACATCTCCAGACAAATTAAAAACAGGATCAGAAACACCAGTCCCAGCAATACCAGGATCGTTATGGGAGAGCAGAGAAAACGCAGCGCATTCTTCGCCGTCAGGTAACTGAACCCTGCCCTTTTCAGCGCAAACCGGATCCCATGGGACGCCGTCTCTACGATCAGAATTGTCGAAAACAGCCTGTATATCATTTCAAAAAGGAGGATTCCGCCCCAGTTCGTCCGGAGCGTATCCCCCATACTATGCAAGATTCGTCGCATACAATCACTCCCCACAGTAAACACTGCTTTTTCTTTTTGTTGCTATCTTTTTTATTATAGCACAGATCAGGGGATTTTTTTCAGCAAACACAAAATTTCACAACATCCACATTCTTCTGGCTTCATCACCGTACTGATTGTTCTTTCGCACAGGTACAGATCAGCTCCACCGCCGCCTCATCACCCATTGCGGTATTGATGCAGAGATCGTATCCCTGCTTATCTCCCCAGGCACGATTTGTGATCACACTGTAATAATCTGCTCTGGACCGATCTGACGTCTGAATATGCTTCCGCGCCTCCTTTTCTGTATCTCCATATTTTCGCATGACATTCTGAACCTTATATTCAATCGGCGCATAAAGGAATACCCGCAGTAGCCCCGGCTGATTTTTCAGAATATAATCTGCCGAACGCCCCACGATCACTGCACTCCCCTGTTCTGCGATTTTTTCGATCACCTTTCTCTGAGTGATCACAGCCTCTCTTCCTGCATCCAGAGAAAGATACCGGTCATACAGCTCCTCTTCCGTATAATCCGGAGATGCCAGCCCCTTTTTGATCCTTTTTCTCTGCCGTTTCCAGTACTGCAATTCGCCTCTTATAGGAATCCTTCAAAATAAAGAGAGAAATCACCGCTGTCAGGACCTCTGCGATGGGGAATGTCCACCAGACAAGCTCCGTCACTCTCGGCGACCGCGTAAAGGCGTATGCTACAGGAAATACAAAGATCACAAGCCGCAAAAGAGAGATCAGAAGCGGACGGAGCGCGTACCGGATCGACTGAAGTACACCCTGAATTGCTACCGAAATCCCCATAAATATAAAGCCTACGCTGGCGACCCGCAGCGCCCGGGTGCAGACCGTGATAATTTCTTCTGTTGTCCCGCCCGCCAGACCGAACAGACTTACCAGCGGCTTTGCAAATGCCTCAAACAGTACCGTCAAAACCAGTGACACAATAACGGTATCCTGAATTCCAAAGCGGATACAGTCATCGATCCGCTTCTTATCCTGCATTCCATAATTGAATGACAAAATTGAAATCATGGTATTGGAAAGGCCGAATGCTGAAAACAGGGCAATCTGCTGGATCTTGTAATAGATTCCAAAGGATCCGATGAGAACCGTCTGATTCACATCGGCCAGTCCCAGAATCGCATTCATTCCCGCCATCATCACCGACAAAAGGGCCTGCATGAGCGCCGCGGAAATCCCGATGCTGTAAATGCCCCGGATAACTGCTGCCTCCGGACGAATATAGCGCGGTGCACCGTCAATCTCCTTATTCTTTGTATAGTGAAACAGCATGGCTATAAACAGAGATACAAACTGTCCGATAATCGTCGCCCATGCCGCTCCGGCAACCCCCATGCCCAGAGGATAGATAAACACATAATCCAGAACAATGTTGGTAACTGCGCCGGAAATCTGAGCGATGGTGGATAACATCGTTTTTCCGGTCGCCTGTAAAAATCTCTCATAAACCGTGAATCCGATGGAGCCCAGGGACAGACAGGTACAGATTCGAAGATACATTGTTCCCAACTCCAGTGCCTGCGTTTCCTTCGTAAACAGTGAGATAAACCATCGGGATCCCAACAGGCCAAAGATCAGAAAGACCGCATAAATACAGATGCTTAAAAAGATTCCGTTTCCTGCTGCTTTATTGGCTTTTTCCCGGTTATTTTCTCCAAGGCTTTTTGACAGCAGGGCATTGAGGCCCACGCCGGTTCCGACACCGACCGCAATGATCATGATCTGCACCGGAAACGCATAGGTCAATGCCTGGTTGGCCACCGCACCGGTTCCCTCCATGTTTGCCACAAAAATACTGTCGATCACGTTGTAAAGTGCCTGCAGCACCATGGAAATGATCATAGGCAGCCCCATCTTCCAGAATAATCTGTTCATGGGCGCCGCCGCCATTTTGTTCTGTTCTTTCTCTTTCACAGCTTTCTCCTTTCATGTGCCTTTCTGTGTCTCAGAAGACACACCATACCTTTCATACAACGCAAAAAGGCGTAAATCCAAAACTGGATTTACGCCTCTCAGCTACTCGTTATTCTGTGTCATTATAAAACATCTGATCCGGTTTGGCAAATAGCTATTTTTACCAAAATTTTTCCACTGTTTTTTATTACTTTTGCTGTCCTTCTCTTCTCTCACTCCGGCAGCACCATCCACTTCCGTTTCTTTCCTTTTTCCGGCTTCATCGACCGTTTCTACTGCTTCTCCACCGGCAGAATGGACTCCCGTTCTATGAGCGAGATCTCCATGATATTCCGTTTCTCCACCTGCTCACCGCGAAGGAGCTTCAGGAGAAGCTCCGCTCCTTTTTTCCCCATGCCAAGGGTCGGACGGTCGATAACGGTAATTCCGGGTGTTGAATACCTTGCCAGCAGATGATCATCAAATCCGGCCAGGGATATATCCCGTCCGGCATGGAGTCCCCGCTCCTCCAGTGCCCGGATGCAGCCGATACAGGTCAGGTTATTGACTGCCACTACCCCCGTCGGCCGCAGCTCCGGCGGCAGATCCAGCAGGCGATTCATCCCCTTGTAACCGGTCTCCTCAAAATGATACCCGTACATCACCAGAAACTCATCACTGGGGATCTTGTATTCCAGCAGCGCCCGACGATAGCCGGCAATCCGGCGTCCGCCCAGATTCTGGCCGGGAATTCCGCCCACAAACCCAATCCGGCGATGACCCTTTTTGATCAGTGCCTCCGTTAAAAGATAAGCTCCTCTGGCATTCTCGATCTCCACCGTATAACAATCTCCCTGAGGCCGGTAGCAGTCGATCTGAACCAGCGGCTTTTCCCATAAGGTATAGTCCATCACATCGGGATTGGATGGAATTACCAGAACTCCATCCACCAGGGCAGAAAACCTCCGGTGAAGCAGCTGATAATCCTCCTCGGTATAATCCTTGGTAGAAATGATCAGCATGGTATAGCCCCGGGCTTTCAGGGCTTCCTCCGCTCCCTGGATCACCGCCGCGTTAAAATCATTGGTAAAATCCGGCACTGCCATAAGTATTGTTTTCGTCTGCCCTGTCACCATGGATACCGCAAGCGCATTCTGAACATAGCCCAGCTCCTCCACAGCGTCCCGCACCTTTTTCTGCGTTTTCTCACTGACCTTATCCAGCCCGTTTAAGACTCTGGAAACTGTTGAAATCGCCACCCCCGCACGCTTTGCCACGTCCTTAATGGTAACGTTTTTTCGTTCCCGTTCCATAAAGTTCCTCCTCCCCCGTTGACCCTTGAACAGGTTTGTGATAGAATATTGTTAGCTGAAAATAAAAACGTTTTTATTTTTAATCATTATACTATAGGAAGGAGTTTTTTACAATGGCTAAACCTAAAATTCTTGTTGTTGGAAGTTTTGTTATGGATCAGATCGGTACGACAACCGTATTCCCGAAACAGGGTGAAACCGTTCTCGGCGGAAAGTTCTCCAAGGCTCCCGGCGGAAAGGGTGCCAACCAGGCAGTTCAGATGTCCCGTCTCGGTGCGGATGTTACCATGGTCGGAAAGCTTGGTCATGATGCCAACGGCGCAGATATGTTAAAAACCTGCCAGGATGCCGGCATCAACACGGATTACGTGCTCTATGATGAAACAGAGCCCTCCGGCTGCAGCATGATCATTCTGGAGGAGGCTCCCGGAAAGCAGACCGCAAACCGCATCCTGGTTCTCTCCGGTTCTAACATGACCATCACCCCCGAGGATGTTTCCTTCTTACAGGAAAAGATCGCTGATTATGATCTCGTGGTATTACAGCTGGAGATCCCTATGGAAATCAATGAGCTGGTAGCTTCTTATGCTTATGCAAAGGGCGTTCCGGTTATGCTGAACTCCGCTCCCAGTGCCCCCCTGTCCGATGAGCTGCTGTCTCACCTGGCTTACATCTCTCCCAACGAGCATGAGGCCTACAACATGATCGGCATCCGGATCGAGCACGAAGGAAAGAGCGTAAACCTGGAACAGGCAAAGGCGGCCACCGCTGCATTAAAGGCAAAGGGTGTTAAAAATGTCCTGATCACTCTGGGCGAGGCCGGTGCGGTTCTTGATACTGAAGGCGGCGAATTCTTCCACAGCCCCTGTGTAGACGGCATCATGGCTGTTGACCCGACTGCTGCCGGTGACTCCTTCGTTGGTGCACTCTGTGTCGGCTTAAGCTGTGGCTGGGGTTATGAAGATGCGCTTGTATTTGCAAATCACACCGCCGGCCTGACCGTTTCCTCTCTCGGCGCAATGCCTTCGCTCCCGACTCTTGACAAGGTAGAGGCATTTATGAACGAAAAAGGACGTCAGGTTCCTGATACTTCCGTATTGAAGTAAACCAGATATACGAATGGAATATAGACTTGGAGGGGTTCACATGGACGAAACATGCAGAAACGCTTATGATTCGTTTCTTAACACTGTAAAAACGGACCTGCCCGCATTTATTGAACAGATGAATTATTCTGAGATTGAGAAGGCGGCAGATCTGATCGTGGAAGCACAGAAAAACGGCGGACGTGTCCATATTTCCGGTATCGGCAAGCCCGGTCACATCTCCGGTTACATTGCTTCCCTGTTGTCTTCCACCGGAAATCCGACTTATTTCCTTCACGGAACAGAAGCCGTTCATGGCTCCTGCGGCCAGCTTGTTCCCGGTGATGTGGTAATCTTTATTTCCAACAGCGGAGAAACTGCTGAAATGCGATCTACTGTCCTGGCAGTTAAAAACAATGACTGTAAGGTAATCGGCGTCAGTGGAAACCCGAACTCCTGGCTCGCCGCAGAAAGTGCCGTACATATTTTTGCCGGCGTTCCCAGCGAAGGCGGACCGCTTGACCGCGCTCCCAGAATGTCTATCCTGGCAGAAACCCTGGTACTCCAGGCTCTTTCCGTTGCCCTGCAGGCACATAAAGCTGTTTCTCCGAAACAGTATGTAAAGTGGCATCCCGGCGGAAGCCTTGGAAAGCTTCGGGACAGCGAAAAATAAACCAACCGGCTCCGTACAGACGGTTTTTTCCGTCTGTGGCGGAAACCATTCTGAATTTAAGGAGGTATTTCTTATGCTGACGACAAAACTGATCCACCCGGAAATCATGAGCGCACTTTCCTACTGCGGCCACGGAAGCAAAATCCTGATCGCAGACGGCAATTACCCGCTGGCTGAAAAAAGCGGTGATGCCGATAAGGTTTACCTCGGACTGACCCCCGGTCTCCCCACCGTTACCGATGTGCTGAAGGCCATCCATTCGGTGATTGAAATCGAAAAGGCCGAGGTCATGATCCCCGGCGACGGTTCCACCCCCGAAATTTTCAAGGAATTCGAAGAAGAACTGGGGCTGCCGTTATCCGGTGTCGGACGCTTTGAATATTATGATCTCTGCTGTGAGCCTGATGTTGTTCTGGCCATTTCTACCGGTGAGAAGCGTGTGTTCGCCAACATCCTTCTGACCGTAGGATGCGCATAAATTATCTGTTTCCAACTTATTTTCACCGATAAAAAATAGCGATTAAAAAATAAGGAAGCTGTACGCAAAACCCTTTCGTTTCATGTGCACAGCTTCCTTTATCTCATTTCAGACACTTCCATCTCTTCCCATGTCCTCCTCTATCTCATTTCAGATGCTTCCCATCTCTTCCCATGTCCTCCTCAAATCAGATTTTCCAAACGCAGTACTGCCAGCCGCCTCAAAATTTATCGGTCTCCTCTTGACAGCCGGTCATATGTGTTGTATTATCTGCATATAGATAATCTAGTTTTAAAAACTACATGATATGTTATTGTATATAAGGAGGCATCGATCATGAAATATATCAGAAAAATGAAACCGAAGGATCCCGGCAGTGCTATCACTCACTTCATCGGCTGGCTCATGGCAGTGTTTGCAGCGCTTCCCTTACTCCTGCGTGCGGCAAAGGAACATGACCGGATCCATGTGATCTGTCTGGCCGTTTTCATCGTCAGCATGATCCTGCTCTACGGTGCCAGTACGATCTACCACACATTTGATATTTCTCCCAGAGTCAACCGGATCCTGCGGAAGCTGGATCATATGATGATCTTTATCCTGATCGCCGGCACTTATACTCCGGTCTGCGTCATCGTCATCGGCGGTACTCAGGGAATACTGCTTTTAACCCTGATCTGGGTGATTGCCATCGCCGGCATGATCATCAAGGCCTGCTGGATCACCTGCCCCAAATGGTTTTCCTCCGTTCTTTATATCGGCATGGGCTGGGTCTGCGTTCTTTCCTTTACCCAGCTTCTCAATAACCTGAGCCGTGCCGCTTTCGGCTGGCTTCTGGCAGGCGGGATCATCTACACCGTTGGCGGGATTATCTATGCGCTGAAGCTACCGCTGTTCAATTCCAGACATAAAGCGTTTGGCTCCCATGAGATCTTCCATCTGTTCGTCATGGGCGGAAGCCTCTGCCACTTTATCCTGATGTACCGGTTTGTATCAACTATGCCGTTAATCCGGTAGATGCTCACATCTTATGATTTCATCTGCCCCGGCCTTTCTCAGTGCCTCTGCGGGCTTCATGAATGAGATCCCAATAATCTGGCTTGAGCCTGCCTGTCTGGCAGACTCAAGCCCGGAAACGGAATCTTCAAAGATCATACACTCCTCCGGCGAAACTGCCAGCCGCTTTGCTGCCTTCAGATAAAGCTCCGGCTTCTCCGAAAGCGTCCCGTCGTTATAAACCACCTGCTCCGGATCAAACCACCGTTCCAGCTCCAGATGTTCAAAGAAAAAACGGACCTTGTTTTTCCCGGAGGCTGTGGCAATGGTAAAGGGGATCTTTTCCTCCAGGAGCCTGTCCAGGAAAGCCGGAAACTCCGGCGCCAGATGAAAATCCGGGCTTTTCAGGCAACACTCCCGACTGTAAGCCTCTTTTTTCCCCTGAATCCCTTCGTCATAAAATATGGTTCCATCGAAATCAAAAATCACACCCTTCATACCATGAAGAAAACGGCTCCCGTTTTTCCGTTCCGTCAGAGCAAGCTTTTCACTCCGGCTCATCTGCTTGATCGCATACTCCCGCCGCATGGCCTCCTCCTTTGTATGAAACACCTCATAATAACAAAGCTCCACCGGCTCCCGGCTTTTTGTGTATTTAGCGCCGCGGCCCGCCTGATGGGCAGCAACACGCTCTGCCAGATGGTTTGTCCAGCCGGTGTAAAGACTTCCGTCCCGACACCTCAGCATATACGTGTAATTCCACTTTCGATCACTCATAAATTTTTCTTTTGTGCCTCCTATGTAAGCGTGACGCCTTTCCTGTCCTGTCTGCCATGATGTCCGGGCGTACACGCCATCTATCTGAAGCGCCGGAAGCTGCCTTGCTCTGTATTATCCACCAGCGCTCCACGGCTGAGCCATGGAGCTGCGGCGTCTCCTGCTGCATCCGCGGCAGGGCTTCCGCCGGTTTCCCGGCGATCCGCCGCCTGTCAACTGCCCCGTAAGTTTCTCCGGCGCGGGCTGTATTCTGCACTGCATCTACTTTATCTTATGCGGTTTCCGTGTTTTTGTCTACTCTTTCCTTACCCCGCGATCTTTTCCGCCAGCAGCCGGTCTCCGGGCTTGATCTCTTCCCCGGATAAGCTGTTGAGCTTTTTCAGGGAATCCACAGAGGTATGGAATTTTTTCGCAATTGTCCACAGGGAATCCCCAGGCTGCACCACATACGCTGCAATTCCCGGAAGGCGGCTGATCTCTGCCCAGTCTGCGGCCTCCTCGGTGATCTCAGTGATGAACTGTTCTTCACTGGTCCGCCTTGCCAGAAGATCAAACAGAAGCACGGCACGGATCTCGATCTCACCACCACCAAGCATCACTGCCCCAAGCTGCTCCAGCCCGGTTGTTAACTGGCTGATGCTGTTTTTGTCCATGCCGCCGGCCTCGACCCGGTACTGAAACGGAATCACGCCCTTCACCGACTGGAGCGGGTGGCTGTCGTTATCGGTCATGAGCAGTGCCGTCACGCAGAGTGCTCCCTCTAGCATAAGACCGCCGGTCTCCGGCTCGGCGCTGTCCAGCTTCACTGCTCCGTCCACATGGCAGATCTGAAGAAGCTGATCGGTAAATGAACCGGAAATCTTTCCCGATACCTTTGTTCTGGAACAGTTTTTGACCAGAATCTCATCGATCTGCGCCGGAACGGCCTGTGGAATCAGCGTCTTCACCGGCGTGTAGACATCGCTGATGACGGAAAGCTCCTCCTCTTCATAAAGCCGGATATCCAGCTCCAGCACCACATCTAAGGACAGCTTCCGGTTCTCCCCGTCGTAATCCGGCTGGATCTCAAGCTGGCAGTGTCCCATCTGCACCAGAATCTCCGGATACATCTCTTCCACCGCGTCCGCCTGGTCGATGGTGCCTGAAAAAGGGACCTCCTTCTCGATCCACTGGGGCGGAACATGCTCCTCCGCACCACGATAGATCACAAAAACCTGCAAAGCTCCCTGGATCCGGATCTGGCCATCCAGAGGCTTTGTCTCCACCTGCTTCAGACGGCACTGAGTCCACAGAAGCTCCTCCATGTCCGGCTGATTTCCCGACAGCTCCAGCTCTTCCCGGATTCGGAACGTGTCCTTCTGGCATACAGCGGTCTGCGCGGCGCGGATCCGCCGGATTCGCTGTTCCACCGGCTGCTCCGACTCAATCTCCGTCACCGCCGCTGCCTCCTCGATTCCCTCCAGGATCAGGCGGAAGGTCAGGATCGCCTTTACACTCACCTTTCTGGAATGGATCATTTCCACTGTCAGATCCTCCAGCTCCCCCTCCGTATGTAAATAGTCCTTGGCTGCCAGCTCCGGCGCGTTGATGATCTCATCAAAAGAAAGCTCCGCCTCCATGGACTGGAGGCTGCCGCTTTCCGCCGGATAATACAGCAGGCGGCAGACCAGCTTTCCACGTAGTCTTACCCGTTCCTCCAGCCGCTGGATCTCCTCCAGTTCCACCGTTCCGTCCTCCAGCACCAGCTTTTCCATGTCCGGCTTCACGTCCGGAACAATAAAATCCTCGTCCATAGTAATCTGTGAAACAATCTTTTTCTTCAGTCGACACATACGGATACGCTTTTTGATTAACTCCATGATCTCCTCCTGCTGCTCAAAGAAATACCACCGGCTCTTCCCGGTACGGCAGCCGCAGCACCAGATACGGGCAGGACGGCGCATTGGACACCGGTTCTCCCGGCTCCGGCCCCATGGTCTCCAGCTCCAGGCAGATGGATCCGGACTGAAGATACAGATCCTTCACCCCGATGCTGTAACCGCCGGTCTTCTGCTGTCCCATACCGGCCACCAGATACAACGAGCCGTCACATACATAAGTCAGCTTGAACTCGCCCTCCTTCTTTTCTGAAATGATGGATGCCAGCTCCGCCGGAAGCTCCGCCTCGGTGACGACCTCATACTCCAGCCCCTCCTTTTCTCCCGCGCGCCCCTGTCCGCAGGCGGTAAGAAAAACTGCGGCCAGCAGGCAGAACCATGCTGCCGCAGACCGCAGTTTCTTTTGTTTTTTTCGTTTTGCTTCCATCTCCAGGTACAGGAAGCGGCTGATCCGCTTATGGAATCCTGGCTTCATTTCCGATTCTCCCGGCTTTCTCTTTGCAGTCTATGCCGGGAATGATTCGTTTATGAGCGCCTCCGCACCTATAACATCTTGTTGATCATTTCCAGAACTTCTTTTCCGAACTTCTCCGATTTTTCATCCGCATCTGCCAGAGATGTTCCTTTTACGCCATAGTAGAACTTCACCTTCGGCTCGGTACCGGACGGGCGTACACAGAGCCATGCTCCGTCGCTCAGATCATAGTACAGTACGTTGGAGGTGGGCAGACCGGTCGTTGTCACGGCGCCGGTTGCCAGATCACGGACGGTATCCTTCTGATAATCTCTCGCGGAAAGCACCTGATAGCCGGCAACTTCCGCAGGTGTATTGTTCCGCAGTGTCTCCATGATCTCCTTGATCTTCGCCAGCCCCTCGATTCCGCCGAGTGTGATGGCCTTCACGCCATCCTTATAATAGCCGTAGCGTTCATACATCTCGATCATGGCATCCCACAGTGTCATGTTCTTTGTCTTATAGTAAGCTGCCGCTTCACAGAGCGCCATGGTTGCCACGATGGCATCCTTATCTCTTGCATGGGTTCCGATCAGGCAGCCGTAGCTTTCCTCAAAGCCGAACAGATACGTTCCCTTTCCGCTCTGCTCAAAGTTCAGGATCTGCTGGCCAATGTACTTAAAGCCGGTCAGCACCTCGATGAGCTTCACGCCGTAATACTTAGCAATGGCATCTGCCAGATTTGAGGTTACGATGGTCTTGATCAGTGCACCGTCGGCGGGAAGTCCGCCGTCCAGAGCCTTCTTCTGTCCGATCTCATAATCTGCCAGCAGACAGCCGGACATATTTCCGGTGAGACAGATGTATTCTCCGGATTTGCTGTCCTTTACATAAACACCGAGACGGTCTGCATCGGGATCGGTCGCCAGAACCAGGTCTGCATCCTTTTCCTTTGCAAGCTTTAAGGCCAGCGCAAACGCTTCCGCCGCCTCCGGGTTGGGATAGCTTACCGTCGGGAAGTTACCGTCCGGAAGCTCCTGCTCCGGAACTACATAGACATTGGTAAAGCCAAGCTCCTTCAGCACCCGTCTGGCCGGAATATTTCCGGTTCCGTGAAGGGGCGTGTAAACGATCTTTAAGTTCTTTCCCTCAGCCTCAATGCTGTCCCAGTGCTTTACCTGCTTCTTTAACTCGGCAATGTACGCATCATCAATGGCGGCCCCGATCTGTTCATACAATCCGGCCTTTACAGCCTCCGCCTTATCCATCGTCTTCATGGAAGCAAAGTCTGTTACCGCTTTCACCTCAGCCATAATACCGGTATCATGGGGCGGTGTGATCTGTGCGCCGTCCTCCCAGTATACCTTATAGCCATTGTATTCCGGCGGATTATGGCTTGCGGTGATATTGATCCCCGCAATGCAGCCCAGCTTTCTTACTGCATAGGAAAGCTCCGGTGTCGGCCGCAGAGATTCAAACACATACGCCCTGATCCCGTTTGCCGCCAGGCATAATGCCGCATCATCGGCAAACTCCGGAGACATTCTTCTGGAATCAAAGGCAATGGCAACGCCCTTGTCCTTGCCGCCGGCCTTCAGGATATAATTGGCAAGCCCCTGGGTCGCCTTTCTCACAGTATACATATTCATACGGTTGATTCCGGCGCCGATAATTCCGCGGAGCCCTGCCGTTCCGAACGAAAGCTCCGTATAAAAACGTTCCTTGATCTCATTTTCATCATTGGCGATGGATCTCAGCTCTTCCTTTGTCTTCTCATCAATGTACGGGCTGGAAAGCCAGTCCTCATAAGCTTTACGGTAGTCCATTGTACTAACCCTCCCTGTGGCAGATCTCCGTTTTTTCGCAGACCGCCTGTTTTCTTTTAACTGTCCGGCGGAGTATTCGGGCTTTTCTCATCTCCGGCAAGTGCCTGTCCCGTTTTTCTCCGTCCCTCTGTCTTTTATTATAGTATATCCGTTTCCAAATGACAAGGAAGATCCAGCCGAAACCACTTTTTTCACCGTCTGATCTCGACCGAATCTTCCTGTTTTTTCTTTTCCCGCTTTCATTCCAGTCAGCCTGTTTTCCGCGCTTTCCCGCTCCGTCTTTTCCTGCCTCCTGTGTTACCCCGTCCGCAGCTTCAATTCGTCCAGGAAACAGGATCTGACCTCAAACTGATTTTCCAGGACCTTCAGCTTGTCGATATTCCGCTCGGGGATCCATGCCTTATTGGAATTCAGATAATAATTCATCTGCTTCCAGTATTTTTCCGGATATAGAAATAAAATATAAAGATACTGCCACTCTGCTCCGGTCATGGGCCGCACCGCCGCATAGGTATCAAGGATCTGACATCCAAGCCTCAGATTCCACCGATGCTTCTCCAGGATCTTTCTTGTAAAATAATAAAGATCTGTCACCTGAACGCCCTTATGAAGCCTGGAAAAATCAGTCACCGCACAGAGATTTCTGCCCAGCAGCACATGATGATGGCTGTACTCTCCATGACACCAGCCCTGCTCCGGAATTTCCGAAAGTCCTTCTGCCAGCTCCGCCGCCTCCATGGCCTGGCGGTAGAACTTCTCAAATCCGCCGATAACCATCAGCTCAAACCCGTTTTTCCGCTTTCTTCCCTTGACAAAGCTCCGTGTCCGTTTCAGCTCCCGGTTGTGGCGTTCCAGCGTCGCTGCCAGACTCTCTTCATTGGTTTCCTCACCGCCTCCGAACAGCTGCTCTGTCCGGCTCCACTCCGGCTGTTTTGTTTCTCCGTCGTTCTCCGAAGTCTCTCCTTCCACCTGTTCTGTCTCCGTCTGCCGGGCTTTCTCCCGCTCCTCCTGCCGTTTCCGCTCTTCCTCTGCAAGCTTCTCATGACGGCTTTCCAGAATTCCTTCCTTCTGAAACCGTTCAAAGGCAAGATGAAGCTTTCCCAGCATCCGTGCTGCTTCCTGAATCTCTCCCGGCTCTCTGGTGCTGCATTCCCGTCCCTCGTACCAGTTTCGGAGCACATAGGCCGTCTGATCCCCATCCACAGCCAGAAGCTCACCCTCCCGGTTCCGCATACAGTTATCAACCGCGATCCCTGCATCCTCCTCCAGAGCCGAAAGGATCTCGTACTCCAGCCAGATCCGCTTACGGGAACCGGCCCACTCCTTTAATAGCTTCAATCCCTTACCGGTCTCACACAGCACCGCGCCCCGTGCGCGGCAGGTTCTGTAAACCTCCAGCTCATACTGTTCCAATACTCCGGTTCCCCGCTCATTCACATTCACCCCTCCAAACCCTGAAAATCCCCGAAATGACTATTTCTATCCTATGATGGAGGAGTATGAAACATGAATGGCTCAGACGATTTTGCTTCCGTTTGCTGTCAGCTTAAATCGATAGCCAAGAAGCTCCGCTGCCCGGCGACACATCAGCATCCGCTGCAGAAAGATCTCAAAATAGTCCATCATGGAGCAGATATTCTCGTCCAGCTCGATCTCCAGCGTAATAACCTTTTTATCCCGGCGCACCGTCAGCTTTGAAGACTTTGCCGCATAATTCACCCGGTCATGCTTGTCGAAGGTTTCTTTTTTCTTATTGCGTACACGGTTCCGCCGTACATCGGTCTTATCCGCCAGGATCAGTGCCGCCGAAACAGCATCCACTGCCGTTCCTGTATGTTCATCATGCTCACCGATGGCACTGACCACCACTGCGATCTCCTTGGGATCCATTCCATACTCCCGGAGAATCTGAAACGCCATCAGTGCCCCGTTATGGGCATGGTCATTGCGATTCACACAGTTT
This sequence comes from Candidatus Paralachnospira sp. LCP21S3_A2, assembly GCF_052118925.1. Lineage (NCBI taxonomy): Bacteria > Bacillati > Bacillota > Clostridia > Candidatus Paralachnospira > Candidatus Paralachnospira sp. LCP21S3_A2. Next base: position 38,143 of record NZ_JBQKGG010000016.1, read on the forward strand.
CCCATATCATGAAGATAACCTGCGATCCGCGCCAGTTCCACCATTCGTTCCGGATATCCGAGTTCCTTTAAGATCTTCCCTGCGGTTTCCGCCGTTTTAACTGCATGAATCTCTGAATGGTCTGTGAAGCCCAGAACTCCCAGTGCCAGGTTTCCCTGCGCAACATACGCCCGGATTTCCTCCGACTGGCGCAGCAGGTCATAGGTTACAAGGGGCTTCTCCTCCATCTGTACCGCTTTCTCCAGCTTCATGTGCTTTTTCTCTGCCTTCTTCTCTTCCTTTTTCTGCTCCCTCATATGCTTATCCAATTCTTTTTCTTCCATATCTCTCACACTCTCTTTCTGTTCCAAAACAGGCGGCCATTCAGGCCACCTGCCGTAAACTTCATTTAGGATTGCTTCTTCCTACATCTCATCTTTTACGTATCCGGCCACATTATACGCATGGTCGGACACACGCTCCAGATTTCCGATGATATCCAGGAAGATCACACCATGGGACGCGCGGCACTCATTGTTTGCCAGCCGGGCGATATGCTTGTCGCGGAGATCCTCCTCCATGCTATCTACCTGATCCTCAAACTTGATCACCTGTCGGATTGCCTCGACACTGCCGCTTCTTCTGGCTTCCACCGCATTCTTTACGGCTCCGATCGCACACTCAAACATTTCCTTCAGATCCTCCTGCCCCATCTCCGAGAACTGGATATCACCCTGGATCTTCGACTCCGCCAGCTCGGCAATGTTCTCTGCATGGTCACCGATCCTCTCCAGGTCATTGACCGAGTACAGCAGGTTCTTGACCTGCTCTGACTGATCCTCCATAAGGGACAGGTTGGTGATCTTCACCAGATATTCCGTCAGCGCCTTTTCTATGAAATCAATCAGTGTCTCATTTTTATAAATCTTCTCCACTGATTCCTGGTTATTATTTAAGACCGCATCCTCGCCCAGACGCACATTTTCCATGGACAGCTCGCCCATATGAATCACCTCACGCTTTGCTGTCTCAATGGCAAAGGACGGGTTCTCCAGAATTCTGGTGTCCAGATGGGACATAACCTGCTGCTCTGCCGACTCGGTCTGATCCGGCTTCTTCTCGCGAACCAGCTTTCCCGATAACGCCACCAGCTTTCCGGCGAAGGGGAACAGAAGGATCGTATTCACCACATTAAACACGGTATGGAAGATGGAGATCTGGGTACTGCTGATGGTCGAACCTCCCCATGCCGGATTCAGGAAGAATACCACGCACATCACGACCGCAAACAGGATCGCACCGATCACATTGAACATCAGATGGATTACAGCAGCACGCTTCGCGGTCTTATGGGCACCCATACTGGCCAGCAGCGCCGTTACACAGGTACCGATGTTCTGTCCGAGCGTAATATAAACAGCCGCACTCCAGGTCACGACACCGTTCATGGCCAGCGTCTGTAAGATTCCGACCGATGCCGAAGAGCTCTGGATAATACCGGTGATAACCGCACCGGCCAGGATTCCGAAGATGGGATTGCTTCCCAGTGTTGCAAATATCGTTGAAAAAACAGGTGCATCACGATAAGGCTTGATCGCCCCGGACATGAAGCTCAGTCCGATAAACAGAACGCCGAAGCCGACGAGAATAGTACCGATCTCCCTCTTCCGCTCCTTCTTTGCAAACAGCAGCATAAACGCACCAATTCCGATCAGTACCGGCGCAAAAAACTCCGGCTTCATGACCTCGCCCCACTCACTCATGGAAACCAGCCATGCCGTGATGGTTGTACCAATGTTTGCGCCCATGATAACGCCAACCGCCTGATTCAGAGTCAGGATTCCTGCATTTACAAAACCGACCACCATAACCGTCGTTGCCGAAGAGCTCTGAATGATCGCTGTGATCAGCGCTCCGAGAAGAACTCCCAGAAAACGATTGTTGGTGATATATCCCAGCATCCGCTTCATCTTTCCGCCGGCTGCTTTCTGAAGTCCGTCCGCCATGATATTCATGCCGTACAGGAACATTCCGAGGCCGCCGATAAATTCAAACAACAGCTTTACATCGCTCAGTGCCATAACACCCTCCACATTTCTGCTCTTTTCATATTCGTACAATTACCACTATACAAAATTCAGGTCAAATCAAAACCATGAGCATGTAAAATTTGTGTAAAGTTCGGCCTGAAAAGGCGCCCCGGTCTCCCGAAGCGCCTTTCGTTCACGTCTGACAGTTATTCCACACTCTTTAACGACTCCACCATGTCGATCTTCCGCAGCTTAAAATACATAAATACATTCACCAGAAGCGCAAACAGCACCGTCAGCGCCGCACAGTAAACATAGCTGATGGGATGGACTACCCGTCCGAACATGATGAGATCTACCTCTACGGTCTTAATGACAAACCGATGCAGAAGATTTCCCATGAAAATTCCGACTACAATACCGATGGCTGTCAGCAGCACATTTTCGCGATACACATACACCGCCAGCTCCATATCATAAAAGCCCAGAAGCCGGATTGTCGCCAGCTCCCGCCGCCGCTCCGTGATGTTGATATTGTTCAGATTATAAACCACCACAAACGCCAGCAGTCCGGCAGAGGTGATCAACACCCCGATCACGGAATCAAGACTCTCCAGCATATCCAGGATCGTCTGGTTCATGTCTGTCACCAGTGTCACGCCGGAAACGGCAGGCTCCTCCAGAAGGAGCTCCGCCAGCCTCTGCTCCGGTTCCTTCCCGTTTTCATGAAGACGGATATACTCCTTGTCATACTGCGGCTCCGCTCCATACAGCTTCTCATAAAGCGTCGGAGACAGATATACATAGTTATAAACATAATTTTCAACAATATGAGACACCGTGACCGTTACACTTTCCGTATCGCTCTCCTTTAACCGGAACGAATCTCCTACCTGCAAGTCCAAAAACTTTGCCAGCTTTTCATTGATTGCAGCTCCCTCGTCATCGAGCTCATAGACCTGCTTCGAGATCCGGTCGCGAAGCACAAAGAAATCCGGAAACTCCCCGATTTCCTTCGGTACAACCAGATTAATCTCCCTGGTTACACCGTTAGCCTCCGCATCAAGGGTTGCCGTATGTGCCGTCAGCACCTCATCGACATTGTCTGTCTCCGAAAGAGTCTGATCCAGCTTCTCTCGATCCACTTCCCCGCAGTCTGTATCGATCCCAGCCACCACATCATACCGCCAGAGCTCTCCATACTGGCTTTCCGATACGGCATAAATCGAATCGCGCAGGCCAAAGCCTACGATCAGAAGTGCCATACAGGCACCGATCCCGAACACCGTCATCAAAAACCTCTTTTTATACCGGAACAGATTCCGAAGCGTTGATTTCTGGCTGAAATTCAGATGCTTCCAGATCGGGCGGATCCGCTCCAGAAGAATTTTCTTTCCCTGCAGAGGTGCCGCCGGCCGCATCAGCTCCGCCGGCTGGGACAGGGCTGCGCGATAACAGGCCGCCAGCGTTGCTCCGCCGGTACAAAGTACTGCGATAGCTGAAGCCCCCAGCGCATAGCCCCAGTTATAGGGCACGCGGATAATTGTCAGATTCACATATAAAATCTTATAGGATGTAATGATGACCCAGGGAAGAAGCTTTTCTCCCACCAGGAATCCCAGCACACTCCCCAGCACACTGGCTGAGACTGCATACCCCAGATACTTCGCCGCAATGGATAAGGTACTGTATCCCAGCGCTTTCATGGTGCCGATCTCCGTCCGCTTCTCTTCCACCATGCGTGTCATGGTTGTCAGGCTCACCAGTGCTGCCACCAGGAAAAAGATCACCGGGAAGACCTTTCCAATGGCGCCGATCCGATCTGCATCACTGTCATATTCCACATAAGACTGAACTGTGTCACGGCCCAGCACATACCACTCTGGCAGCTTCAGCTTATCAAGCTCTGCCCGGGCATCGTCAAGCTCCTGCTCTCCGTCGGAAAGCTGCTGTTCTGCATCCGCCTTTGCTTCCGCATAATCCGCTCTGGCATCGTTAAGCGTTTCCTCATTATCTGCAAGCTCCTGTTTTGCATCCAGAAGCTGAGCTTCTCCGTCTGCAATCTGAGCCTTTGCTGACTGAAGCTGATTTTCCCCCTCTGCCAGCTTCGCCTTTGCTTCTGCAAGCTGGTTTTCTCCGGCCTCCAGCTCCGACCTTGCTGCCGCAAGAGCTTCCTCTCCCTGCTTTAACTGTGCTTCCTTCTCCAAAAGCTCTGACTTTCCACTGTTCAGCTGTACCTCCGCTGCCTGCAGTGCTGCCTCCTGATGATCAAGCTCCGCCTTTCCGCTCTCCAGCGCCTGCCGCCCCGCCAGAAGCTCTGTTTCCTTTTCATTCAGCAGCTCTTTCATTTCGGAAAGCTCTGCCTCCTGCGCCGAAAGCACTGCTTCCTGTGCACGGATCTGCTCCTCTGCCGCCAAAACAGCTGACTGCGCCGCCTGATACTCCGGATTTGTCTCCGGATCGATTCCGGCTGCCAAAAGAGCCTCTCTCATGGATGCAAGCGCAGCCTGATTCTTCGCAAGCTCCGTTTTTGCAGTCTCTAACGCCTGCCATCCCTCCTGGATCTCCGCCGCTCCGTTCTCATACTGGCTTTTCGCCAATGCCAGAGACGCCTCTCCGTCTTCCAGCACTGCCTCCTGTTCCTGAAGTCTGGCTCTGGCATTCCGGATTTCCGTTTTTCCATATTCCAGCTTCTGTTCCTGCTCCGCCAGCGCCGCTTTTCCGTCTTCCAGCGCAGCCTTTCCATTCCGGAGCTCCTGCTCCTTCTCCGCAAGAGTGTTCTTTGCGCCTGACAGCTCCTGCTCCTGTTTTGCAAGCTCAGCCTTTCCGTCTTCCAGTGTTTTTTCACTGGCCTGAAGCTCGGCCCTTCCCTCCGCCAGCTTCTGTTCATTTTCGGCAATCAGTTCCCGGCCGTCCTGAAGCGCCTGTTCTCCATCTGTGATCTGCGTCTCCGCATCTGCCAGTTTTTCTTCTGCCTCCGCGCGGCTGTCGTCCAACTTCCGCTGCCCGTCATCGATCTTATCCTGCGCTTCCTTCCGCACCTCAGAAAGACGAACCTCACAGCGTTCCCCTGCAATGTCCTCCACCTGTGCCTTAATCTGATCCGCCGCAGAAAAATAGGCATCACTGGCTGTAATATACGGCTTCAGGCTGTCGCATGTTGCATAGATCTGTGTATAAATATCCGACTTGAACTCCTCCGGCAGCACCATGACAAAGCCCCGGATATCCCCGTTCCCGATGGTTGATGAGCCCTTATCAAAATTCAGATAATAGGGGCTGGAGCCGATACCGACGATCGTATACGTTTCATGGTTCAGCGTATCACTCAGCGGATCCTTTGTTCCTGATTTCAGAGTGATCCTGTCTCCCACCTGATAATCTCCGGCTATACAGAGCTGATTATCCAGGAAACACTCTCCCTCCTTCTCCGGCAGCCGTCCTTCGTCAATCGTCACATAATTTAACTGCGTCATCAGTGTGGCTACATGAATCACCAGCTCTTTTTCTCCGCACTGGGTCAGCACCTCAACCGACTGCTCGCCCTCCGCCTGAGAAATCCCGTCCACCGCCCGGATTGCCTCCAGATCCGCCCCGGTCAGTCCCATCGTCGACAGGATCCGGAGATCCATAAAATTCGCCTGATCCGCCACAGCATCCGCAGACAGCCGCATATCCGGCTCAGCTGCACGGATTCCGGAGAAAAATGCCACGCCGAGCGCCACAATAAATAAGATAGAAAGATACCGGTTCAGGCTTCGCCTGATTTCCCGGAAAAAATCTTTACGCTGTGCCTGTTTCATTCCCTGTCCTGTCCTTTCAATTTTACCATTCGATTTCTTCTACAGGAATCGGATGCTCATTGAGCCGCATGGACGAAACCCGTCCGTTTTTGATTTTAATGATCCGGTCCGCCATAGGCGCCAGAGCCGAATTATGGGTGATGACTATGACCGTCATTCCCTTCTCGCGACAGGTGTCCTGCAAAAGCTTCAGAATCGCCTTTCCTGTCTGATAATCCAGCGCACCGGTAGGCTCATCACATAACAGGAGCTTCGGATTTTTCGCCAGAGCTCTGGCAATGGATACCCGCTGCTGCTCTCCGCCGGAAAGCTGAGACGGGAAATTTCCCATCCGTTCCCCAAGACCTACCTCCTTCAGGATCTCCTCGGCATCCAGATGATCCCGGCAGATCTGAAGCGCCAGTTCTACATTCTCCAGTGCAGTCAGGTTCTGGACCAGATTATAAAACTGGAACACAAATCCGATGTCTTCCCTCCGGTACTTCGTCATTTTTTTCCGGTCAAAGGACGCCACATCAACACCATCCACCAGAACCTGTCCCTCAGTTGCCTGATCCATACCGCCGAGAATATTCAGAACCGTTGTTTTTCCCGCTCCGCTGGGGCCGACGATCACTACAAACTCTCCCTTTTCAATGGAAAAGTTCATATCATCCACCGCGTTGATCACAACCTCGCCCATTTTATATATCTTTTTTACATGCTTTACTTCCACAAATGCCATGAAACGCCCTCCCCTGCACTGCTTATTTTATTTTATCATACCGTATTTTTCGCAGTCCGTCATCCATTTGTTTCTGAAATCTTTCTAAAGCTGAATTCTTGACGGCCTTCGTCACCCGACGATATAATAAGATTAAAAACAAAGTCGGAGGTATTCTTATGAATCAGTTATTGCTTCTCGTCACCTATCACACCCGTACCGGTGCCAGAGCCGACTTTCTTCGCGCTATGGAAACCTCCGGGATTCTGGAAACGATCCGCAAAGAGGACGGCTGCCTGCGCTACGATTATTTTCTGAGCGCCGATGATCCCGAGGCCATTCTTCTGGTAGAAAAATGGGAATCCGAGGAAAAACAGCTTCTCCATCTTCAGACCCCTCACATGGCTCAGTTCCGGGCAGACATCAAAGAAATCTATGTGAAAGAAACCGCTGTGGAAAAAATCAGCCTGTAGAAGTGTCGCTGGAGGGAAAAAGGAACTCCGCGTTTTGTACCTTTCTTTTTACAGAAAGCGGGAAGCCAGCTCTGGCTTCCCGCTCATTTTCCTGTCAACTCTCTGTTTAAAACCGAATCTTCAGATATGCCTTGATCATCTCCACACACTTCTCAAATCCCAGCTTTCCGCTGTTAAGACTGAGATCATAGTTGCGCAGATCATTCCATTCATGTCCGGTGTAATATTTGTAAAAATCGCCGCGATACTTATCCGTCTGCTCGATGAACCTCTTCATTTCCTTCAGGGTCATGCTGTTGCGCTCCATGGCCTGCTCCAGACAAAACGCTTCATCCGCATGAACAAATACGCTGAGGACATCATCCCGGTCTTTTAATACGAAGTCCGCGCAGCGGCCGATGATGACACAGGACTCTTCCTCTGCAATCTTCTTGATCGTTCTGGCCGTCAGATTAAAGAGATTGTCCTCGGAGATAAATGCCTTGTTTTCCGGTTCAATTACTTCACCCTGATAAACCCTGGAGCCGAACAGCTTTGCACCACGTGGTGCTTTTTCGTCTGCCGCACCGAACAGCTTTTCATGGATTCCGCTGTCCTCCGAAGCCCGTCTTAAAACCTCCCGGTCATAAAACGGAATATCCAGCTCCTTCGCCAGCATCTTTCCGATGGTCCGTCCGCCGCTTCCGTACTGCCGTGCAATAGTAATAACTGCTTTCTTCATGAGCGATCCCCCTTTACTCACCTAAATATGCTTTCTTGATGGACTCGTCGTTCAGAAGCTCCGATGCCTTTCCGTCAAGAACGATCTTTCCGGTTTCCAGCACATACGCGCGGTCAGCAATAGACAGCGCCTTCTTAGCATTCTGCTCAACCAGAAGAACGGTCGTTCCTGCTGCACTGACCTCCTGAATGATCTGAAAGATCTCATTTACATAGATCGGAGACAGACCCATGGACGGTTCATCCATGAGCATGATCTTCGGTTTGGACATTAATGCACGTCCGATGGCCAGCATCTGCTGCTCGCCGCCGGAAAGTGTACCTGCCGGCTGATTCCGGCGTTCCTTCAGACGCGGGAATTTTTCATAGACCATATTCAGTGTTTCTTCGTATTCCTGCTTGTCTTTTCTCGTATATGCACCCATACGCAGGTTCTGGTAAACGGTCAGGTTCGCAAATACCCGTCGTCCCTCCGGCACATGAGCCATGCCCATCTCCACGATCTTATGGGGCGGAGCCTTTGTAATTTCCGTTCCGGCCAGAGTCACCGTTCCGTTTTTAATGGGCAGAAGCCCGGTAATTGCATGAAGCGTCGTGGTCTTTCCTGCGCCGTTGGCGCCGATCAGTGCAACGACCTCTCCCTGTCCTACTTCAAAGGAGATCCCCTTCAGGGCCTGGATCATGCCATAATATACCTGTAAATCCTTTACTTCCAGTAATGCCATGTTCCGTTCCTCCTATTCATCACCCAGATATGCCTTGATTACCTGCGGGTCATTCAGTACCTGCTTCGTTTCTCCCTGGCAGAGGATCTCACCGAAGTTCAGTACCGTCAGCTGCTCACAGATTCCGCCGACCAGCTTCATATCATGCTCGATCAGAAGGATCGTCATATCAAATTTCTTCTGGACAAACTTGATGGTCTCCATGAGCTCCTCTGTCTCATTAGGGTTCATTCCGGCCGCCGGCTCATCCAGCAGAAGAAGCTTCGGCTCTGTTGCCAGCGCTCTGGCAATCTCCAGCTTTCTCTGCTCACCATAAGGAAGATTGGATGCCTTGTAATCCGCCTTGGAATCCAGGTCAAATACCTTTAACAGCTCCATGGCCTTCTCGTTCATCTGCTTCTCCACCTTAAAGTAAGAAGGAAGACGCAGGATTCCCGCGATTGTCGAATATTTATAATTATTATGAAGTCCTGCCTTTACATTGTCAAGAACAGACAGTTCCTTAAACAGCCGGATATTCTGAAAGGTTCTTGCGATTCCCTCTTTGTTGATCTCAATCGCCTTTTTTCTTGTGATGTCCACGCCGTCAAGACGGATAATTCCCTCCGTTGGCTTATAAACACCGGTCAGCAGGTTGAACACGGTGGTCTTTCCTGCACCGTTGGGACCGATCAGTCCGTAAAGCTGGCCTTTTTCGATCTGGATCTCAAAGGCATTGACCGCACGGAGGCCGCCGAACGAAATGCCGAGATTTTTAACCTCTAATAACGCCATCTTACCTGGCCTCCTTTCTCTTGGAACGGAACACGTTACGCAGCTTCACTGCCAGCTTTTCCTTGAATTCCCTGCCGCCCTTGCTCCAGTTAAAGATCATAACCACGATCAGGATAATGGAGTAGATCAGCATACGATAGTTGGACAGGCCTCGCAGAAGCTCCGGGATCAGCGTCAAGACAACTGCCGCGATCAGGGAACCTCTCATATTTCCGATTCCTCCGAGAACCACATAAACCAGGATCATGATGGACATATTGTAACCGAAGTTCTTGGGCGATGCCACCAGGGAGGACAGGTTATGGGCATAAAGCACACCTGCTGCTCCGGCAATGGCTGCCGACATGGCAAATGCCATCATCTTGTATTTTGTAATATTAATTCCCACCGATTCCGCTGCGATCCGGTCGTCACGGATCGCCATGATCGCGCGTCCGCCTCTGGAATTGATCAGGTTCAGAATGATAACCAGTGTCAGCAATAACAGCAGGATCCCGATGATAAATGAAGAATCATGAGGCGTTCCATTGATCCCCTGGGCTCCATTGACGATGACCTCGCCGGTGGAATCCAGATTCAGGGAAACCGAATCCTTTAACGAAAAATGGAACCCGCTTCCGTCCACACCGACATACATGGCATTGATCACGTTTTTAATGATCTCACCGAATGCCAGTGTTACGATGGCCAGATAATCGCCGCGCAGTCTCAGTACCGGGATTCCAATAAGGATTCCGAAAATACCGGCCACAATGACGCCGATCAGTAACGCCAGGAAAAACCGCAGGCCGTCAGGCATGGCTCCCTCTGCCAGCTTAGAGAAAAATGCACTGGAAAAGGCGCCGACACACATAAAGCCTGCATGTCCGAGACTTAAATTCCCAAGAATTCCAACTACCAGATTCAGAGAAACTGCCAGGATCATGTACGCTGTCATGGGAACCAGCAGCCCCTCTAAAAGGCTGGACAACATTCCCAGGGCGGACATCAGCTGCATCACAATGGCAAAGATGATCACCATGGCATAAATAGAGAAATTATATTTTGTTGTTTTCTGCATTTGCTTCATCTGCTTCATTTCCAGTCCTCCTTATACCTTTTCCTGGATCTTCTTGCCGAAGATTCCGGTAGGCTTTACCAACAGGATCACAATCAGCACTGCAAACACGATCGCGTCTGCAAGCTGGGAGGAAATGTAAGCTTTCGCCAGAATTTCAATGATACCAAGAAGGATTCCGCCGATCATCGCTCCCGGAATGGAGCCGATCCCACCAAATACGGCTGCCACGAATGCCTTGATGCCAGGCATGGCGCCCGTATAGGGATTCAGTGCCGGATACGCCGAACAGAGCAAAACGCCTGCTACCGCCGCCAGTGCAGAGCCGATAGCAAAGGTTAATGCAATGGTCTTATTGACATTGATTCCCATAAGCTGGGCTGCCCCACGGTCCTCGGAAACCGCCAGCATGGCCTGGCCGGCCTTGGACTTGTTGATGAACAGGCTCAGTCCCACGACGATCACAATACAGGCTGCAACCGTCACAATGGTCACACCGGAGATCTGAAGGCTTCCGCCCGCCAGACTGATTCCGCCGAAGGAAACCACATTGGGGAAGGTCTTTGTATCCGATCCAAATACCAGAAGCGCCATATTCTGCAGGAAATAGCTCACACCGATGGCAGTGATCAGAACAGCCAGAGACGGTGCACTCCGGAGCGGCTTATATGCGATCCGCTCAATGAGGAGACCCAGAACCGTACAGATGACCATTGCCAGAAGTACGCTTACAATGGGGGAGACCCCTGCACTGATCATGGCAATGTATGCCGCAAAACTGCCCACCATAATAATATCACCATGGGCAAAATTCAACATTTTCGCAATGCCATATACCATGGTGTAGCCCAGCGCGATAATCGCATACACACTTCCCAGGCTCACTCCGTTGATTAAATAGGATAAAAAACTCATTGGATCTCCACCAGCCCTTTCATAGACAAAAGGGTGTCCCAATCCCTCGGGACACCCTGCCTTTTTTACCTGTTACATAAATACATAAGCACCATTTTCGATCTTAACCGCAATGGGCTCCTTGGTAGGCTCGCCGTCTGTACCCCAGGTAATATCCTTACCAGTCAGACCAGTATATTTAAGCTCGCTCATGCCTTTCTTCAATGCTTCACAAAGATCAGAAGCGCTCATATCCGGCGTTACATTTTCCTTTTCGGCCGCTTCCTTGATCACATACATGCAGTCATAAGCATCTGCTGCGAACTGATTCGGGGTATCACCATATTTTTCTTTGTAAGTCTTTACAAAGTTCTGGGTCTTCTCGTCCTCTGCCTCTGCGGAGAAAGGAGTCATTAACATCAGTCCCTCTGCAAGAGAAGTATCGAAGTTTTCCAGTGTCAGGATTCCGTCCATACCGTCACATCCGAAGAATGTGGGAGCGAAATTCATTTCCTTTGCCTTTGCAAGGATCAGAGAAGCCTCGGTGTAGTAGATCGGCAGGAATACCATATCTGCGCCGCCGTCTTTTGCTTTCTGAAGCTGTACGGAGAAGTCCTTGTTGCTCTCGGAGGTAAAGGACTCAGCCGCTACGATCTCAAGTCCCTGATTGGGAGCTTCCTTTGCGAAGTTCTCATAAATACCGCTGGAGTAAGCATCGCCGCTGTCGTAGATCACTGCGATCTTCTTTGCCAGATTATTGGCTGCGATGTACTGTGCTGCTACAGTACCCTGTGCCGGGTCAGAGAAACACATACGGTATGCATTATCTTCCTTAATGGAATTTAAGGATGTTGCAGAAGGTGTAAGCTGGAACATACCGGCTTCCTTTGTCTTGGTTACGACTGCCTCACATGCTCCGGAGGTTGTCGGTCCGACCAGAGCCTGCATACCCCAGTCCTTTAAATTGTTGTAGGCATTGACTGCCTTCTCAGCATCTGCCTCATCATCCTCGAATTTGATCTCGACCTGCTTGCCGTTGATTCCGCCTGCCGCGTTGATCTCGTTTGCAGCCAGCTCCATGCCGTTCTTTACAGCATTTCCGTAAATAGCAGCATTTCCGGTTGTCGGACCCTGTCCGCCAATCTTAAACGTATCTCCGCTGGACGCACTCTTCTTTCCGCCGCAGCCTGCCATTGCTGTCATAGCCATGACCGCAGCAAGTACAAGACACAAACCTCTTCTTTTCATAATAATTCCTCCTCGTTGTCTTTCCCTGAAAGACATTTGTTTTTGTTTCTTATCGTGTTGCCTATTGTACTTCCCTTTTTCTGCAATGTCAAGTCCTTTAAAAAAACAAAATACAAAAAACTGTCAAAATTTCTTTTCATTCCGGTCAGTTCTCCGGATTTTCTCTGAAAACAGCAAGGAGACTGTCAAAACAGTCTCCTAAAACAGTCTCCTCTTACCATTCGCCCCGGATCAGCCGTTCCATCGCATACGCTGCGCCATCCTCCTCGCAGGAGGGTGCCGTATGCTGTGCCATTTTCTTAATCGAAACAGCTGCATTTCCCATGGCGATCCGATGACCGCCAAACTGAAACATCGTCTGATCGTTGATGCTGTCACCGATAACCGCTGTATCCTCCCTGCTGATCCCAAGGAAGCGCGTCAGTTCTCCCAGCGCCCGCCCCTTATCGGCCGTCTGGCTGTTCAGTTCAAGGTTATCATCCCCTGATGCCGACACTGCAAAGGGATAAATTGCCTCCATCCGTTGTAAAATTTCTTCTTTTGCCTCGTCCCGAAACAGGATTGCAAAAATCTTTTCCACTCCGATCCGCTTCTCCCGCACATGCTCCGCCAGATTATCGGCACTATTCCTCGTAAAATAATCCGTATTCCCATACCTGGCAATAACACGGGGATCCGCTGTCTTTAAGTTCACACTTAACCCGCACATATGAACCGACGGCTGCACATCGTACTCCTCCAGGATCCGCAGTGCCTGCTCCGCCCGTTCCCATGGAATCAGATCCGTATAGACACTGGATGGCAGAGTCTCTGCTGACGTTTCCGGATTTCCTTCCAGCACCCTGGCTCCGTTGGAGGTCAGAAAATACGGAATCCCCGGAATATTCCTGACTTCCCCCGGAATATCCCGGTAAGATCGTCCGGTGGACGGAACCACCAGAATCCCGGCATCCAGTGCCGCCAGGATTGCCTCCCGCGTCCGCTCCGTCATCTCCCTGTGCTCTCGAAGCGCTGTCCCGTCCAGATCCAGCGCAATCAGCCGTACTGCCATCCTGTTGTCCTTTCTTCCATATATAAATACTCTGTACGATTATCCTTCTTTCGCCATGTACTCTTTTACCAGCTTTACAACGGTTCCTCCCAGTAAGAACAATGCAATCAGGTTGGGAATCGCCATAAGGCCATTAAAGGTCTCGGCAATATTCCATAACAGCCCCAGATCCATGGTTGCTCCAAGCAGCGCCACCAGTGCATAAACTACCATAAAGGGCTTGTTCATCTTCGATCCCGCCAAAAACTCCAGACACCGGGTTCCATAAAGTCCCCAGCCCAAAATCGTAGAGAAAGCAAAGCAGCACATTGCCACAGCGGTAAAAATCGACACCCAGTTTCCATATGTTGACGTAAAGCCGCTGATGGTCAGCTCTGCACCTGCTGCCGCTCCGTAGTTAACGGTCACACCACTGCACAAAATAACCAGTGCTGTCATCGTACAGATCACAATGGTATCCATAAATACTTCAAAGATTCCGAATAATCCCTGATGAACCGCTTCATCCGTATCAGCACAGGCATGGGCGATGGAACCGGTACCAAGACCGGCCTCGTTGGAAAAGATCCCTCTGGAAAAGCCCTTTTTCATGGCCATGAACATACCGCCGACCGCACCTCCGGTAATCGCCCGGGGGCTGAACGCACACTCAAAAATCTGCGCAAACACCATCGGTACACGATTGATGTGGATCACAATTACGCCGATTCCCAAAAGGATATAAAGCAGCGCCATAAACGGAACAAGGCGCTCTGTTACCTTACCGATCCGCTTGATTCCGCCCAGCAGGATGACTGCCACCAGTACTGTGATCACAATTCCGATAATCAGATTCGACGTTGCTACCGAATTCTGACCGATCACTCCATAATTCAGCAATGCCGAATTAATGGCTGTTGTAATCGTATTTACCTGGGTCGCATTTCCAGTTCCGAACACAGTCAGTACGCCGAGGATTGAAAAGGTTACCGCCAGCCACTGCCAGTTCTTTCCAAGTCCGTTCTTTATGTAATACATGGGCCGCCGACCCAGTCACCCTTCGTATTTTTTTCACGATAATGAACTGCCAGCGTTACTTCCGCAAACTTCGTGCACATACCAAGCAGTGCCGACATCCACATCCAGAATACCGCACCTGGTCCGCCAATGGCAATCGCACCTGCTACACCGGCAATATTTCCCGTTCCCACAGTTGCCGCCAGCGCCGTACAGACTGCCTGAAATGGCGTCATGGCCCCAACAGCTGCTTCCTTCTTGTGAAATACCTTCCCCAGTGTTTCCTTAAAGGCATAGCCCAGCTTCCGTATCTGGATAAACCTAGTCCGGACACTCAGATAAAGACCTACAATGATAATACAGGCCATTGCCGGAACGCCCCAAACAAAATTATTCACCACACTGTTAATTTTCTCAATTGTCTGCAGCATACACGCCTCTCCTTTTCATACTGATTTCCCTCTTCCTTTGTCCTGGCTCCGAATTAAAACAAATTTGCTTTTTATCCTACCACAATTTTCAAAAAAAGTATAGATTTTGTCTTTCTGAAAACAAGAAAAGGCCACAGTGCAGTTTCCTGCGCTGACAGCCTTGTCATTTCTGTTTCTATTCTGTTTTGGTCCTATTCTTCTGTTCCTATTTCTCTGTTCCTGTCTTTACGCTTCTATCCGTTTTCATTTCACACCATTCGTTTTTACTGTACTCTGCCTATTTAAATTTCACTGCCGTTCCGCTGGCAAGAATCTCTGCTCCGCCCTGAACAATACTGGAGCTTGAAAACCGGATATTTACAACTGCATCTGCTCCCATGCTTTCTGCTCTTGCCATCATCTTCTGGACAGCCAGCACCTGAGAATTGTCAAGCATCTCTGCGTACGCCTTCATCTCACCTCCCACAAGATTCTTGAAGCTTGAACCAATATCGCGGCCAATATTCTTACAGAGAACACTGCAGCCAGTAACAAGTGACAATACTTCATAAGGTCTTCCGATATTTTCTGTGTTTGACAGTAACATATAAAACACCTCCTCATATAATCAAGTGTTTTTTATTGAAAATTCAAGGTTTTTCAACCTTTCATATCTCAGTGAATAAGCCACAGCTATGAGCATTTCGATGTATCAGGTACTGAAATAGCGGTTAAATGGTATACGAAATAAAACGTCATTGATTTTCGCTTTACTGGCCTTGTGTATACCCTTCCCTCTATGGCAGCTAACCTCCTATATCCACCAGGATCATCTCTGTCTCCAG
>NZ_JBQKGG010000017.1:0-42864 GCF_052118925.1 Candidatus Paralachnospira sp. LCP21S3_A2
AACTTCTTTTTATAGAATTTTCAGGGGTTGGAATATACTGTTCAGTTATCAAGGTTCTCTTTGTTGTTGTCTTTCAGTTCTCAGCGACAACTTCTTTATTCTATCACATCGCCGATCGCTTGTCAACAACTTTTTTATTTATTTTTTTCTTTTTATTTTCTGTCGTTTTCGCGACAGGTCTTTACTATATCATGTTTATCAGTGTTTGTCAACAACTTTTTCATTTTATTTTCAAGCACTGCTCTGCGTTTTATGGAAACAGAGCGGAGAAAGAGGGATTTGAACCCTCGCGCCGGTTGCCCGACCTACACCCTTAGCAGGGGCGCCTCTTCGGCCTCTTGAGTATTTCTCCGAACTTGCTTTTCCATATGACGCGTCACATGACGCATACCCTAGTATACTAAATCACCAGGTCTTTGTCAATCCCTTTTTTCAGAAATTCTTATTATTTCCTGTATGCTTCCACCGCCGTCTCATACAGGTTATGCCCATCACAGTCGACAACAACAATGGCCGGAAAATCCTTAACGGTCAGCTTCCGGATTGCCTCGGTTCCGAGATCCTCATAGGCGATCACCTCGGCAGAAGTAATGCACTTGGAAAGCAGCGCCCCGGCGCCTCCGACAGCTGCCAGATAAACGGCTTTATTCCGGACAACGCCATCCAGCACTGCTTTCGAACGCTTTCCTTTTCCGATCATTCCCCTTAAACCAAGATCCAGAAGCTCCGGCGCATACTTATCCATACGGCTGGCCGTGGTGGGACCTGCCGATCCGATGACCTGTCCCTCTCTGGCCGGCGCCGGTCCCATATAGTAAATTACCTGATCTTTGATATCAAAGGGAAGTTCCTCCCCTCTGGAAAGAGCCTCTGCCATCCGCTTGTGAGCGGCATCTCTTGCGGTATAGATGGTTCCGGAAATATAAACATAATCACCGGCCTTTAATTTCGATGTAACTTTTTCTCCGAACGGAGCATTGATGTACTGATCCATGATACCCTCCTCCTTATAACACTCTCACTGCATGACGGTTCACGTGACAACAAATGTTCACAGCCACGGGAAGTCCCGCAATATGGGTCGCATAGGTCTCAATGTTGACGGCAAAGGCTGTCACCCGTCCTCCGAGACCGCCGGGACCGATGCCGAGCCCGTTGATCTTCTCAAGCATTTCTTCCTCCAGGTCACGCACATACGGAATTTTGGAATGCTCCAGGGCATTTCTCGTCAAGGCCTTTTTCGCCAGATAGGCACACTTTTCAAAGGTGCCGCCAATCCCGACACCAACCACCATGGGAGGACAGGCATTGGGGCCAGCATCCCTCACTGCCGTTAAAATAGCTTCTTTTACGCCCTCGATCCCGTCTGCCGGCTTTAACATAAAGATCCGGCTCATATTCTCACTTCCGAAGCCCTTAGGAGCCACCGTGATCTCCAGCTTATCCCCGGGAACGATCTCATAATGGATCACCGCAGGCGTGTTATCCTTTGTATTTTCCCGTAAAATCGGATCTCCGACCACGGATTTCCGGAGGTATCCCTCCACATAGCCACAACGGACGCCGTTATTGACTGCGTTTTCCACAGTATCCCCAATGATATGGACATCCTGCCCCACCTTCAAAAAGACCACTGCCATTCCCGTATCCTGACAGATGGGGATCTCGTCACTGTCGGCAATCGCCAGGTTTTCCTTTAACTGGTTCAGGATCTTTTTTCCAAGTGGCGATTCCTCTTTTTCCAGAGAAGCATCAAACACCTGGCGCATATCGGAAGACAAATGAAGATTGGCCTCAATGCAAAGCTCCTTCACTGCCCTTGTAATTTCATCGGTATGGATCGTTCTCATAAATTCCTCCATTGATTTCTTGATTTTCATGCTGCGGTTCTTTTAAAACCGGTTTTTTATGATTTTAAAAATGCGGAGCCCGGAAATCCCAGGCCCCGCCTTACTTTTATTTCAATTCCAGGGTCATCTGGCCGTCATCATTGTTATTTGGATCCTCCCGCACCTTTGCAATACTTGCCACGGAAATATCCTTTTCATCGATGTTGATCAGCTTCACGCCGGAAGTGATCCTTCCGAGAATGGAAATATCCTCCACATTCAGCCGGATGATAATGCCCTCTGTCGTGATGATCATGATCTCCTGATCGGGTTTCACAATCTTCGCTCCCACGATGGAACCTGTCTTATTGTTGATCTTATAGCACTTTACGCCCTTTCCGCCGCGGTTTTGAGGCGCAAATTCCTCCAGAAGCGTCCGCTTGCCCATGCCATTCTCCGACACAATAAGAAGCGCCTCGCCCTGGGTATTCATCTGCATGCCGACTACCTCATCACCGGAATCCAGCTTCATGCCGATCACGCCCATGGACGCACGGCCGGTAGGTCTTACGTCAGTCTCATGGAAGCGGATGCACTGGCCGAATTTGGTAACAAGGAGAATATCCTTCTTATTGTTGGTCGATTTTACCTCGATGAGCTCATCTCCATCTTTTAAATTGATAGCCTGGAGCCCGGACTTACGGATATTCTGGTACTCGGTGATGGCAGTCTTCTTCACCATACCGTCCTTGGTTGCCATAAACAGATAACGTCCCTGCTCATACTCACGGATCGGAATGATCGCCGTGACCTTTTCACCCGGAAGAAGCTGAAGCAGGTTCACGATGGCAGTTCCTCTCGCGGTCCGGCTGGCTTCGGGGATCTCGTATGCCTTCAGACGGTATACCTTTCCCTTGTTTGTAAAGAACATCAGATAATGGTGGGTGCTGGTCATCAGAAGATCCTCGATGTAATCCTCCTCGATCGTCTGCATTCCCTTAATACCCTTGCCGCCGCGGTGCTGTGCCTTGAAATTATTCTCGCTCATGCGCTTGATGTAGCCCAGATTGGTCATGGCGATCACCGTATTTTCGTCAGCGATCAGATCCTCCATGGACATATCGTTTTCGTCCATGCTGATGGTTGTCCGGCGGTCATCCCCGTACTTGGCAGAAATAATTAAAATTTCTTCCTTGATCACGGCAAGAAGCTTCTTTTCATCGGCAAGAATAGCCTTCAACTCGGCAATCCTTGCTTCCAGCTCGCGGTACTCGTTCTCGATCTTCTCCCGTTCCAAGCCGGTCAGCGCACGCAGACGCATGTCCACGATGGCCTGGGCCTGAGCATCGCTGAGCCCGAACCGCTTGATCAGGTTTGCTTTTGCATCGGCTGTGCTTCTGGAACCACGGATAATTTTAATCACTTCGTCGATGTTATCCAGTGCGATCAATAAGCCCTCTAAGATATGGGCCCGCTCCTCTGCCTTGTTTAAATCGTATTTTGTTCTTCTGGTTACAACCTCTTCCTGATGCTTCAGGTATTCCTTCAGCATCTCCTGGAGATTCATAACCTTCGGTTCGTTGTTTACAAGCGCCAGCATGATCACGCTGAAGCTGTCCTGAAGCTGGGTATGCTTAAACAACTGGTTTAAGATAATGGTCGGATTGACGTCACGGCGCAGCTCGATGCAGATCCGCATACCACTCCGGTCGGACTCATCACGCAGGTCGGTGATTCCGTCGATTTTTTTATCTCTTGCCAGCTCGGCAATCTTTTCGATCAGTCTTGCCTTATTTACCATGTAGGGAAGCTCGGTCACGATGATCCGGTGCTTTCCGTTAGGCATGGGTTCAATATCAGTCACGGCACGGACACGGATTTTTCCGCGGCCGGTCCGGTAAGCATCATCGATTCCGCTGCGTCCGAGAATCTGGGCGCCGGTGGGGAAATCGGGTCCCTTCACGATGTCAAGAAGCTCATCGATCTCCGTATCACGATCCTCCATAACCCGATTGTCGATGATCTTTACGACTGCATCAATAACCTCCCGCAGGTTATGAGGAGGAATATTAGTCGCCATGCCGACAGCGATTCCGGAGGTTCCGTTTACCAGAAGGTTCGGGAATCTGGAAGGAAGAACTGCAGGCTCTTTTTCCGTATCATCAAAGTTTGGAACAAAGTCTACGGTGTCTTTATTGATGTCTGCCAGCATCTCCATGGAGATCTTGCTTAAACGCGCCTCGGTATAACGCATGGCAGCCGCACCGTCACCGTCTACGGAGCCGAAGTTTCCGTGACCATCCACCAGGGTATAGCGCATAGACCACTCCTGCGCCATGTTGACCAGCGCTCCGTAGATGGAACTGTCGCCGTGGGGATGGTATTTACCCATGGTATCGCCGACGATACGGGCACATTTTCTGTGGGGCTTGTCCGGCCCGTTGTTCAACTCGATCATGGCATAGAGCACACGACGCTGCACCGGCTTCAGGCCATCCCGCACATCGGGGAGGGCACGGGCTGCGATCACGCTCATCGCATAATCAATATAAGACTTCTCCATGGTCTTCTGAAGATCGACCTCATGGATTTTGTCAAAGATCGTGTTATCCATTTACTGCTCCTCCCTTAAATATCCAGCTCACCATACTTGGCGTTCTGCTCGATAAATTCTCTTCTCGGCTCGACCTTGTCGCCCATCAGGGTCGTAAAGGTCAGATCAAGCTCGGAAGAAGTCTCTTCGTCCATGGTTACTTTCAGAAGGACTCTCCGCTCCGGATCCATGGTGGTCTCCCACAGCTGCTCCGGATCCATCTCGCCCAGTCCCTTGTAACGCTGAATCTTATTGCTGTTATCTCTGCCGATCTCGTTTAAGATCTGGTTTAATTCCTTGTCATCATAAGCATACCAGACCTTCTTGTTCTTCTCGATCTTATACAGGGGCGGCTGTGCCAGATACACATAGCCCTGCTTGATCAGTTCCGGCATAAACCGGTAGATAAAGGTCAGAAGAAGCGTATTGATATGAGCACCGTCCACATCGGCATCGGTCATTAAAATAATCTTGTGGTAACGAAGCTTTGTAATATCAAAGTCATTGTGGATTCCCGTTCCAAAGGCGGTGATCATGGCCTTGATCTCGGCGTTGGCATAGATCTTGTCCAGTCTTGCCTTCTCCACATTTAAGATTTTTCCTCGAAGAGGAAGGATTGCCTGAGTATTTCTGGAACGGGCAGTCTTTGCAGAGCCGCCTGCGGAATCTCCCTCAACGATGTAGATCTCGCAGTTTTCCGGATTCTTATCCGAGCAATCTGCCAGCTTTCCGGGAAGAGCCGCGCTCTCCAGCGCCGTCTTTCTTCTCGTTAAATCCCTTGCCTTTCTGGCCGCCGCTCTGGCCCGCTGTGCCAGAATGGATTTTTCACAGATCACCTTGGCCACCTGAGGATGCTGTTCCAGGAAGTAGGTGAGCTGTTCGCTTACCACACAGTCCACGGCATTTCTCGCTTCACTGTTGCCAAGCTTCTGCTTGGTCTGTCCCTCAAACTGGGGATTCTCGATCTTAACGCTGATGATAGCAGTCATACCCTCACGGATATCCTCGCCGGACAGATTGGATTCTTTTTCCTTTAACAGCCCGTTCTTTCTTGCATAATCATTAAAGGTCTTTGTAAGGGCATTTCGGAAGCCTGCCACATGAGTTCCGCCCTCAGGGGTGTTGATGTTGTTGACAAAGCTGTAGGCGCTCTCTGAGTAGGAATCATTATGCTGGACAGCCACCTCCACGGCAATCCCGTCCACGGTTCCCTCGCAGTAGATGATATCCGGATACAGAACCTCATTGCTGCGGTTCAGATACTGGACGAACTCCTTGATTCCGCCCATGTAGTGGAAGGTCCGCTCCTGCTCCTTTCCGGGACGTTTGTCCGTAAGGACGATCTTAATGCCCTTGGTCAAAAAGGCCATTTCCCGAAGACGCTGCTTTAAGATATTAAAGTCATAAACGGTCTCCTCAAAGATGGTTCCGTCCGGCTTAAAGGTAACCGTGGAGCCGTGCTTCGCCTTTTTGCAGGTTCCGATGACCTCCAGCTTCGACACAGTCTTTCCCTTTTCGTAGCGCTGGCGGTAAACATTTCCTTCCCGGTAAATAGTAACCTCCAGCCAGTCGGACAGCGCGTTTACAACTGACGCACCGACACCATGAAGTCCGCCGGATACCTTATAGGCACCGCCGCCGAACTTTCCACCGGCATGGAGCTGGGTAAAAATAACCTCCACAGCCGGAACGTGCATCTTCGGATGTTCATCAACAGGCATACCTCGTCCGTTATCCACCACGGTGATGGAATCATCTTCATTGATCGTGACCTCAATGGTATCGCAGAAACCGGCCAGGGCCTCGTCCACAGAGTTATCTACGATCTCATAGACCAGATGATGAAGTCCTCTGGACGACGTACTGCCGATATACATACCCGGACGCTTCCGTACTGCCTCCAGTCCTTCCAGCACCTGGATCTGCTCTGCACCATAATCAAATTCGGAACTCATAAGTACCTCCTGTCTCTATCCCTCTTTGACAATCCTGCCATTTACTACCTGATAAACCTGATTCATGGAAAAATGGTTATTCACAAACTCATCAAGACCCGTACAGGTGATGATGGTCTGGATCCCCTTAATACTCTCCAGCAGATGATTCTGCCGGTTTGCGTCCAGCTCGGAAAGCACATCATCCAGAAGAAGCACCGGCGGATCACTGATGGTACGCCGGATCATCTCAATCTCCGATAGCTTTAAGGACAGTGCCGCGCTGCGCTGCTGTCCCTGGGAGCCGTATTTACGGATATCGATTCCGTTTACTAAAAATACAATATCGTCCCGGTGGGGTCCCCGCATGGAAACCCTGTTCTTCTTATCACGCTCCCTGGATTCCAGAAGCGCTGCCGCAAACTGCTCCGGCTCCGTATCCGGCTCATAAACCACCCGGATCTCTTCTTTTCCGCCGGTCAGACTCCTGTGGATCCCGGAGATGATCTCTCCAAGCTCCTTTAAAAACGACCGGCGCCGCTCCATGACACGGACGCCGTAGTTCACCATCTGTTCATCCCAGACCGGAAGCATATCTTCATACTCCGGCCGGAAGCTTAACTCCTTTAACAGTTTATTTCTCTGATTCAGGACCTGATTATAAGATACAAGCCCTGCGGTATAAAACCGGTCAAGCTGGCACAGTTCCATATCCAGAAACCGCCGCCGCTCCGCCGGCCCGTTTTTTATGATATTTAAATCCTCCGGAGAAAAAAAGACCACATTCAGATTTCCGAACAGTTCACTGGCCTTTCGGATCGGGAGTCCGTCAATGGCGATCCCCTTGGTCTTATTCTTCTTCAGATGCATATCGATCCTGGTCTCCCGGCCCTTTTTCTCCACCAGAAGCTTGATATGGGATTCCTCATCATGAAAATGAATGATCTCCTTATCCTTACTTCCACGATGGGATTTGGAAGTCGCACAGACATAAATGGATTCCAGGATATTGGTTTTTCCCTGGGCATTGTCTCCGTAGAGGATATTCGTACCGGACGAAAAATCAATATGCAGTTTTTCATAATTCCGGTAGTTTTTCAGCTCCAGGGTTTTCACAAACATACGAACACCTAATTTTCAACCTTCAGAGTCTTTCCGTCAAAGGAAACCTCATCTCCGGCCACGATCTTTTTTCCTCTCATGAGGCATACCTCGCCGTTGACCTTCACCTGTCCGTCCAGAATGACTTCCTTGGCCTCCACACCGGAGGACACAAATCTGGCCAGCTTTAATACCTGGCCAAGCTTAATATATTCATCTTTGATCTTTACTGTCTGCATACGAACGAACTCCTTAAATGTTTACCGGGAGGATCAAATAGATATATGCGCCCTCGCTGTCCCGGATAAAGCAGGGTGCCTTGGAATTGACCATATAAATATCCACGGTTTCATCATCGATAACACGAAGTGCATCAATCAGGAACTTGGGATTGAAGCCGATGGTAATATCCTTTCCCTCTTTGTTGATCAAAATCTCTTCCTTCAGAGAACCGATGGCAGAACGGATCGCCACCTCAAGGCCATTGTCGGTCACGGTAATGATGATGGGCTTCTTATCGCTCTCCCGGATCAACAGTGTGGAACGCTCGATGGAATCAAGAAGCTCCTGCTTGTGTACGGAGATCCTGGTTTCATAATCGTTGGAAAGCATCTGATCCACATTAAAATATTTCCCTTCAATAAGACGGGATACCACCACCGTATCATCGAACTCAAAAAGAACATGATTATTGGTAAAGTAGAGAAATACCTCTTTTTCGGTCTCGCCGGACAGGATCTTGCTGATCTCGATCAGCGTCTTGCCGGGAACGATCACCATTTCATTCTCATAATGATCCTTTAACTGAACCTTTCGAATCGAAATCCGATGGCCGTCCAGGGAAACAACCCGTAAGAAATCATCACAAACCTCAAACAGTTCTCCTGTCATCAGCTTGTTGTTCTCATTCGCTGCAATAGAGAAAATAGTCTGGCGGATAATTTCCTTTAAGGTAAATTGAGACAGGCTGATGTATTTATTCCGCTCGATATAAGGCAGATAAGAAAATTCATCACCCGGTTTTCCGGCGATCCGGAAGTTCGACTTCTCACAGGTGATGGTAACGTTAAGTTCCTCATCACTCTCCAGCCAGATCATGCTGTCCGGCAGCTTTCGGATAATTTCCGAAAACAGCTTGGCATCCAGAGCGATTTTTCCATGCTCCAGAATACTTCCTTCTGCTTTTGTTTCGATGCCAAGCTCCATGTCGTTTGCTGTCAGCTTGATTTCATCTTCCGAAGCATCGATCAGGATGCACTCCAGGATCGGCATGGTGGTTCTGGAGGGAACCGCTTTCATAACAATACTGATGGCGCCAAGAAGCGCAGATTTTTCAAAGGATAATTTCATAATTGTGTATAACTCCTTTCACGGCCGGTCCGGCGCGTAGATAAAGAAAGAAATAAAAAGATTCAGTAGTCGTAGTAGTAGGGACTGTGGATTTGTGGAAAAGCCCTGAAAAGCCAGGGACTGCAAGGAAAATCGCACGGGATAACTATGTGGATAACTGCCGGCAGCTCTGTGGGGAAAACCTCGGTTATCCACAGGTGAAAATCCAGGCTGATCTTATCCACAATCTGTCCACAAACCATCCACAGAAATATCCACATCCTTATGCACAGACGGAGTTTCTACTTATATATAGTGATCCTGTTATAACGATCGTTCGATCGCTTTTCTCAGATCTCAGTGAGAAGCGGTCTGTTAAACAGGATTCAGCTTCTTTTTCAGGACTTCGATGGTATGGCTCATGGCCTCATCGGTCTCCAGCTGCTTGGTGATCTTCTTTACACCGCTCATGATGGTGGAATGATCCTTCCCGCCGAGGGCCTTTCCGATGGTCTGGAGCGGCGTATCGGTCATTGTGCGGCATAAATACATTACGACCTGTCTGGGAACTACGATTTCCTTGTTCCGCTTTGCCGATAAAATGTCCTCGGGTGTACATTTATAATGGTCTGCCACTACATTGATGATGCTCTGAGGCGTCACCGCCGCTGTTTTATTGGGAGAAATGAAATCCTTTAAGGCTTCTTCTGCCAGCTCCAGGGTGATCTCGGAGTTATCGAGCTTCGACAAGGCGATGACCTTAGTCAGTGCACCCTCCAGCTCACGGATATTGGATTTTACGTTGGTGGCAATGTATTTGATCACCTCATTGTCGATGTTGTAGCCATCCATTTCCTCTTTTTTCCGGAGAATCGCCATTCGCGTCTCATAATCAGGAGACTGGATATCAACGGCCAGGCCCCATTCAAAACGGGAAACAAGACGCTCCTCCAGGGTCTTGAAGTCCTTGGGTGGACGGTCGCTGGAGATAATGATCTGCTTTTTCGCATCATGAAGGGCGTTGAAGGTATGGAAAAATTCCTCCTGAGTACTCTCTTTTCCTATAATAAACTGGATATCGTCGATGAGGAGTACGTCATTATTCCGGTATTTCTCCCGGAACTGGGCGGAGGTTGTCATATTTTTATTCCGGATCGCATCGATCAGCTCGTTGGTGAACTTCTCAGAGGTCACATAGGTGATCTTCTTTGTCTGATCGTTCTTTAAAATAAAGTTGGCGATGGAGTGCATCAGATGGGTCTTTCCCAGTCCCACGCCTCCGTAGATAAACAGAGGATTGTAGATCTGGGCAGGATTTTCCGCCACTGCCAGCGCCGCTGCATGCGCCATTTTATTATTGGAGCCGACCACGAAGGTATCAAAGGTATACTTCGGGTTTAAATTGGCACTTTGCATGACCGAAAACAGGGAAGCGTCCGGTTCCTTGGCAGCAGACTCCTGATTTCCGGAGGAAGTCTTCTCGTTTTTCACGGAAAACTGCACCGTACAATCATACCCGGTGACCTCCAGAATGGAGATCTGGAGCGGAAACGCATATTTTTTTCGGATCAGATCCAGGCCGAGGCCTTCTACGGCAGGATCCAGGCTGGCCACATGGACCACATGGCTGGATTCATCGACAGACTGAACCTGAAGCGGTTTCAGCCAGGTATTATAGCTGACATCGGCAATATCATATTCTTCCCGCATGAGCTGAATGATTTTTTCCCAGTTATCAAGTATTTTCTGAAGCATTTTCGGATTCTCCTGATTATCGTTCATTGTGGATACTGTGGATAAACTTATCCACAAAGGCAAAGTAAGCCATATACCCTTATTATTCTATACCAAGTTTTGATAAATTTCAACGAGAAACTGTGGATAACTTTGTCCACAGCGGAAAAGCCTTGAAAAATAAGGGTTTCAGAAACATATACACAGGGAAATAACAACAAAACCACAGACTTATCCACAACTTATCCACAAATTGTGGACAACTGTGGATAACCATGTGGATATATTGGGGACGAACTGTGGACGAAGAAAAAAATGGGGATAAAAGGGAAAAAACCGCAGAAGAATCGCGTTTTTCCGTAAAATTCCGCTTGACGGAACTTTCCTCTTTGCCTATAATGGAAATGATGTTTTATTATACGTAAACTGGAGAAAAGGAGGTGTTGTGATCATGAAGATGACATTCCAGCCCAAGAAGAGATCCCGTGCAAAGGTTCATGGCTTCCGTGCAAGAATGAGTTCCAAAGGTGGAAGAAAAGTTTTAGCAGCCAGAAGAGCAAAGGGAAGAAAGCAGTTATCAGCATAAGGCCGCAGCATTGTGGCCTTTTGTTTTCCCTTCAATAGGTAGAGTATGAGTACATTCCATTCGTTAAAAAAGAATAAGGAGTTTCAGGCGGTCTACCGCAGAGGAAACTCCCTTGCAAACCGATACCTCGTCATGTATACGAGGAAAAGAGACGATGAAGGTGAAAACAGAGTCGGCATTTCTGTCAGCAAAAAGGTCGGAAACAGCGTGGTGAGACACCGGCTGAAACGACAGATCCGCGAATGTTACCGGATCCGCTGTAATGAGGCAGCGCGCGGATATGATCTTGTGATCATTGCGAGAGAAAAATGCAGAGACAGGACTTACCAGGAAATAGAGGGAGCCCTTTTAAAGCTGATGAAAAGCCACCATTTGATGTAGGATGCAGGTGAAGAACTATGATAAAGCGTCTGCTGATCAGATGCATACGTTTTTACAGAAAATATCTGTCGGGTCTGAAAACAAGGACCCGCTGTATCTATACGCCTACCTGCTCCCAGTACGCCATTGAGGCGCTGGAAAAATATGGTGCTTTAAAGGGCTCATTTCTGGCAGTCAAACGAATATTGAGATGCAATCCTTTTGCAAAGGGCGGGTATGATCCCGTACCCTGATTTTGGAGGTAGGAACTTTGAACTTTCTGTTATTGACAAAAAGTACAACCATCATCATTGGCCCCATCGCCACAGCTCTCGGCTGGATCATGGATGGTATTTACAAGCTTGGGGTTCACAATGTTGCATGGTGTATTATTCTGTTTACCATCATCATCAATCTGATTCTTCTGCCTTTAACGATCAAGCAGCAGAAGTTTATGAAACTGAATGCTGTTATGCAGCCTGAGCTTATGGCGATTCAGAAGAAGTATAAGAATAAACAGCAGGATCAGGCAGCCATGCAGAAAATGCAGATGGAGCAGCAGGCCGTTTATAACAAGTACGGCGCTTCCCCGACAGGCGGCTGTTTAACAACGATCATTCAGCTTCCGATCCTGTTTGCCCTGTACCAGGTTATTTACCGGATTCCGGCGTATATCACAGAGGTAAAAACCCTTCTTATGAATGTGGTTACTCCGGTTATGCAACAGACCGATTATATCAATAAGATCGCAGACCTGGCTTCAGCTAACAAGCTTCCCATTGATAAGATCGATTACAGTCAGGCAAACAAGCTGGTGGATCTATTTGGAAAATTCACTGCTTCCTCCTGGAATCAGTTAAAGGAAGTATTTCCGGCTCTGGAAGGGGTTATTACAGAGACTTCTTCTAAATTCCTTCATATCAACAGCTTCCTCGGCGGTATGAACCTGACGGAGGCTCCCGGTTTTAAGTTTTCGATCGCGCTGATCATCCCGATCCTCGCCGGACTGACCCAGTGGCTCAGTGTAAAGACCATGAATACGGCGCCTCAGGATCCCGATGCACCGGGCGCAGGTGCTATGAAGTCTATGAATACGGTAATGCCGATCATGTCGGTATTCTTCTGTATCACGTTCCCCATCGGTATCGGTATTTACTGGGTAGCCAGCTCCACCGCCCGTATGGTACTTCAGATTGGAATCAATCAGTACATGAAGAAGATCGATGTGGATGATATGATCAAGGAAAACATCGAGAAAAAGAATAAAAAGCGTGCAAAGAAAGGGCTTCCGCCCATCAATGCCAACGCAACGATCCAGAGTGCCAACAAGGCGGCTGTCGCAGCCGAACGAAAGAAGGCTTTGGAAGAGGAGCGTGCAGCAAAAGCAAAGACGAATTCAACGGATTATTACAAAGAGAAGCGTGAAAATATGGGGACCATCGCTTCCAGAGCCCGTATGGTTCAGGATTACGACGAGAAGAAGGGCAAGAAAAAATAAGGGAGGTTACTGTCATGGGCGATTATATCGAAGTATCAGCCAAAACTGTTGAAGATGCCGTTACAAAGGCACTGATCCAGTTGGAAACCACCAGCGACAAGATGGAATATGTTGTAGTAGAAAAAGGCAGCACAGGAATTCTTGGTATTTTTAACAGTAAACCGGCCATTATCAAGGCAAGAAAAGTACTGACAGTAACAGATATGGCGGAGGAGTTTTTAAAGGATGTATTTGCGGCCATGAATATGGAGGTGACCATGACCTCTTCCATGGACGAAGAAGAGAAGTGCCTGAACATTGACCTTGCCGGAGCGGACATGGGAGTTCTGATCGGAAAGAGAGGACAGACCCTGGATTCCTTACAGTATCTGGTAAGCCTGATTATCAACAAAGAGAGCGAGGAATATCTCCGCGTAAAGCTTGACACGGAAAACTACCGTGAAAGAAGAAAAGCAACGCTGGAAAGCCTGGCTAGAAATATCGCTTCCAAGGTAAAGCGGACAAAGAGACCGGTTTCTCTGGAGCCGATGAATCCGTATGAGAGACGGATCATTCATTCCGCACTTCAGAATGACAAGTATGTGGTGACGAGAAGTGAGGGCGATGAGCCGTACCGTCATGTGATCGTTTCTCTGAAAAAGGAAAGCAGAGGCCGTTACGACAACAACCGCTATGACCGCCCCTCAAGACCTTACAGAGAACGCAGGGAGTATCATCGAAGCGAACAGTAATAACGAGATTGAAAAAGGGGCTGCACAAGATGTGTAAGCCCCTTTTTTGGAGGAAATTATGCAGGAACAGAGCGGTACAATCGCGGCCATTGCAACAGCCGTATCAAGCTCCGGGATCGGGATCGTCCGCATCAGCGGGGAGGAAGCGCTGGCAGTGCTTTCCAGGATCTTTTATCCGGCGAAAAGAGAATTGAATGTCATGGAGCTTCCGAGTCATACGGTTACCTACGGTCACATTTATGATGGTGAAACCATGATCGATGAGGTGATTGTAATTTACATGAGACACCCCCACAGCTATACGGCAGAGGATACGGTGGAGATCGACTGCCATGGAGGGGTATATGTGGTAAAGCGGGTACTGGAGACCGTGTTAAAGCATGGGGCAAGACCGGCGGAGGCCGGCGAATTCACCAAGCGTGCTTTTTTAAACGGCAGGATCGATCTGTCTCAGGCGGAGGCAGTCATGGAGCTGATCGAATCCAAGAATGAATATGCCATGAAAAGCTCCTTAAAGCAGATTGGCGGCGCGTTATCAGAGAAGATCAAGGAGCTTCGGAAGAAGCTGATTTACGAAATAGCCTTCATCGAGTCGGCTCTGGACGATCCGGAGCATATATCGCTGGACGGATACAGTGATCGTCTGGCCGGTACGGTAAGAGAACTGAAGGAAGAGGTGGCGGAGCTTCTTCGTTCTGCTGACAACGGGCGATTGATCTCTGAGGGTATTAAGACAGTGATCCTGGGACGGCCCAATGCCGGGAAATCTTCAGTCCTGAATCTTCTTCTCGGTGAAGAACGGGCCATCGTAACTGATGTGGCGGGAACTACCAGAGATACGCTGGAGGAGCATCTGAACTTTAACGGGATCAGCCTGAATCTGATGGACACGGCGGGAATCCGAAAAACCGAGGATCTGGTGGAAAAGATCGGGGTGGATCGTGCTATGGAACATGCAAAAGATGCAGATCTGATCCTTTATGTGGTGGATTCTTCGGAGCCCCTTTCCGCAGAAGATGAGGCAATTATTTCGATGATCCGGGAAAAACAGGCAATTGTGCTGTTAAATAAATCAGATCTGGAGCAGAAGATCACGGCAGAAGACTTATGGGATCGGACGGGAAAGCAGGTGATCCTGTTCTCGGCAAAGGAGCGGACCGGACTTTCGGATCTTTCTGAGGCAATTTCAAAGATGTTTTTCTCTGGCGAGGTTCAGTTCCATGATGAGATTTATTTAAACAGCGCAAGACAGAAGGACGCGCTTCGGCGGGCGGAGGAAAGTCTGGAAAAGGTCAGGGAGAGCATTGATAACAGGATGCCGGAGGACTTCTATTCTATTGATCTCATGGATGCCTATGAGGCGCTGGGATCGGTGATCGGCGAGTCGGTGGAGGAGGATCTTGTAAACGAGATCTTCAGTAAGTTCTGTATGGGAAAATGATCGGAGGCAGAGACATGGAACAGAACAGAAAGGTTCTGAGAGAGACGTATGATGTGGTGATAGTTGGCGCCGGACACGCCGGCTGTGAGGCTGCGCTGGCAAGTGCAAGGCTGGGGCTGGAGACAATCATGTTCACTGTCAGTGTGGACAGCATTGCCCTGATGCCCTGTAATCCCAATATCGGCGGCAGTTCCAAGGGTCATCTGGTGAGGGAGCTGGACGCTCTGGGCGGTGAGATGGGGAAAAACATCGACAAGACCTTTATCCAGTCGAAGATGTTAAATCAGTCAAAAGGACCGGCGGTTCATTCCCTTCGGGCGCAGGCGGACAAGCAGAACTATACGAGACAGATGAGAAATACCCTGGAAAACACCGACCATTTAACAATCCGCCAGGCGGAAGTGGCAGAGCTTATTGTTGAGGACGGAGTATTAAAGGGTGTCCGTACCGTGTCAGGCGCGGAATATTTCTGCAAAGCGGCCGTCCTGGCCACCGGCGTTTACCTGCGGGCACGCTGTATTTTCGGAGATGTAAGTAATCCTACCGGCCCCAACGGGCTTCAGGCAGCCACTCATTTGACGGATTCCCTGAAGGAAAACGGTGTAAAGATGTACCGCTTTAAGACGGGAACACCGGCGCGGGCCGACAGGCGGAGCATTGATTTTTCCAAGATGGAGGAGCAGTTCGGTGACAGGCGGGTGGTGCCGTTCTCCTTTACGACTGATCCGGAATCGGTTCAGAGGGAGCAGGTTTCCTGCTGGCTGACCTATACCAATGAAGAGACTCATAAAATTATCCGTGAAAATCTGGATCGCTCGCCCCTGTTTTCCGGTTTTATTGAGGGCACCGGCCCCCGGTACTGCCCGTCTATTGAAGATAAGGTCGTGAAGTTTGCCGACAAAAATCGTCATCAGGTATTTATTGAGCCGGAGGGGGAATATACCAATGAGATGTATCTGGGCGGTATGTCCAGTTCCCTTCCGGAGGATGTCCAGTATGCCATGTACCGCACCGTTCCGGGGCTGGAGCATGTGAAAATCGTGCGGAATGCCTATGCCATTGAATATGACTGTATTGATGCGAGACAGCTTTATCCGACCCTGGAATTCCGGAAAATTTCCGGTCTGTTCAGCGGCGGTCAGTTCAACGGAAGTTCCGGTTATGAGGAAGCGGCGGCACAGGGGCTGATGGCCGGAATCAACGCAGCCAGAAAGGCAAAAGGGCTTTCCGGTGTGGTTTTGGACCGCTCTCAGGCCTATATTGGCGTTCTGATCGACGATCTTGTGACAAAGGAAAGCCATGAGCCGTACCGCATGATGACCTCCAGAGCGGAATACCGCCTGCTTTTACGTCAGGACAATGCCGATCTGCGGCTTTCCGGGATCGGTCATGAAATCGGTCTTATTGATGACGAACGGTATGCCGGTGTTGTGGCAAAGAAAGAAGCTATTGACCGGGAAGTAGAGCGTTTGACGCACACAAGTGTGGGTGGAAATGAGAAGGTTCAGAAGTTCCTGGAGGCTCATGAAAGTACCTTGTTAAAGAACGGGATCACGCTGGCAGAGCTGATCAAGCGTCCGGAGCTTTCTTATGAAGCAGTGGAAGAGATCGATCCGGATCGTCCGGAGCTTTCCGAGTCCGTGGCAGAGCAGGTCAATATCAATTTAAAATATGAGGGTTACATCAGACGGCAGGAGAGCCAGGTACGCCAGTTTAAAAAGCTGGAGGGTAAACGGCTTTCTACGGAGCTGGATTATACTCAGATCAAGGGACTCAGGAAGGAAGCCATGCAGAAGCTCCAGGAGGCAAAGCCGGTCAATGTGGGACAGGCCTCCAGAATTTCCGGCGTTTCACCGGCAGATATTTCGGTACTGCTGGTGTATTTAAAGAAGTGATTAGGAATCAGAATCGCAGAAAGCAGGTGACATATGGATCAATGCGGATATATAAAGGAACAGTTTCAGGCTTGGGGAATGGAACTGTCGCAGGAACAGGCAGAGCAGTTTCAGACGTATTATGAGATGCTTCTGGAAACCAACAAGATTATGAACCTGACTGCCATCACGGAGTTTGAGGAGGTTGTGGATAAACATTTTGTGGACAGCGCACTTTCCTCCCGCTATTTCCCCTTTGACCAGGTACAGACTGTAATTGATGTGGGAACCGGCGCGGGTTTTCCGGGAATTCCTTTAAAAATCCTTTATCCCCATCTTTCGATGACTTTATTGGATTCTTTGGGGAAAAGAGTGAAATTTTTACAGACTGTTGTGGATAACTTATCCCTCACAGATATGAAACTCATTCATGGACGGGCGGAGGATTTCGGGCGTGACCCGGAATACCGGGAGCAATTTGAGGTCTGTGTGTCACGCGCAGTTGCGAATCTTTCTACGCTTTCTGAATATTGCACGCCCTTTGTAAAGGTCGGTGGTGCTTTCTTATCTTATAAATCCGGAAACGTAGATGAGGAATTGGAAATCGCCAAGCCTGCCATTAAGATTCTGGGCTGCAAGACAAAGAAGGTAGAGCGGTTTTCGCTGGATGAGGCCGGACGGAGTCTGGTATGGATCGAAAAGAAAGAAAAACTGCAGAAAAAATACCCGAGAAAAGCCGGAGTACCGTCCAAGCAGCCGCTGTAGTATGATATGGAATGATCCGTTGAAAACATGATGCAATAAAAGGTACAATAAAACGGACTGTTTTAAATTTTGCAAATAGTGAATCTTCATTTGCAGATTGCTTAGCTTAATAGTACAGATTGCTTAATAGTACGATAAAACGGACTATTTTAATAAAAAAGAAAAAGAATTGCAAAAGAAAAAATGCAAAAGCAGCTATTCCGATAAATCTATGTAATTTCGGAAATAGCTGCTTTATCTTTATAAAGAGTTAAAAAAGGAATCGAAAATTCTATCTCATACCAGTTTCTCATACTAGTTTCTCATACTAGCTTCTCATACTAGTTTTTTATATTAGTTTGAATCCTATCGTTCATTCAGAAAATCTTCTATCAGCTCAGCAGCAGCCTTGGAATCTTCTAACTGTGGAAGATGAGCGGTCTCTTTTAATACAACCCCTTCCGCTGCTGGATTGATTGCTGTATATTCCCTTAAAAGTTCTTCATGCTGTGGTTCATATTCGCCACAGATCAGATAAATGCTTTGATCAATATTCTTTAGGGCATTTGTGATCGGCAAATTGGTGTAATTACTCTTAATACTTGCATATAATGCTTTTCCATACGGATCATTTCGGTGAGCCATTTCATGATATACCTTGATCGTTTCCGGATCAATGCGGCATGGATTGGCGTAGTTTTCCGTTAAAAATTTTTCGGTGATACTGCGGCGGCTGTTGGCAATATTATAGATCAGTGTACCAATAACCGGAAGATCCAGGAAAAACTTATAAAGCTTGACATAATGATTTGGTGTCTGGCTGCAGCGCAGTACAGAATCCGGATTTATCAGAATCAATTTATCAAACAGGCTTTCATTATTATTGCAGGCGGTAATCACAAAAGAGCAGGATGCACCGGAAGCAGCAACATCAGTTCGACGCCCGATCACATTTTTGATAAAGTCAGTGAGAAGCTGTACATAAAGAAAATTTGTGTATGTTAGATTTGGCTTTTCAGAATTTCCACATCCAAGAAGATCCAGAGCATAAACGGTATGATTCTTTGCCAGTGCTTTTATGATTTTGTGCCATTCATAAGAGGAGGAAGCCGTTTTTAGGTCATGAATCAGCAATAAAGGCTTTCCATGGCCGCTCTTTATGTAGCTGATATCTCCAAAGCGCCAGGAATATGTTTCCTTCAGCGATTCATCGGTGGGAAACAGACTCTTTGAAGCATTTATGGAGATTAGTTTATTTATGATTGTGATTACTCCGGCAGTACAGGTGCCGAAAAGCAATGCTTTGGAGAATTTACTTTTTTTACTCATAGAAATCACCTCATTATAAATAAAAGTCTGATGTTTCACGTGAAACATAAAAAATAGTTAATATCGGAATGTTTCACGTGAAACATAAAAAATGGTTAATACCGGAATGTTTCACGTGAAACATTCCAGAAATTATAAAGCTGATCAGATATCTTATTCCATAAGATCAGAATATACAAGTATAATCGAAGCAGGTATATTTGCAGCTAAAACAGATAAGCAATTGATGAACAAATATAAGTGCCTAATGTTTACCGTGTTTCTAAGTATTATTATCTCACGTTTTACCCGGTTTGTCACTTCTTTTCCATGTTTTCAGATAGAAAAATACTATACATAGTTGAAAAAATAGGTTGATTTCACTATTTTTCTGAAAGAATTAAGATTTTCATATGGCAATGAGAATGAGATGATGTTATAATAAAAACGTTAGCCAAAACAAAATGAAACTGCTTGAAAAGAGAGGGGAACTGGGATATGGGAAGAATAATTGCGATAGCCAATCAGAAGGGCGGAGTCGGAAAAACGACTACGGCAATCAATCTTTCTGCCTGCCTTGCGGAGGCAGGAAAAAAGGTTTTGACCATTGATCTTGACCCGCAGGGAAATACAACCAGTGGCCTTGGAGTAAATAAAGCGGAACAGGAACATACTACTTATGAATTATTGATCGGTGAAGATTCTGTGGAGGCATGCTTATTAAAAGAGGTCCTTCCCAATCTTGATATGCTTCCTTCCAATATTAATTTATCCGGTGCGGAGATAGAGATGATCGGAATCGAACAGAAGGAGTTCGTTCTGAAAAAGGAAATCGATAAGATTCGGGATCAGTATGATTTTGTGATCATTGACTGTCCTCCGTCTTTGAATATGTTGACGGTAAACGCCATGACAACCGCGGATACGGTATTGGTACCGATCCAATGTGAATATTATGCACTGGAGGGGCTTTCTCAGCTGATCCATACGATCAATCTGGTAAAACAGCGGTTAAATCCGGTACTGGAGCTGGAGGGGGTTGTCTTTACGATGTATGATGCAAGAACCAATCTTTCGCTTCAGGTAGTTGAAAATGTAAAAAGCAGCCTGAAAAATACGGTATATAAGACCATTATTCCAAGAAATGTGCGTCTGGCTGAGGCACCGAGTCATGGTATGCCGATTACGCTGTATGATACAAAATCCGCCGGGGCAGAAAGCTATCGGCTTTTGGCGGAAGAGGTAATCGGAAGAAATGGAGAGCAGGAAGACTAAGAAATGAGGATATAGAATGGCGAGAGCAAGAAAAAGCGGACTGGGAAAAGGACTTGATTCTCTGATTCCCATGGGAATGGAGCTGGAGGGAATCCAGAAGTCTGCCCCGAAAAAGGCAGAAACGCCGAAAACAGAAGAACAAGAACTGAAAGCAGAAGAATCTCAGGTATTTTTAAAAATCAGCCAGATCGAACCGAATCGGGATCAGCCGAGAAAGCAGTTTGATGAAGACGCGCTGATGGAGCTGGCAGATTCCATAAAGCAATATGGTGTGCTGCAGCCCCTGATTGTTCAGAAAAAAGAGGAATATTATGAGATTATTGCCGGAGAGCGCAGATGGCGGGCAGCCAAGCTGGCTAAGCTGAAGGAAGTCCCGGTAATTATAAAGGATTATACGCCGCAGGAGATTATGGAGATTTCTCTGATCGAGAATATTCAGAGAGAAGATCTGAATCCCATCGAAGAAGCATCGGCATATCAGCGGCTGATCGATGAATTTCATTTGAAGCATGAAGAGATTGCGGAGAGGGTAGCGAAAAGCCGTTCTGCAATCACCAATTCCATGCGTCTGTTAAAGCTGGATAAACGGGTACAGATGATGCTGGTAGAAGGAGAAATCTCCGGTGGCCATGCAAGAACGCTGTTGGCGTTGGAGGACCAGGAATTGCAGTTTACAGCTGCTGAGCGGATTATTGAGCATAAGCTCAGTGTCCGGGAGACAGAAAAATTGGTAAAGGATCTTCTGAAGCCGAAAAAATCCGGGAAGGAGCAGAATGTACCGGACGAGGCAACTGCTCTGATTTATAAGAATCTGGAAGAAAAAATCCGGGGAATTCTCGGAACAAAAGTAAGCATTAACCGAAAAGATGAAAATCGCGGAAAAATTGAGATTGAATATTATTCCATGGACGAATTGGAACGTCTGATGGATCTATTTGGAAAAATGTAACAAGAAAACAGGAAGGAAGACGATTATTTATGGAAAACAGTATCTTAAATAACCTGGGATTTGATCCGGCATATATTATTCTGGCGCTGATCGTGCTGGTGGCAATCCTGGCGATCCTTGTGGTAGTTCAGATCGGCAAAACATCCAGACTGGCAAAGAAATATGACCGGTTTATGCGCGGCAGAGATGCCGAGTCGCTGGAAGATGTATTTGCCGAGGCATTCGATGATATCCATATGCTTCAGGCAGAGGATCGTGCGACAAAGGACGCACTGAAGGTCATCAACAAAGTACTTGTGAAATCCTTCCATAAGACCGGACTGGTGAAATATGATGCATTTCCGGGAATGGGCGGAAAATCCAGTTTTGCGCTGGCACTGATGTCACAGAATAAAAGCGGCTATATCCTCAATGCCGTACACAGCCGTGATACCTGTTATGTATATGTAAAGGAAATTATCAAGGGCGAGACAGATGCACCTCTGGGACGTGAAGAAGAAAAGGCAGTTCGGATCGCGCTGGGTCTGGAAAAACCGGAAAACTAAAAATGTATTTAAAGAAAAATAAAAAGTTTCTGATAAAATCTCTCTGGAATAACCCGGAGAGATTTTTTGTTTGAACAGCACGGATCATGATTGAAATGAATAACACAAATAGTTATTTTTTTATCAAAATCAGATTGACAAAACATTAACACAGCGCTATAATACAGAAAAGATTGTTAAGGAGTTATCAAAACAACTGCGATTGTTCAGAAAATAACAATAAAAGCATAAAATTGTTGTAAAGATTACAGAAAAATATAGACAAGTCACGCGGCCATGTGATACTTTGTAAACACAGAAAGCAGATCAGGGACAGGAAAAATACAATCTTCGGTGTAAAAGAAAAGAGGCACGGAAAAGCAAATGGAAAGGAGACAGCGACATGGGTAAGGAACATCAGGCAGAGGACGGCAGGATCACGAACGTAGAGCAGTTAAAAGTACGTCTGGAAGAGATGCGGGAGGCACAGAGAAAGTTCTCACTGTTCACACAGGAGCAGGTGGACCGGATCTTTTATGAGGCGGCTATGGCGGCCAATCATCAGAGAATTCCGCTGGCGAAGCTGGCGGCGGAAGAAACCGGCATGGGCGTGGTGGAAGATAAGGTAATTAAGAACCATTACGCGGCTGAGTACATCTACAATAAGTATAAGAATGAAAAAACCTGCGGCGTGATTGAAGATGATCCGGCGTTCGGATATAAGCGGATCGCAGAGCCTATCGGCCTGATTGCAGCGGTTATCCCGACCACAAATCCGACTTCTACGGCGATTTTCAAGACGTTAATCTCCTTAAAGACAAGAAATGCCATTATTATTTCCCCTCATCCCAGGGCAAAAAAATGTACTATTGCGGCGGCAAAGGTTGTTCTGGACGCGGCAGTAAAGGCCGGAGCACCGGAGGGAATTATTTCCTGGATCGATGAGCCCAGCATTGAGCTTACCAATGAACTGATGCGTTCCGCGGACACGATCCTGGCCACCGGCGGCCCCGGCATGGTAACGGCAGCATATTCTTCCGGAAAGCCGGCCCTCGGCGTAGGACCCGGAAATACGCCGGCGATCATTGATGATTCCGCAGATATTCTGATGGCTGTGAACTCGGTGATCCATTCCAAAACCTTTGATAATGGCATGATCTGTGCATCGGAGCAGTCAGTTATTGTTCTGGATTCCATTTATGAGGCGGTAAAGAAAGAATTTACCCGCAGAAAATGTTACGTTTTAAATAAGAAAGAAAAGGAAAAGGTCGCCGCCATCATTCTTTCCCCGGCAGGAACGGTCAATGCAAAGATTGTCGGACAGCCGGCACCTGTGATCGCAAAAATGGCCGGTGTTGATGTGCCTGCGGATACAAAGATCATCATTGGTGAGGTAGATTCCGTGGATATTTCGGAGCCGTTTGCTCATGAGAAGCTCTCCCCGGTTCTTGCCATGTATCGGGCAGCGACGTTTGATGAAGCCATTTACAAAGCAGAACAGCTTGTAAAGGACGGAGGCTATGGCCATACCTCCGCACTGTATGTAAATCCCAACACGGAGGACGGAAAGGCGAAGATGAAGAAGCATCAGGCAGCCATGAAGACCTGCCGTATCCTTGTGAATACCCCCTCTTCCCAGGGCGGTATCGGCGATCTCTATAACTTCCGCCTGCTTCCGTCGCTGACGCTTGGCTGTGGCTCCTGGGGCGGAAATTCTGTATCGGAGAATGTGGGAATCCGCCAGCTGATCAACATCAAGACCGTTGCGGAAAGGAGAGAGAACATGCTGTGGCTCAGAACACCGGAAAAAGTTTATTTTAAACGCGGCTGCATGCCGGTGGCTCTCGATGAACTGGGCACCATCATGCATAAGAAACGTGCCTTCATCGTAACGGATACATTCCTTTATAAGAATGGATATACAAAGCCCATTACCGACAAGCTGGATCAGATGGGAATCGTTTACAGCTGTTTCTATGATGTGGAGCCTGATCCCAAGCTGAAATGTGCCAAGGCCGGTGCAGAGCAGATGAGAAGCTTCGAGCCGGATACCATTATCGCTCTGGGCGGCGGTTCCGCCATGGACGCGGCGAAGATCATGTGGGTGATGTATGAGCACCCGGAAGTGGATTTTATGGACATGGCGATGGATTTCATGGATATCCGCAAGAGAGTGTATACCTTCCCGAAGATGGGGGAGAAGGCGTATTTCGTGGCAATTCCCACCTCTGCCGGAACCGGTTCCGAGGTAACGCCGTTTGCCATCATCACCGATGAAGCGACCGGAAAGAAATGGCCGCTGGCCGATTACCAGCTCCTGCCCAATATGTCCATTGTTGATGCAGACAACATGATGAACATGCCGAAGGGCTTGACCAGTGCATCCGGTATTGATGTCATGACTCACGCGCTGGAGGCATACGTTTCTGTGATGGCTTCCGATTATACGGATGGCCTGGCGCTGAAAGCCATTAAGAATGTATTTACCTATCTACCCCGTGCTTACGAATACGGTGCGGCAGACGCAGAAGCAAGAGAAAAGATGGCCAACGCTTCCTGTATGGCAGGCCTTGCCTTTGCCAACGCATTCTTGGGGGTGAACCATTCTCTGGCACATAAGCTGGGTGCGTTCCATCATCTGCCCCATGGTGTTGCCAATGCCCTGGTGCTCACCTATGTGATCCGCTATAATGCAGCAGAAGCGCCTGCGAAGATGGGAACCTTCCCGCAGTATCAGTATCCTCATGCGTTTGAACGGTATGTGGAGGCGGCACGCTTTGCGGGAATCACCGGAAAAGACGATCAGGAGGTATTCGAGAACTTCATTCAGGCTCTGGAGGAGCTGAAGGCGAAGATCGGCATTAAGAAGACCATCGCTGATTATGGAATTTCCGAGAAGGATTTCCTGGCAACTCTGGATGAGATGGTGGAACAGGCCTTTGATGATCAGTGCACCGGCGCGAACCCCAGATATCCGCTGATGAGTGAGTTAAAGGAAATCTATCTGAAAGCATATTATGGGAAATAGTAGGTGCGCAAACGTGAATTTTATGATATGATAGCCTTAGGAAGGCGGTCGGAGGGAGCTTCGGCCGCCTTTTGCAAACCGGAAATATGGGGCGCAAAAAGAACGGATTTCGGACTGAAACGCAGAACAGATTTCGAGTCGGAAACAAACATGGAAACGAAACTGGAAGACACGGAAACAAAACCGGAAACAGATCCGAATACAAAAATGAAAAGGAGATCATGACTATGGGACTTATCAAAGCAGCAATTGGTGCCGCAGGCGGCGTAGCAGCCGATCAGTGGAAAGAGTTCTTTTATTGTGAGGCACTTCCGGCAGATGTGCTGGCGGTAAAGGGCAGAAAAAAGGCGAGCCGCCGTTCCAGCAATAAGCACGGCGATGAGAACATTATCACCAACGGATCGCTGATTGCCGTGGCAGACGGGCAGTGTATGCTTATCGTGGAGCAGGGTAAGGTGGTTGATGTCTGTGCAGAACCTGGTGAGTATACATATGATGCGTCTACAGAGCCGTCGGTTTTCTCCGGCGATCTGGGCGATGGGATCGGTAAGGTATTCCGAAATATCGGAAAGCGTTTTACCTTCGGCGGTGAGGCTCCGAAAGA
This sequence comes from Candidatus Paralachnospira sp. LCP21S3_A2, assembly GCF_052118925.1. NCBI lineage: Bacteria > Bacillati > Bacillota > Clostridia > Candidatus Paralachnospira > Candidatus Paralachnospira sp. LCP21S3_A2. The sequence goes on from NZ_JBQKGG010000017.1 coordinate 25,443, forward strand.
TCAGAGAATCTATTATTTCAATACAAAGGAAATTATCGGAAATAAGTATGGAACTCCGTCTCCCGTTCCGTTCCGCGTAGTGGATCAGCGTGCAGGACTGGATATGGATATTTCTATTCGCTGCTTTGGTGAATACAGCTATCAGATTACAAATCCGCTTCTGTTCTATACGAATGTGTGTGGAAATGTGGATGAGGATTATAAGAGAGAGAGACTAGACAGCCAGTTAAAGACTGAGCTGCTCACTGCACTTCAGCCTGCTTTTGCGAAGATCAGCGACATGGGAATCCGTTATTCTTCTCTTCCCGGACATACGAGAGAGATCGCAGCGGCGCTCAATGATGAGCTTTCCGAGCAGTGGAAAGAGATCCGCGGTATGGAGATCGTGTCCTTTGGCGTCTCCTCAGTTAAGGCAAACGAAGAGGACGAAAAGACTATTAAGGAAATGCAGAAAAATGCAGCCTTCATGGATCCCACAAGAGCAGCCGCTCATCTGGTTGGTGCTCAGGCAAGTGCGATGCAGTCCGCAGCCTCCAATCCCAACGGTTCTGCCATGGCATTTATGGGTATGGGAATGGCAGGTCAGGCTGGCGGCATGAATGCCCAGAGCCTGTATGGCATGGGACAGCAGCAGGCAGCAGCACAGGCACAGCAGGCGGCAGCACAGGTACAGCCGACCGTACAGGCTCCTCAGACAGCAGCGGCAGACAGCTGGGTATGTGCTTCCTGCGGAACAACGGCAACCGGAAAATTCTGTCCGGAGTGTGGAAATCCGAAGCCCGCAGCTCCCAGCGGAAGCTGGACCTGTTCCTGCGGTGCAGTCAATAACGGAAAGTTCTGTGTGGAATGCGGAAAAGCAAGACCGGCGGCTGTACGCAAATATAAATGCAACAAGTGCGGCTGGGTTCCCGAAGATCCGACCAATCCGCCGAAGTTCTGTCCGGAGTGCGGAGATCCCTTTAATGAGGATGATGCGCAGTAAGTAAAAAATAATAAAGAAAGCATTAAGAAGAGGGGTCCCGTAACTGGGATCCCTCTTCTGCTAATAGATCGGTTTTCATACAAAAAGAACAGGCCGAAACCTGCTCCTTCTGTGCTTGAACATATAAATAGGGGGTGTATACAATACCCGTTATGGGCATTATAAGCAATTAGTAAAACGGATGTTGATATTAGGAACCATAATCTTGAGATTTGTAATTTCGAGATCCGGTTCAGCCGGAGAATTTATACAATTCCCTGGGAATGCATAGCATCGGATACTTTTTTGAATGCGGCGATGTTTGCGCCGGCAACGAAGTTATCCTCGCAGCCGTATTCCTTTGCGGCATGGTTGATCTGGCGGTAAATATTTACCATAATCTCCTTTAACCGGGAGTCGGTTTTTTCAAAGGACCAGTAAACACGCTCGCTGTTCTGGGTCATTTCCAGAGCGGAGGTGGTTACGCCGCCGGCATTGGAAGCCTTTCCGGGAAGGAAGAGGAGCTTGTTTTCAAGAATGAAATCGGTTGCATCCTGGGTAGTCGGCATGTTGGCGCCTTCGCAGACTGCAAAGCAGCCGTTGGCCTTCAGTGTCTTTGCATCCTCCAGTGACAGTTCGTTCTGAGTTGCACAGGGCATTGCGATGTCGCAGGGGATACTCCATACGCCCCGGCCCTCGGTGTACTGGGCTGTGGGAACAAATTCGAGATATTCCTTAATTCTTCCTCTGCGCTTTTCCTTGATCTCTTTTACGGCATCAAGACGAATTCCCTTGGGATCGTAGATGTAACCGTTGGAATCGCTCATGGCAACAACCTTTGCGCCGAACTGCTGGGCACGTTCTACCGCGTAGATTGCCACGTTTCCGGAGCCGGAGACAACGATGGTCTTACCGCTCATGGTCAGGTCATGGTCACGGAGCATTTCTTCCGTAATATAAACAAGACCGTAGCCGGTTGCTTCGGTTCTCACTAAGGAGCCGCCGAAGGTCAGGCCCTTTCCGGTCAGAACGCCTTCGTAAAGGCCGGTCAGCTTCTTGTACTGGCCGTACAGGTAGCCGACTTCACGGCCGCCGACGCCGATATCACCGGCGGGAACGTCGATGCTTGCACCGATGTGGCGGTACAGCTCGTTCATGAAGCTCTGGCAGAATGCCATAACCTCACGGTCGGATTTTCCCTTGGGATCGAAATCAGAACCGCCCTTTCCGCCACCGATAGGCAGTCCGGTAAGCGCATTTTTAAAGATCTGCTCGAAGCCGAGGAATTTAATGATACCCTGGTTTACAGAAGGGTGGAAACGAAGACCGCCCTTGTAAGGTCCAATGGCACTGGAAAACTGGATACGGTATCCGCGGTTTACATGAACCTGTCCCTTATCATCAATCCAGGGAACACGGAAAGAAATGGCACGCTCGGGCTCGATCAGGCGCTCCAGCAGCGCTTCCTTCCGGTAAGAAGCTTCATTGCGGTCGATTACGGGACGCAGGGAATTCAATACCTCGCGTACCGCCTGGTGGAACTCGGGTTCTCCAGGATTTTTCACAACAACTCGTTCAATCATCTCATCTACATATGACATATTATTTCCCTCCAGACAAAAAATAGGAGCCAAATAAAGCAGGTTTACCTGCTTATTTGACTCCATTGTCCTGTTGAGAATTATAGCACTTTGCAGGGAAGTTGTCAAACAAAACTTTTTGGCACTGTTCCGATATAGATACCGATGATTTCGTTGGTTATAAATTGAATTCTCCAACGAGTTCTTCCTTAAACATAGAGAGAATCGTGTCGTAGTCGTCGGTCTGGCCGAGGATCCACATGAGCTTGGTCATGATGGCTTCGGTGATCATGTTTCCAGCGCAGAGGGCACCGGCCCGTTCTGCGAAAACACCGACGTCATAAACGCTCATATCGGAGCCGTCCTGAACACACTGGGTTGTGACGATGACGGGGATCTTCTGCTCGATGAGGGCGGTGATGGCGGGAAGGAGATTCCTCCGCACATCGGGGATCCCGCCGAGACCAAAGGCCTCCAGCACAACGGCACGATAGCCGAGACCGGGAACGGATTCCAGAAGCTTCGGGTCCATGCCGGGATAAACACGGAGCAGAAGGACGTCGGAATCAAAGTTTGTATTTAAGGAAAGTGTGTTTTTGGGAGTCGGTGACGGAGCTGCACTAAGGCAGACTTCCCCATTCCTGATAACACCCTCAGCAGGGCGGTTCAGACTCTCGAAGGCGTGAAAATTCCGGGAGCAGACCTTTCTTGCATTGACGCCGCGGATAATGGTGTGGTCAAAGACAAGGTAAACGCCCTTCAGTCGACCATCTGCCGCTGTGCGGAAGGCGTCCAGAATGTTTCTCTTTCCATCGGTATTCGGATCACCGATGGGAAGCTGAGAGCCGGTGAGAACCACCGGCTTGTTCAGGTTCTGGAGCATAAAGGAAAGCGCTGCGGCCGTGTAGCCCATGGTATCTGTTCCATGGGTGATCACAACGCCGTCAAAGACTTCCACAGCCGCAAACACAGCCTTTGCGATTACAGCCCAGTCCTCCGGCTGCATATTGGAGCTGTCAAGGCTTAAAAGCTCTTTGCAGTGGATCTCGCATAAGCCTTCGAGCTCCGGAATCAGCTCCACCATGAACTGTCCGGTCATGGTGGGGGTCAGTCCGTTTTCACCGGGGGTTGAAGCGATGGTCCCGCCGGTGGAAAGCAGTAAAATCTTTTTCAAGGGAAACGTACCTCCTGTTTTTTGCTGCTGCTTATTATAGCACACAGCTAATTGATTAAGCAAATTAAGGAAGAATGTGAAAACCTTGTATGGGAATACTGTATCATGCCGTTTAAGATCACGGAAACGTAAGCCTCCGCGTCTTCCTCGGTGAGCATGGGGATCTTCACATAATCCTTGTATTCTTTTGTAACAATCATGGAGAGGATCGCGTTCTTACCGGGAATGATACCGGCACCGCGCATCTGATCGTTGACGGTATTGCCCATGAAGGTCACGCCGCCGGCATCCTCACTTACAAGAGAAGCAAGCTCTGCAGTGATCCGCACCTTTTCCAGACAGTCATCGGCATTCTTTAACCGGGAAGCAGCCTCGATGATCCGGTCTGCATAAGCGGCAGTTGCCTTTGCCAGACTTCCGGGAGAAAGGGGCATGGCGTCGGTTTTCAGGCAGCAGGGAATTCCCAGTCTTTTTGCCGTTTCCAGAAGGACGTTTGCCATGGGGATATTATCGGTGCCTTTTTCTGCACGGAGCATCAGCTTGTTTTCGGTCAGCTCCGGAGCAAAGGCAGGGATAAAGGCCTTGCTTTCGATGATGATGGTCGGAATGTCACAGAGACCGACGGCGTCCATAACGGGAGCCTTGAAATCCCACGGAACATTGCCCTCATAATCCTCGGCAGGTCCGATGCCGCCTTCGGTGAAGTTGACAAGAAGCATCAGAGCCATGGGAATGGAATCAATATCAAGCACGGTCGTGATGGCACGGTCCAGATAACCGTCCTTTGCGGGACCGCTTACATGAAACCTCTCAGGTGCTTTCTTTACGAAGGTATCCAGAAGAGCAAGGGCGCAGGCACCCTGGAAGGAAGCCGCTGTTTCGCTGATGCCCTGTCCGTACATACGGCCGAAAACACGTATCGCACAGTTCTGGGTGAATACGGTATCAAGGCCGGGGGCTCTTGTCTCCAGAAGTTCCTTTTCATAAGGAGTGATGCCGCGGCGGGGAGAAGCCTGGGCAGAACCGCCGTCTTTTGTAACGACGGTGATCCGGTTCTCTTCGATAGAAACCTGTACATGATCAATGCGTGTATCGGCGGGAAGCGCTTTTTTCAGGATCAGTGCTGCGACTGCAAGGCCGGCGGAATCATCCTGCACAAAGCCGGAATGGCTGTGAACGTGGCCAACGCCTGCATGGCCGGAAATTCCTAAAATGCCCTTTTGCTTATCGGAAAAACAGATAGTCATAATGCTCAACCTCCATTTCATTATTGTATGCAGAGTCAGAGACAGGCAGACCTGTGAGGATACAGATCTGCCTGCCAGAAATCAATATTCAGAAGCTGCTATTGTTCGGAATGTTCAGTAGAAGATGCTTCTGCCGTTTCTTCTTCGGCACCATGATCCGCATTGAATTTATCACGGTCCAGGTCACCCATCATGGCGGAAACTGTTACCATACCAACGGTATCGCCGGTTACATTTAACATGGTATTAGGCATATCGATCAGACGGTAGATGCCTGCAACCCAGGGAACGATGGTAAGGGGCAGACCCATGGTCTGCATCATGATGGCGCTCATCATGATACCGCCTCCGGGAACTCCGGCAACGCCGGCTGCCATGATGACACCTAAGAGAATGATCAGTGCCAGCTCACCGATGTTGTAGCTGCGGCCAAATAACTGGGCAGCGAATACAGCGTAAATTGCCATTTCTGCACAGCAGGCCTGCATGTTGATAGTTGCGGCGGGCGGTGCGATCAGACCAACCGTATCCTCGGGAACACCGCAGCGCTCCTTGGCACATTTCATGGTAAGGGGCAGGGTTGCGGAAGAGGAACAGGAAGAGAACGCCAGGATCATAGCCGGGAATACGTTCTTGTAATGCTTGATCGGGTTGACCTTTGCGATGGTCATCAGGATCAGCGGGAATACGATCAGGATCAGGGTTGCATAGGCGATGTACTGGGTTAAGAGCATCTTGCCCAGTGCGCCGAGAACCTCAGCTCCGAGCGTACCGGAAACCTCTGCCATCAGACAGAACACGCCGACAGGAGCCATCTTCATGATCATTTCCACAATACGGATCATTAAATCATTTCCTGCATCAAACAGATTGGAAAGGAAGCTCTTTGCCTTGCTGCCTTCGGGAAGCGTGGAAATTCCGATTCCGGCGAATACGGCGAAGACGATAACCTGAATGATGGAGAACTCGGATAAGGAGTTGAATACGTTATCGGGAATGTAATTAATGAGGGTATCCAGAAGGTTTACGCCTTCAGTGCTGTAGCTTTCTGCGGCTTCGGTTAAGTTTACACCGACACCGGGCTGGATGATGTAGGACCATACAAGTCCGGCAACTGCTGCCAGGAAGGAAGCAAGCAGCCAGTAGATGATGAATCGGATACCGATCTTCTTTAACTGCTTTAAGTTGGAAAGGCTTGCGATACCGCCGATGATGGAACACAGGATCAGCGGAAGGATCGTCATCTTTAAGAGACGGATAAATACCGTTCCGACCGTATCGGTTACGTAGGTCCAGTACTGATGCTGGGCTTTAAAGATAAAACCGCAGATGAGACCGAGGATCATGCCGATCAGGATCTTGATGGCAAGACTGATTTTCTTTTTCTTTTTCATAGAGACTCCTCCTTTTTGGTAGTTATCTTTATTCGGAATCAGGCAGTTCTGGTTCTGAATAAAAATAAGATGACGGCTCTGGACATAGTAAGAGCGCGATATCGCACCCTTGCGATGTACAGAACCGTCATCAATTTATAAAAAAACTATAAACTTATTTTTCTGGATTGTCAATATGGTTTGCAAAAATAATCGCGCAGAGTTCAAAAGAACCTGAAAAGAACGGATCCAAGGCTTGAAAAATAAAACGACCTGATATATAATGAACCCAATATGGCAATTAAAACGCAAGGAAGAAAGCTAAAGCGTGTGACGCCCGAACAGAGAACCGGTGGCTGGTGGAAACCGGAGGGGATAAGCAGGCCTATCCACTTTCAGAGCGTCCGGCGAAGAGCCGGAGGGCTGGTGGCCTGTATCCCACCGATGAGCGGCCGGTAAAACGGCAATCTGGGTGGCAACGCGGAAACCTTTCGTCCCTGTTTCGGGGAATGAAGGGTTATTTTTTTAGGAGGAAGAGCATGATTGATATTAAGTTTTTAAGGGAAAACCCTGATGTAGTAAAGGAAAACATTAAAAAGAAATTCCAGGATCATAAGCTGCCGCTGGTAGATGAGGTGATTGCACTGGATAAGGAAAATCGTGAGATCAAGCAGGAAGTGGAAGCGCTCCGCGCTGAGAGAAATAAGCTTTCCAAGCAGATCGGCGGACTGATGAAGCAGGGTAAGAAGGACGAGGCTGAGGAGGTTAAGGCACAGGTTAATGCCAATGCAGCCCGCGTCGATGAGCTTACTGCAAAGGAACGTGATGTGGAAGCCGCCATCAAGAAGGACATGATGACCATTCCCAATATCATCGATCCGTCCGTTCCGATCGGAAAGGACGACAGCCAGAACGTGGAAGTAACCAAGTACGGTGAGCCGGTGGTTCCCGATTTTGAGATTCCTTACCATACGGAGATCATGGAGCGGTTTGACGGCGTGGATATGGATGCAGCAGGCCGTGTTGCCGGAAACGGCTTCTATTATCTGATGGGCGACATTGCCAGACTTCATTCTGCAGTACTGGCTTACGCAAGAGATTTCATGATCGACCGCGGCTTTACCTACTGCGTGCCGCCGTTCATGATCCGCAGCAATGTGGTGACCGGCGTTATGAGCTTTGATGAGATGGACGCCATGATGTACAAGATTGAGGGCGAGGATCTGTATCTGATCGGAACCAGTGAGCATTCCATGATCGGAAAGTTCATCGATACCCTGAATCCGGAGGAGAAGCTTCCTTATACACTGACCAGCTATTCTCCCTGCTTCCGGAAGGAAAAGGGCGCTCACGGCATTGAGGAAAGAGGCGTTTACCGCATCCATCAGTTTGAAAAGCAGGAGATGATCGTTGTCTGCAGGCCGGAGGAGAGCCCCATGTGGTTTGATAAGCTGTGGCAGAACACCGTGGATCTGTTCCGTTCCATGGACATTCCTGTGAGAACTCTGGAGTGCTGCTCCGGTGACCTGGCGGATCTAAAGGTGAAGTCCTTTGATGTGGAGGCATGGTCTCCGAGACAGAAGAAATACTTTGAGGTTGGAAGCTGCTCCAACTTAGGCGATGCACAGGCAAGACGTCTTGGTATCCGCGTAAAGGCGGCAGACGGCAGCAAGTACTTTGCCCACACTCTGAACAATACTGTTGTGGCTCCGCCCCGTATGCTGATTGCGTTCCTGGAGAACAATCTGTGCGAGGACGGAAGCGTAAAGATTCCGGAAGTTCTTCGTCCTTACATGGGCGGCAAGGACAAGCTGGTTCCCAAGCATTAAAAAGGAGTTCCTATGCACAAATTCCTGCGGGCAGTGGGGTTTAGCGAGTACAAACGAAAATCACAGATCGAGAGGCTTCTTGATCAGGCGGAACGGAGCGTGATGGAGACGCGGATCGTTCAGATGGAAGACGGTGTGACAAGAGCTCAGATCTATACCGAGGCGGGGAGACAGATCGGTCTTTCCGTCTGCGGCGAATATAATGAAGCAGACCAGCTGGAGCGGGAGTATTATTTCCCGTTTCTGCGCAGTGTCTGCATTTCCACCACGGCTCCGTGTCAGATCCAGCGTCATGCGGAGAAGGAATCCTATGCCGGGATCTGTGAGGAGTACAAGGTGGGAGTCTCCCTGATCTTTTATCTCCAGAACAGCGCGGAGTATCTGCGGCGGCTGTCCGATCCTGCAAAGAGTACGCGGATCACCTCGGTTATGCTATCGGGGCTTTCCACCTACGGGCGGATTCTGCTTCCGGTTTACAAGACGGAAAAGCAGCGGGAGCGGATCAAGGTGGCCTCTCTGGCACGGGCCGATCTCCTGGAGGCCGCAAGGCGCGGCGATGCGAAAGCCATGGATTCTCTTGCCATCGAGGACATGGATATTTATAATTCCGTGACCGGACGTGTCCGCAATGAGGATATCTATTCCATCGTGGATTCCAGCTTCATGCCCTTTGGCGTGGAATGTGACCAGTATTCTGTCCTGGGCGAGATCCAGGAGGTAGAAAAGGTGACAAATGGGTGGACAAACGAGGAAATTTATGTTTTAATGGTAGAGTGCAGTGATTTGGTTTTTCAGATCGGGATCAATGCAGACGATCTGCTCGGTGAGCCGGCAGTGGGCCGGCGGTTCAAGGGAACCGTATGGCTTCAGGGCTATGTGAATTTCGCGGACTAGACGACCGGGCAGAGAAAGATCCTTCGGCAGCGTACCGGGGGTTATAATCGGAATGTCTCTGTAGCTCAGCTGGATAGAGCGTCCGCCTCCTAAGAAGGAGCCGCGGCTGAACCCTGAGGGAAAACAGAAAAAAGAACTTGGAGTTCGAATCGATTCTGGAAGAGACAAAATTAACAACGAAGCTTTCCCCATTCTGGCGGATGCTCTACTGTTAATAAAATAATAATCTGATGATATCCAGCTAATCAAAATTAGCTGAAAATCATAAAACGGTTACCGAACCAAAGTGGCAAAAACCCAGTGTTTAAGCCAAAAATCGGTAATGTCCTCTTAGTTTAACGGATAAAACAAGCGCCTCCTAAGCGCTAGCTGTGGGTTCGATTCCCGCAGGGGACGGTTGCAAACAAAGCGGTAATGATTAGCAGAAAATGCTATGTCATGAACCGCTTTTTTGTTTTCAATGAGATGAAAAAAAGCAGGTCGGGAATGAATTTCCAGCTAATTTGAAGTGATTTTCGTTAGCTGGCGGCTAATCAAAAATGCTGTTTTGCAAACGGGAAAAAATGAACTTCCTGCTAACATCGGGGTTCGTTCCTGTTGCAACCTCAGATCGGGGATGTAAAACAGGGTAAAACGGAGAAAAATCCTTTGCTGAAAGGAACTTCTGCAAACATCTATTAGCTGAAACAATAGAATATTTCATTAGCTGTAGCTAATGGCAAACGGGATGCTCGTTTGGATCAGATTCAAATATAAGAATCTAATCTGAACGGGCATTTTTTAGTTTGGATTACAGGAAAAGGAGGAGTTCAATGGCAGGAAAAGAAAACGAATCAAACAGGCTGTTTGAGGATGAGAAAGTCATAGAAATTGAGATTGAAAGACTCAGATCATTTAAAGACCATCCTTTTAAAGTGACTGACGATAAGGAAATGCATCTCCTGAAGGACAGCATAAAACAGTACGGTGTATTGAATCCGCTGATCGTAAGGCCGGTGCCGGATGGAGTTTATGAAATTATCTCGGGTCACAGAAGAAAATATGCGGCTCAGCTACTTGGATATCGAAAAGTACCGGTGATTATACGAGTTATGAACGATGAAGAAGCCATTATTAAAATGGTAGATGCTAATCTGCAAAGAGAACGGATCAGTTACAGTGAAAAAGCATTTGCATACAAAATGAAAAATGATGCTATGAAAAGAACTGCCGGAAGACCGCGTAGCCAAATTGACCACAATTTAAAAGGAAAAAGAACAGTGGAAATCATAGCAAAAGAAACGGGTGAAAGTCCAAAGCAGGTGCAAAGATATATTACTCTTACAAACCTGATCCCGGAGCTTTTACAACAGTTAGATGATGAACTTATTTCCTTCAATCCGGCTGTCGAACTGGCAGCTTTAAAAGAAAATGAGCAAAAAGAATTGATCGAGGCAATGGATTATGCCCAGTCTGTCCCTTCTCTCTCTCAGGCACAAAGGATGAAGAAACTGAGTAAAGAAGGAAAACTATCTTTGGAAAAGATGCAGGATATTTTGAGTGAGATAAAAAAAGGGGAAATATCCCGAGTCACATTTACAAATGAACAGCTTCACAGATATTTTCCCAACAACTATACACCGGAAATGATGAAGCGTGAAATCGTAGCAATCTTAAAAATATGGATGGAACAATATTGGGACAAATAAGAAACGGAGGAATGAAGAATGTGTAAAGTAATCGCTGTTACAAATCAGAAAGGCGGGGTCGGAAAGACAACGACAACAGTAAACTTAGGGATCGGCCTGGCGAAAGAAGGGAAAAAGGTGCTTTTGATTGATGCGGATCCCCAGGGAAGCCTGACAGCCAGTCTGGGGTATGTGGAACCGGATGATCTTGGTACTACTCTGGCAACGATCATGCTGGCAGTTATTAATGAGGAAGAAATAAAACCGGAGGATGGAATTCTTCATCATGAAGAGAATGTGGATCTGTTACCGGCAAATATTGAATTGTCGGCCCTGGAAGTAACCCTGGGAAATGTGATGAGCCGGGAAATGATCATGAAAGATTATATCGAAATGATGAGAGAACGATACGATTATATTCTGATCGACTGTATGCCCAGCCTTGGAATGATGACAATCAATGCTCTTGTTGCTTCGGATGCAGTTCTGATTCCGGTACAGGCAGCATATCTGCCGGTGAAAGGTCTCCAACAGCTGATCAAAACCATTTCTATGGTAAAGAAAAGGCTGAACAGGAAATTGCAGATCATGGGAATTCTGCTGACAATGGTAGATTTCCGCACAAATTACGCAAAGGATATTTCAACGATGCTCCATGTGACATATGGATCAAAGATAACGATTTTTGAAAATGTAATACCGTTATCCGTAAAAGCGGCAGAAACAAGTGCGGAGGGAATCAGCATTTATGCCCACTGCCCTAAGAGCAAAGTATCCAATGCATATAAGAGTCTTACACAGGAGGTTTTGGAAAATGAAAAATAGAAGCGGCGAGAAAATCAAACTGACAAGTATTGATGAACTTCTGGGAGTTGTAAATGAAGAGTCTGCAATGGAGATTGAGATTGATAAAATACATCCTTTTGCCGGACATCCATTTAAAGTAATTGATGATGAAAAAATGCAGGATCTGATTGACAGTATCCGGGAAAACGGTGAACTTACTCCTGTTCTGATCCGTCCTGATAATCATGATGATTATGAAATGATATCCGGACACAGGAGAATGCACGCAGCTCAACTGGCTGGTCTTGTAACCATACCGGCAATCGTCAGGGAAATGACGGATGATGATGCAGTGATCGCTATGGTGGATGCCAACATTCAGAGGGAGGAACTACTTCCGAGTGAAAAGGCATTTGCTTATAAGATGAAGATGGATGCAATGAAGAGACAGGGATGCAGAAGTGATTTAACTTCGTCTCATTTTGAGACGAAGTTGAGATCTGATGAAATATTGAGCAAACAAGTTGGAGAAAGCCGAGCTCAGATCCAGCGTTTCATCCGTTTGACAGAACTTATCCCAGATTTACTTGAAATGGTAGATATGAAACGTCTTAACTTCACGATTGCGGTAGATATTTCATATATTCCTAAAGATGTACAGAAATGGATTTATGAATATATCTGCGACAATGGATTTATAAAACCAAAACAGATTGCTGCGCTGAGAAAGTATCTGGAACAGGGAACAGTTACCCAGAGTTTGATGATCTGCATTATGAATAACAGTATTCCGGTGAAAGCTCCGGCAAGAAAGATTACTTTTAACGAAAAGAAACTGACAAGGTACTTTCCACAGGACTACACCACAGAAGATATGGAAAAGGTAATTGAAGCGCTATTGGAGAAATGGAAACAGGAACAGGAGGAAATGTGATGGATTTTAAATATTTATATGGAAAGCAGGCAGATCAGTATTCGTTCATACATATACCGAAGATGCTGGTAACCGAAAAAGCATTTACTGATATGACGATTCACGCAAAAGTTCTCTACGGTCTTCTCTTAGACCGTATGGGAATGGCTGTTAAAAACGAGTGGATCGATGAGGATAACCGGGTATATGTGGTTTATCCCATCAAGGAAATTCAGAGTGATATGGGTGTGACCAGAAAAAAAGCAATGGAATGTCTGGCAGAGCTTGAAAGTGCCGGACTGATAGAAAAGAATTTCAGAGGTATGGGCCTGCCCAGTATCTATTATGTGAAAGACTTTGCGGTAGCGTAAGAAGTGTCGAAAACAGGACTACACTATCGCAGGAAAGGAGAAAAGATGGATCAGAAATTGACGTTTAGATATTTTTACGGGAATGAAGCTGACCAGTACAGCTTTTACCGGATACCAAAACTTTTATTCAAAAATGAATATTTCAAAAATCTCAGCAGTGACGCGAAGATATTATATGGATTGATGCTGGACAGAATGTCCTTATCCATCAAGAACCAGTGGTTTGATGAACAGAACCGGGCATATATCTATTTTTCCATAGAGGATATCATGGAGCTGTTGAATTGTGGGAGAAATAAATCAGTTAAATCCCTGCAGGAGCTGGATGATGAAAATGGAATCGGACTGATCGAGAAACGCAGGCAGGGATTTGGAAAAGCCAATATCATATATGTGAAGAGTTTTATGATCTATGAGGAACAGGAAGAGAAACCGGCAGAGGAACCACAGAAATTTACAAAACAAACGAATGCTGATAATCTTGAAGAGAAAGAAGTTTATAAAGTAAACTCCATGAAGTCCCAAAAACAAACTTCAAGAAGTCCTGAAAATAAACTTCAAGAAGTTTGCAATTCAAACTCTAATTATAATAATACTAGCGATATTAAAGAGAGTAAGAATAAATCTGATCAAATCATATCCGATAGACAGAGATCTGATGTTGATGGGATGGATATAGTATCCGCTTATCAGAATCTCATCAAGGAAAACATAGATTATCAGTCATTACTTATTGCCCATCAGTATGATGAAGCATTGATTCAGGGCATTTATGAGCTTATTCTAGAAACCGTTCTGTGCAGTAGTGAAAAGATCCTGATTGCAAGTAACTGGTATCCGGCAGAGTTGGTACGCAGTAAATTTTTAAAACTGAATTATTGCCACATTGAGTATATTTTGGATTGTTTTAAGCGGAACACATCAAAAGTGAAGAATATCAAGAAATATATGCTTGCAGCATTGTTCAATGCCCCAACAACGATTGACGGGTATTACCAAGCAGAAGTAAATCATGATATGCCGCAGTTTGCTGTTTGATCGAGAGGAGGAGAAATATGTTTGGTTTAAAGCTTATTGGAAAAATATTATTGTTGCCGGTATGGCTTGTTTTGTTGGTTGTAGGAATTCCCGTTAAGCTGATTGTAAATATGGTGTCTATTGTAAAGTCATCGGTTGTCCTTTTGCTTGTTGCTCTGGTGATTGGAACGATCATCTGCTATAAGGATTGGGTTCAGGTTTTATTCTTACTGTGCATGATCATATCTGCATTTCTGGTTTTATATGGCAGCGTATTTGTAGAAGTTGTGATTGACCTGGCAAAAGAAAAAATAGAAAAAATCATATTGGCATAGAGGAGAAACAGAATTATGAAAATCGAAAATAATGAGTACATTCAGCTACCCCCTTTACGGAGAGACACCGATTTGAAAGTGATTATTGCATTATGGGAATATGTTAAATTACCAGAAGAAATGAGGAAAAATGTCTTGTCATCCGTTGTATTTTTCATAATGACAAATCACCCAGTATGAAAGTTGACCGGAGATATTACTGTTTCGGATGTGGCTGTACCGGGGATGCGATTGATTTTACGGCACAACTGTTTGGCATTGGATTGAAAGATGCAGCCATGAAACTGGCAGATGATTTTGGAATTTCTTATTCCGGCAGGGATAGAGGATCACCGAAGAACAGGAGAAGCATTCCGATAAAAAAGCCGGAGCCGACACCAGAAGAAATCTGGCAGAAAAAATATCTAAGATGCCTGAGAGCATATCTGGATTACCGCAGCCTACTTCTGGAATGGAAAGAGAAGTATGCACCAGAAACATGGACGGAAGAATGGCATGAAAAGTTCATGACAGCACTCAGGGAACTGACGGTTGTTGAGTATTATCTGGATATCCTGCTCTTTGGGGACAGGGCAGATAAGGAAGCACTTGTAAGAGAAAAATGGAAGGAGGTGGAGAGGATTGAGCAATGCGAAAGAGAAGATAAAGGAGATCGCCACAAAAGAACAGAAAGATGCTATGAAGGAAATGCTCCGGATGGTAGATAAAAGTAAAGTCGATGAAGTGAAAAATATGCTGGAATATACACAGAAGGGAACCGCCAAAGCAACGGTAGGGAATTATATGGTCGTGCTGAGAAACGATCCGCTTGTGCGTGAGAGCATGAAGTATAACAAGCTGACGGGCAGGATTGATATTGTGAAAAAGCTCTGGTGGAATGAGGAAGTCTGCAAGCTGGACGATGATGGCAGGACTTATTTTTATTATTTCTTTGAACGCTATTATAAGCTCACAAGCGAAAAATGTATGGACAAGGCACTCCGCATCGAAGCCAACAGCCGGGCATACCACCCAATCTGTGAGTATCTGGAACAACTGGAATGGGACGGTCAGGAGCGAATCCGTTATGTCCTGCAACGGTATATGGGGGCAGAGGCTTCGGATTTTGTCTATGAGATCGTGAAGCATTTTCTGATGGAAGCGTTGAGCAGGATATACCGCCCCGGCTGTAAAGCAGACGAAATGCTCTGCCTGGTAGGTCAGCAGGGAGCCGGGAAATCCACGTTTTTCCGTTTCCTTGCCATAAATGATGACTGGTTTTCCGATGATCTAAAGCAGTTGAATGACAGTAAAATATACGAGCATCTCCGGGGACACTGGATCATGGAAATGTCAGAGATGATTGCAGCGATCAGTGCGAAAAGCAATGAAGAGATCAAATCATTCCTGACCAGGCAGAAAGACACTTACCGGAATCCCTATGATAAATATGAGGAAGACCGGAAGCGTCAGTGTATCTTTGCCGGTTCAACGAACACAAGGCAGTTCATTCCCTTTGACCGTACCGGGGCAAGACGATTTTTACCGATTGCCATAGACAGCAGCAAGGCAGAGAAGCATATCCTCGATGATGAAAAAGAAGCCAGATCCTATTTTGACCAGTTGTGGGCAGAAGCAATGGAAATATACTGGTCAACGGAGAATAAGAACAGCCTGTTGAAGTTTTCAAAAGAAATGGAGCAGGAGATCAGGGAATACCGGAAACAGTTTACACAGGAAGATACGATGGCAGGAATGATTCAGGGCTGGCTGGACGCTTATAAAGGGAGTCATGTATGTTCCGTCCAGATCTGGAAAGAAGCCTTTGACCATTTTGAACGGGAGCCGAAAAAATTCGAGACAAATGAGATCTGTTCCATTATGGATACACAGATCACCGGCTGGAAGAGGGCAGGAGTCCACAGATTTTCAAAGGAAGGCTATGGCAGACAGAGAAGCTGGATCAGAGAAGGGACAGAAGAGGCTGGCAACGAACCGGACAAAGACGGATTTACAAAACTGACGAAGGCAGAACAGTTGGAGCTGCCATTTGACCTGCCCGACAAAGAGAAAGGCTGATTTTGATGCCGAAAGGCTACGGATTCCCCGGAAATTTATCACTTGTTGACAGTTTTGTTGACATCGAAATCCTTTATATTTACTGGTGTTTCAGTTACTTTTTAACAGGTGTCAACAAGAACATTCAAAAAACTTTTCAATAGTGTTTTGGAAAATAGAAAAAACTACCCGAAAAAAGTTTGAACCCTCATGTTGACACTTACGTTGTCAGCGTGCCAATAAACTTCTGGCAGGGACAGAAGCAATCCTCTCTCTGTCGGGCACAGGAAAGAAAGGAAATAGATGATTATGGAAAAAATGATGAATGCAAAAACAGAAGGAAACACATTTACAAAGAAAATCGGACAGACAGTTTACATTGTCCGTTATCATTTTAATGAAGATGCAAAAGAAACCATGCAAGAGAAAATCAACCGGATGTTGGTAACAGAAGCAAGCCGACAGGCGGTTTGATAAAAAAGAGATATAAAGCAAGCCTACTATTATCTGTGGAGTATTCTACGGATAATGGTAGGCTCTTTATTTTTTATTAGATGATTCGCTGAGCAATTCATCATAAGTAGTATGCAGACAGTCCCGGATACCACGAAGCTGAGTGCCAGTAATGTGCTGAATACCTCTTTCAATTTTTACCAGTGATTCTCTGGTCATATCTATATTTTCTAACTGGAGCATACGGACAAGTTCAGTTTGCCCGTAGCCTTTCTGCAATCTGATACGACGGATATTTCCACCAATATCAATCCCAACCTGTTTTATTTTTTGTTCCATTCACTTCACCTGAAATAGAGGACTGAAATTAGTCCATATTTGCCTTTATCATATCGGCCAGAAATGATATAATGGGACTAATATGAGTCCATTTCTAAATCTCTTAATACAAACAACATAGAATTAGTATTTCAGATTTTGAATGTATTTATTTAGTGTATAAAAAGTAAAATTATTACAGCAGACAACATAAAAACATTAGAATAATTTCTTTAAATTGATACTATTCTTGATTGACGATATTATTTTTGAAGGAATATAATGTAATAAATATTTTGGGCGAAATTAGATGTGTATTGTAGTATTGAAAAACAATACAGATGCGAAAGGGCTGTTGAATAATCTGTGCTCCAATGAGCCACCTGTCCGGCAAGCTTGAGCCACCATTCCGGATATGTGTGAGCCACTATTCCGGTCATAATGAGCCACTTCAGTTTTATAATAGA
>NZ_JBQKGG010000018.1:0-42705 GCF_052118925.1 Candidatus Paralachnospira sp. LCP21S3_A2
GTGGTGGCAGTAGATCACCGCACAGCCTAGCTCCGTGCAGACCTTGTCGAACTGGTTGCAGAAGTTTGCCATCTGATCGGCGCTATTTTCGTCTCCGGTAATGACTTTGTAGATCGGGTCAATGATAATGGCCACGTAGTCCTTTTTCGCAGCTCTCAGAATCAGCTTCGGCGCCAGCTTATCCATGGGCACCGATTTTCCTCGAAGGTTCCAGATGTCAATGTTTTTCAGGCTTTTAGGCGGAAGCTTTAGCGCCTCATAAACGTCCTTAAATCGGTGCAGGCAGCTCGCCCGGTCAAGCTCCAGGTTAACATACATCACCCGGCCCTGCGCACAGTGCCACTGGAGCCATTTCTTACCCTCAGCGATGGCAATGCACAGCTCGATCTGTAGAAACGATTTTCCCGCCTTGGACGGCCCGGCGATCAGCATCTTATGGCCCTTCCGCAGCACTCCATCGATCAGGCAGGGCGACAGCTCCGGCAGATGGTCCCAGACACTGTCCAGGCCTTCCGGTTCCGGCAGGTCGTCATTGACGCCCTCTATCCATTCATACCACTCATTCCAGGACTGCTTTCCAATGTTGGTATCCACTAGGAACTGCTTCTTTCCTTCTCGTGTAACGCCGGGCATTCTGGACAACCTGGACGGGTTCTTGTTCTGCGTGTCAACCTCTAAGCCGTTCTTCTGGCAGACCTCATACAGATAGTCCACACGCTTGCGGTATTCTGTGCTGTCCGCTGCATCCACCCGCACAATGGCATGCAGGCTCTTTTTCCCAGAGAATACCAGGCAGGCAATGGGAAGCTCCAGCTCCCGCAGGATCGCGTTCTGTTTCCCGATTTCCATGTGGTCGGATTCCACCAGCGCATACCGGTATTCCGTCACATTGACATTCTTACAGCCGTTCCCGTCTAACGGGTTGAAGCGGATCCATGCCCCTGCCTCCGGATTATAGTCGCCCAGGACGGCGCCGATGTCACCTTTGCACTGGTTTAACTGCTCGATCAGCTGTCCGGCTGTCCGGTCATAGTTTCCCCGCTGCGGAAGCCAGCGCGTCCCTTTTTCATCGGTGCGCTCCCAGCTTTCCGTCACATAGCCGACATTCTCCCCGGCTTCAAACAGGGTTTCCAGATACGTGATCAGCTGCTTTTCCGGTTCCCACTTCTCCGGCTCCTGAATCTCCTGTTCCTCGATCCATTCCCGGTTTACAACCACGCGGTCGCTGTCCGTCTGGATGCTGTCATTCCAGTCAAGCTCATGGCCCCTGTCCGGCACCCATCCCTGATCCAGAGCCATCTGCACGATCGTTCCGCCGGTCACCGGGGCAGAGGAGCCGGAAAAGCTCCTCCATTTCTTCTCGCACTCCCCGGTGTGGTAGCGCCCGAAGTCGCGCCTGCTCCAGTCCTCCCAGACAGAGACCGGATAGCCCTCCAGCTTCAGAGCCATCCCGACATTGACCCAGCCCTGGTAATCCAGGACGGACGGATCGATATGGGTTAAGACCTCTGCCAGGTTTGTTTTCTGTTCCATGTTCATACTCCTTTATATTCCTGCGGAACGACGCCTTTCGGGATCTTCCAGCCGTTTGCCGCGATCCGGTCGATCATGTTCTTGGCTGTCTCAAACGGCCAGGTACCGACATGCTGGAACCCGCGGCTTTCTAAAAAACGGATCTGTTTCGGAGTGGTAAGCCCTTCATTTCTGCGTCTGTCCAGCCGGTCCAGGATCTTCGCCGCCTTTCCGGCGTTATCAATCTGATCCGGCAGGATCCCCATTTTCTCCAGTGCTTTCTTCTGGTTTTCCGATGGCGGCGCCATTTCCCAGCCAAACGACGGGACATATCCAGACAGGTCTTCCGCCTGAATGCTCATCTCAAACTGCAGGGGATCCACCAGCTTTTTCTTCCGCCGCTTCATCTCTGCCAGCTGTTTTGCCAGGGCTTCTTCCCTCTGCGCCACCACATCTTCCGAGGCCGTCTTTTCTGCCTCTTCGATGTCCACCGCCAGGCCGGCTTCTTTCTCCAGATTCTCTGTCATCTTCTGCGCTACTTCCTCGTTTTCGCAGATCAGGCTTGCCGGATGGCAAAGCTCATGGCGCTCCGTGTGCCACAAAAAGTCCAGCAATAGCAGGTGATCCTTCCCGGTCTCCGGCGACAGCCTGGTACCGCGTCCCACCATCTGGCAGTACAGACTGCGCACCTTTGTGGGCCGCAGCACTACGATACAGTCCACCGATGGGCAGTCCCAGCCTTCTGTCAGAAGCATAGAGTTGCAGAGCACGTTATAAGTTCCGGATTCAAAGTCTTTCAGGATCTCTGCCCTGTCCGGGCTTTCGCCGTTGACCTCGGCTGCCTTAAATCCATGGCTGTTTAGCAAATCCCGGAACTTCTGGCTGGTTTTAACCAGTGGTAAGAACACCACGGTCTTCTTTTCTTGGCAATACTTCTGCATCTCGACCGCAATGCTCTCCAGATACGGATCCAGTGTGGTTCCGATATCGCCCGCCTTGAAATCCCCGGCCTGTACGGATACACCGCTCATATCGATCTTAAGCGGGATCGTCAGCGCCTTGATCGGCGACAGATACCCCTCTTTGATTGCCTTTGGAAGCGTGTATTCATAGGCCAGCGATTCAAAATAGGAGCCAAGGTTGCGCATATCGCCACGGTCCGGCGTTGCGGTCACACCAAGAACTTTTGCCTCCGGGAAATGCTTCAGGACACGCTGATAGCTGTCCGAAATGCAGTGGTGCGCTTCGTCAATGATGATGGCTCCGAAGTAATCCTCCGGGAAGCTTCTCAGACGCTTGTCCCGCATCAGGGTCTGGACGGATCCGACGACCACACGGCTCCAGCTACCTTTGCAGGAGATTTCCGCTTTTTCCAGGGCACAGCTGAGCCCGGTTGTTTTCCGGATCTTATCCGCCGCTTGATCAAGCAGTTCTCCCCTGTGTGCCAGGATCAGGACTCGTTTTCCCTCACCTACGCAGTCTTCCGCTACCTTAGCGAAAACAATGGTCTTTCCGCAACCCGTAGGCAGAACGAGCAGGGTCTTTAAGATCCCGCTCGCCCACTGCTCAAAAATCGCGGCTCTTGCAGCCTCCTGGTACGGCCTGAGTTCCATCAGAATTTACCCGGCGTAAAGGCCGGCTTCGCTGCGTCTTTCGGATACAGCTTTTCGATCCGGTTGAACATCTTGCTCGGATCCTTAAGCCCCGGTTCCTGGGTGATATGGGCTCTTACTGTCTTTCCGGGAAGCGCTCCCCAGTTCATGCGGATCTTTTCGCCCTCCTTTTTAAGACCGGTTCCGCGGAACAACTCCGACAGCTTCCACTCCATTCTTTCATGCAGGATATAGTTCTCGCGGAGCGATACTTCTTCGCCATGATCCCCGTATACGGTAAAGTACACGATCGCCATGTTGCAGGGCGGGAGCTTTCCTTCTCCCTTGGATCTGCCGCGGTCTACCTTTTCGATAGCTGCATTATAATCCCCTTCCGGGAGCAGGATAAACTCCTGCGCATCGCTCTGGATCTCGTCGTCCCATCCAAATTCTCTTCCTTCTACTGGCATGTCATATTCCTCCTCTAATTAAACGGTATGGATTCCTGTTCTTTCATCTGCTTGATGGCTGCATAAACCTGATCCCAGGACGCCACCAAAAGCCCTTCAACAATACCGGGATTCACGGTGTCATAATCTCGTACTGGTGTGCCCTGCGGTACATATCCCTTGGCCTCGACTACGTTCTGGATATCCCACTCATCGACGCCATACGCCTGCATCAGATCCCGCAGGCACTTCGGGATTCCCGGGTCGATATTGCTTGCCACCTCCTGGGTATTAAGCGGCAGGTTCATCTGCTGGCCGTCCGGTGTCGGGTCCGGTGCTTTCGGTTCAGGCGCAGGCGGCGGTGTGGGCTGTACCGGTGCAGGTGCTTCCGCAGGCGGTTCCGTAGGTGTCTTTGGCGCTGCGGCCACCGTTTCCTGCGGTGCCGGTTCCGATACGGTTGCAGGCCGTTCTGTCCGGTCCTGCTCAATAATGGACGCGATCACACTGTAATCAAACGGTGCCTCATCGGGCAGGCCGTAACGGTTTTTCGCGTCCCAGCAGGCGTGGTGGGTCGTATACATAACCCGTTCCCCGCCCTGTGCTTTCCGCTTCTGCCCCTTGTCGTCCACGGCAACGGAAAAGGTCTTATAATTGGCGAAGAGTAACATGTCCGCCCACTCTTTAATGAGCGGAGATGTCTGGGACTGGGTCTTTTTCCCCAGCTTTAACTCCCACCGGTCATAGGCGCCCAGCTCGTCCGGCTGCTCAAACTTTCGGATCTGCGCATGGGCCGTCAGTACTACATTGATGCCGGCCTCCACGACTTCAGAAAGCTTATTCAGGAAACGCCCCAGTTCTTCTTTTACATAGACGTAGCCATTCCCATACCCGAAATCCTCAATGCCGCTCTTGCGGTGCTTGCTGCAGATGTGATCGATGCACATGGATTCCGCCCAGTCGATGGTATCAATAACCAGCGTCTTGCAGACTCCCGGTGTACGGCGTGCATAATCCACCTGTTCTAAAAGCATCTGCCAGCTTGTAGCCTTGGGAAAGCGTGCTACGTCCATAGCGTTCGTGCTACCTTCCGTATCGATAAATACCGGATCCGGAAACCGGCTTGCAAACGTAGACTTTCCGATGCCTTCCGGTCCGTAGATCACAATCTTCTTAGCGCACGGGATCCTCCCTCTGATGATCTCCATTAAAATACTCCTTTCTGCCAGCTCTTCGGCTGCGGAGTGGCCTCCTCTGCAGGCTGATCCGCGCCGACCACATAACCGTCCTCAATCAGAATGCTGCATTCTTCTCCGGTACTAACCCTGGTGGCAATTGCCTGAAGCCCCTCAGCCTCCAGCCACGCCCCGAACTCTTTCAGGTTGTCCAGATCCATCTGTTCCAGCTTGTCCAGCAGCACAAAGCCGCACTCCGGGTTCAGCTTCCGCACGATTGCAGTGGCCACTTTCAGCCGGTCGGATCCGGACATGTTGTCCCACTGCTGCCCCTTATAGATCAGTTCCCCGTCTTTAACCGACAGCTCCGGAAGCGGAAGCTCTGCGGTGTTCAGTAATTCCGTTTTTCTGTCCCGGACTTTAGTGATCTCCGCCGTCAGGCTGTTGTACTGCTCCCGGTAGGTTCTGGCATCGTCCTCAGCCTTATCCTTATCAAGGTTCGCCCGTACCTTCCGATTCGTCTCCTCAATATTCTGGAGGCTCGCTTCCAGTTCTGCGGTGGATTCGTCACGGAGATCTACCGCGTCTTTGCTGGCAGTCATAAGATCCTGCTCCACTTCCCCCAGTTGATCCCGCATACGTTCCAGTTCCTGTTTCAGGTCTTCAACCTTAGTCTCCAGCATGGCCTTCTTTGCTTCCAGCTCTGCCTTCTTTTCCCGCTTTCGCTGGTTCTCTCCATTTCGTGCCAGGATCTCCTGCTGCTGTCGGATCAGCTCCGATGGAGATACCAGTTCCTTCGGTGCTTCTGGATAATACGACTGTTCCTTCGCATACTTTTCCTTCTGATCCGCGATCTGGCCGATGGTCCGCCGCCGGTCATACAGCTCCTTCTCCTGCGCTTCCAGCCGCTCCAGCTGGTCTCCCACGCCGATGATCTTAAGCAGCGTCTGCGCTTTCTCTTTTCCGCTGCATTCCATAAACTTCGGCAGATTCAGCGCCAGCTTTTCCACGAAACTGTCCAGGAGCTGCTGTCCTGCTTTCTGCCCGGACGGATCCGTGACCTTTAAGGTGCTGTTCTTCCCTTTCCGCTCCACGATTAAGCCATTACTCATGACCACCCGCAGGTTCGGCGGGATCACTGATCCCTCGCGCACAGCTGCGGACGGGCGGAACGCCTCTCCACCAAGGGCCCAGGCGATGGAATCCAGCACCGAGGTCTTTCCCTGGTTATTGCGGCCGCCGATGATCGTCAGCCCGTTGGCTGTCGGCTCCATCTTGACTGCCTTGATCCGCTTAACGTTCTCAATCTCCAGCTTGTTAATCTTCATAGACATCTCCGTTTTCCTCCTCCAGTGTCATTCCAAGGGCTGCCGCCACATCTTCCTTCCGGATCATGCAGACATCTCTATATTTTCTGTTTAGATCTTTCTCAAAGATCTTCGCCCGGTTCACGACCTCCATGATCTGGTCGTATTTCTTCAGGCTGATTGTTACAGTTTCCGTGATTTCCATTTGCATATCCTCCCAGATTTGATATACTGATGTTGTATAGTTGCTTTTGCCCCTTATGTAGTTGCCGCTACTGAGGGGCATTTTCATCGTCTTCTGGCATTGTGATCTCCCCGTTGTTGATCACAAAATCAATTCCCAGCACCTCATGATAGATGTACGCCGTCTCCAGTGTCATCACTTTGTAAAATTCTTCCTTGATCTCAACCATTCTCTTTCTCCTTTCTGTTTCGCCGCTTCCGATTTTTTAGCCATGCCCTCACCTCCTCCTGGATCCAGCCGATCAGCAAGATCAGACCGAGAAATCCGTAAATTACATAGATCAGATCTAACTTCACTGTTTGTTCTCCTTATCTCCCCTCGCGGGGCCTATGCTTTTGTTCTTGCCTTTGCTCGTTCTCTCGGCACCCAGCCGATTGTACCGACTGCCCGGTCTACAATGTCTTTCAGCACCTGCTGCCGTTCTTCTTCTGTCATTTCCACCGGATTCTTGTTCCGGTCTTCAATTACCAGCACTACTTTCATCGCAGCACCTCCCTCTGTATGGTATTCCGTGATCTGCTATCTGGTTCCTGTGTCTCTGTTGACTTTTTACGGCTTTGCTCCACAAAATCCTCGCTCTTGTTTTTCCCTTTTGATTTGTTACAATAAAGGCAAATACTTGGAGGTGATTTTTATGGATCTTATCGTATTAAGTGATGATTCTTTGCAGCTTTTAACACTCTTGGCCAACGATCCCGAGCATGCTCACGGATCTGATGAGGCCATCAGCCAACTTTCTTCTTATGGGCTAATTGATGTCCACATATCTGATGTCGGTTATTCCGGAGATACTCCGTATACCAAATACAGCGATCCAAAGATCACAGAATTTGGGAAGGGATATCTCTCTGCCTGGTTACGCGATGAGCAATTCCGGGAAGATATACGCCGACAGGCCAATGCCGCCGAAAAGCAAGCCGCCATTGCCATGGAACAATCAGATGAAGCCAAAAAGGCATCCAAGATTGCTACTACCGAGTCTGTTATCGCACTGGTTGTTTCTGTGCTTGCCCTTATCTTAAGTTTCCTGCAGACTTTTCATCTTACTTAGCCAGGAACATCGCTAAGCATGTAATAATTATTACGATTACCGCCGTAACGGTGCTGGAAATCGACAGGATTTCCGCCCACTTCGTCATGTTGTTCGCTTCTTTTGTTTTTTTCATTGCCTCATTGCTGAGTTCACTGATGCGTTTAAACTGCTCGGATAATTCTTTATAGCTCGGAGCCGGTTCCCATTTGAGGACCGGTTCCTTCTTTTCTTCGGCCGATCCGTTCTTTTTAGGGGCTGTCTCCGGGATCTTTCCGATCCCTACATCTGTTTTTGTTATCCAATGCGGATTTTTTTCTGCTTCTCTGTACTTTTTACTTACCATTTTTTCACCTCCACCATATCATCGCGGCCAAAACAAACAATGCAATTATTGTCGTTGCCATTCCGGCAATCTGGGCGGTTTTTGTCTGACTTGCCATGTCTTCCACTTTCCGCAGCCGTCTCCACATCTCATCGTTTTTTTCTTGCTTATCAGGACGCCGTATCGTTTCTTTCCGGTTCGTCCGTCTGATCCGCATACCCCTCTGCCACAAGCCGTCCGTCCTTTGTCCAATACTGGATCACTGTGCGCAGAGGGCTTCCCTCCCCGTTCATCTCTTTGATGATTTTCACCTTGACCAGTGACGTTTCCTTTACGTATACAATGCCTTTTTTCACCACATTCTCTCCTCCTACCTGCTGTCCTCCAGCAATCATTCGATCAACAGTGATTTTCGGCCGTAAAAAGATAATCCATGCTTAATTTAGGAAAATACTTATCATGAATTTTAAAAGCCTCTTCCACAGTAAACGGTGTATCACCGTTGATTTTATTTGACACGCTGTTTCGATGAATCCCTAAGAGACCAGACACATCTTCCATAGAGATTCCTTTTCGTGCCAGCTCCGCTTTCAAATTGGAATATTTCATCTTCTCCCTCCTTTTAGTACGCATTTGCGTGTTCATGTATATAAATTACCACTCATTTGCGTATATGTCAACAATATTTTTTGCATTTGCGTAATTTTTTGTTGATTCACACACGCAATCGTGGTATATTCGGTTTAGGAGGAAAACAGTATGGGTATAGGTATTGGAAATAAGTTAAACGATTTGCTGTCTGAGCGAGGAATGACCGTTACCGAACTTGCTCGAAAAATAGACGTTGCTCCTACAACTATCTATTCTATTATCCAGCGAAATAACAAAAAGGTAGATATTGACGTACTTATCAAAATAGCACGTGTCCTCGGTGTGAATGCTGAATACTTTGGTGATGTTCGCGCCAACAGCGATGATCATTTAACCGCAAAAGATAATCGCGACATAGCTAGAGATCTCGACCGTATTATGGGAGAAATAAAAAGCGGTGACAATGGGCCTTTATATTATAATGGAGTGGAAATTGATCAAGCCTCAATCGGACTTTTGCAAAATGCTATTGAATATGCGTTACGAGAGACTAAAAAAGAGAACAAAGTGAAATACAATCCCACCAAAAACAAGAAGTAGGTGATTTGTTTGGGAAATAATATGAGCCAAATAAAACGGCTTGTTCGATACTACACCAAAATGACCGGAAGCCGTGACCCTGTTGTAATATCTAACTATATCGGGATTCGCATTGCCATAGTGCCATTGGGATCTATCGCAGGAAATTATATGCTTCTAAAACGCAAACGATGGATCTTCATTAACGAAGATATTCCTACCGACAGCCCAATATTCAAGGTTGTTGTTGCTCATGAATTGGGGCACGCATTGTTACATCGAAAAGAAAATTGTGCTTTCATTCGGAATAAAACACTCTTATCAACTAGCCGGATTGAGCGCGAGGCTAATACCTTTTCCGCCCACTTGCTCATCAGCGATGATATGCTATCATCTTGTGACGGTATTACCGTGGATAGTTTTCATCGGTCCACTGGCTATCCTGCTGAGCTGATCAAACTCCGGATCAAATAATAATCCAAGGAGGTTCTTATGAAAAATTCTTCTCGCCCAGATAAGGGACTTAGTTTAATTGCTTCGCCTTCTGCTTATACGGTCATTGATCTTGAGACCACCGGCTTATCCCCAGACTATGACGCAATCCTTGAATTCGCTGCCATAAAAGTCAAAAACAATCAGATCTGTGATACGTTCTCGTCCCTGGTTAATGATCAGGCCTATGTTGATGACTTTATCACTGATTTAACCGGAATAACGCAGGATATGATTGATTCCGCTCCGCCAATCCTTGAAATATTCCCTCAATTTCTTGATTTTGTTGGAGACGACATTGTCATTGGCCATAATGTTAATTTTGATATTAATTTCCTGTATGATAATTCTGTCCGTATTTTTAATCGTCCATTTTCTAATGATTTTGTTGATACCATGAGGCTTTCCCGCCGCTTGTATCCACAACATCGTCATCATCGCCTTTCTGATGTTGCCGATTATTGCAATATCCAAGTCAATGACCTTCATCGCGCTCTTGCTGATTGTCAGCTCGCTTTCGGCTGCTACAATGCCTTGGTTTCTGATATCGTACATACTTACCATACTTTTGATGCGTTTGCCCACTCTGTTCTTGTTTCTTCTCACGGAGTGCGCGCATCTGATATTTCATCTTCGGTTTCCGATTTTGATATATCGCATCCTTTTTACCAAAAGACCTGTGTATTTACCGGGAAACTGGAAAAAATGACTCGGAAAGAGGCTATGCAGATAATCGCTGATGTCGGTGGAATCAACGGCGACAATGTTACTCAAAAAACCAATTATCTTATTCTTGGCAACAATGATTACTGCAGTACCATTAAGGACGGAAAAAGTTCCAAACAGAAAAAGGCTGAATCCCTTAAATTAAAAGGACAAGACATTGAAATACTCCCTGAGAGCGTCTTTTACGATATCATAAATGATTATTCTGTTTGATTTACAAATCCATGCTTCTCCCCGCACGGGCATCACCATCAACGTTTATGGCCGTGTGGCTGCCGGGATCCCGCTGGAAATGATCGAAGATGTGATTTATACCGAAGAAATCCCGGAAGAGCTGGCAAAGACCGGAGAGTTCTTTGGGCTACAGATCCACGGGGATTCCATGGAACCACTTCGAGCCGCTGGCGGTTGCGAAGATGATGAAATAAACTGTGTGGGACTCCAGACGGTTAGACTGCTGCCTGCGATAATGAGAAATAACATTTGCACATAAAGGAGGTTTTCACATGTCTGCTGCTACTGCATTTATTCCGTTTCTTCTGGACCGTTTTCAGATCGAATGGAAGCGGCGTGACCGCTCCGGCGTCTACGGTTTTACCCAGCGGCTGATGGCCTACAATTCCAACAAAATTGAAGGCAGTACTTTGACCGAAGAACAGACCGCTTCCCTGTTTGATACCGGCACACTCCCCAAGTCCGATGATTATTATCGGGCAAAAGATGTGGAGGAAATGAACGGTCACTTCCTGATGTTCAATAAAATGCTGGAAACGCTCGATCAGCCGCTCAGCCAGGATCTGATCAAACAATTTCACTACGAACTGAAAAGCGGGGTCTTTGAAGACCGGGCCAACGGCTACGCCATCGGTGACTATAAAAAACGTCCGAACATTATCGGAATGTATGAAACCGTGCTTCCGAGTAAGGTCCCGAAAGAAATGGATCTGCTCCTTTCCTGGTATGAAGGTCAAAATGTAACCTTGGAGGTTCTGGCCGAGTTCCATGTCCGCTATGAAAATATCCACCCTTTTCAAGATGGCAACGGAAGAACCGGCCGGCTGATTCTGTTCCGCGAATGTCTGCGGAATGATATTTCTCCGCTGATTATTGAGGACGTGCACCGGCCTGAATATCTGGAAGCTTTAAAAGAATACCGGGAAACGAAATCCATCATAAAGATGGTTTCTCTCTTCCAACAGGAACAGGATTACTACCGGAACCGCTGCCAGTATTTCATGAGCGAATAAACCTTGATTTAAAACAGAAAAAGCCGGCCCCTGCACCACCAGGAACCGGCCAAGATATACCATCCGAAGATGATACACCCCACAACTAAGCGCAGGAATATTGTATCATCTCCGGAACAGCCACGCAAGCGGAACATTAGTTCGCTGGCTGTTATTTTTGTACTCTTTTGCAGGCGGCGGCCTGAATCTGCTGCCCCAAGCATAACATATACGAGGTGATCAATATGAAAAACGGAGCGCTGTATGTGCGCGTGAGTACCGACAAGCAGGAAGAGCTTTCCCCGGATGCCCAGCGGCGACTGCTGCTGGAATATGCCAAGAAGAACGATATTGTGATCAGCGCCGATTACATCTATACGGAGAACGGAATTTCCGGACGGCATGCCGACAAGCGGCCGGAGTTCCAGCGCATGATCGCGGCGGCCAAGTCCGAGGAACACCCCATTGATGTGATCCTGGTCTGGAAGTTCTCCCGGTTTGCCCGGAATCAGGAGGAAAGCATCGTCTACAAGTCGCTGCTGAAAAAGCAGTGTAATGTTGATGTGGTCAGTATCAGTGAGCCGCTGATCGAAGGGCCGTTCGGCTCTCTGATCGAGCGGATCATCGAATGGATGGACGAATACTACTCGATCCGGCTGGCAGGCGAAGTTATGAGAGGCATGACGGAAAAGGCAAGACGCGGCGGCTACCAGGCAACCACGCCACTCGGCTATCAGTACAACGGCCCCGGAACCGTGCCGACCGTGCTGGAGGACGAAGCGGAAACGATCCGGTACATCTACCAGGAATATGTCCGCGGCGTTGACCGCACCACCATCGCAAGGCGTCTCAATGACATGGGACGAAAGACCAAGCGCGGCAACCTGTTTGAAAAGCGTACCGTCGAATACATCCTCCGGAATCCGTTTTATGTTGGAAAAATCCGATGGAACCGGGCACCTCATTCCGCTTACCAGGATAACCCGGACGATGAAATCATCATTGCTGATGGCGCTCATTGCCCCATCATTGCCCCGGAACTGTTCAATCGTGCAAAATCCCGTCTGGACTCTGAAAAGTGCGTCTACAAGGCGCGTAGCGTGTCAGCATGCCGTCACTGGCTGTCCGGTCTGGTGCGCTGTCCCATCTGCGGCGCATCATTAACCTACAGCGCAGGGAAGAAAAGCTGGAACTGCTGGAAATATGCCAAAGGGTTCCACCGCGGCTCCTGCCATATCTTCGACCGTGTGTTGACTGCTGCCATCCTGCACGGGCTGGAAGAGCTGCTGGCCGGAAAGGACTTTGAATATGAGTACCGGCCGCCGGCGGCACCGAAGACCATCAGCCGGCTGGCCGAACTGCAGTCGGAGCTGGCGCGGATTGCCACCAAAGAAGAACGGATCCGGCTGGCTTATGAAAATGGGATTGACACTCTGGAGGAATATAAGAATAATAAGCTCCGGTTACAGAAGGACCGGAAGCGCCTGGAAGAAGCGATTGAAAAAGAATCCGGAACGGATACAGAATCAAAGAAGCCAGGAAAGGAAGAAATCCTTTCCCGGATCCATACGGTGTATGATATGGTGGCATCTGAAGAGGTCGATCAGGTCACAAAAGGCAATCTTATGCGCTCTTTATTTGACCGGATCGTCTATGATCCCAAGACAGAGACACTGCGCTTTTACATTGTTGTCACTTCCTAGCAAAAAAGTCCGGGAACCCGCATAAAATAAGGGTTTTTCGGGCTTTCTCTGGTACCGTGATACGGCGGCCCGGACGGAGAATCCGGTGCCGCCATGCGTTACCTTTCCCAGCGCTATGCCATGCCCTATAAAGAGGGCAAGGCGGTGCTCACCGATATCGCTACCGAGGAGCTGGGACATCTGGAGATCGTAGCCTCCATCGTCCATCAGCTCACCCGCGGTCTCACCGCCGAACAGCTGGAGGAACAGGGCTTCGCTCCTTATTATGTGGATCACACCGCCGGGATCTGGCCTCAGGCAGCAGGCGGTGCTCCATTCTCCGCAGCAGAATTCCAGTCCACCGGCGATCCCATCGCCGACCTTTACGAATCCATGGCGGCGGAACAGAAGGCCCGCTTAACCTACGACAACATTCTCCGTCTGGTAAAGGATCCCGAGGTCTGCGATCCGATCCGCTTCCTTCGTCAGCGGGAGATCGTCCACTTCCAGCGGTTCGGCGAAACCCTGCGGATCGTTCAGGATCATCTCAACGCGAAAAACTTCTATGCCTTTAATCCGGCCTTTGACAAAAAGGAAACCGGCTGCGGCTGACGGAAATAGACGCACAAAAAAACGAGGGTGTGGCTCAGTATGAGCCACACCCTCAGATCATGTTATCCGGATTATTCTTTTTCCGTCTGCTTTTTGCCGGAATATTTCTTACACATTCCTACAACCGCTCCGCTCAGCACCAGAAGTGCCAGTACGTTGGGGATTACCATCAGTCCGTTAAAGAAATCGGACAGGGTCCATACCAGATCCACCTTCAGGGTAGAGCCCACAATAATGAATGCCAGAACCAGTACGGAATACACCGCAACTGCTTTCTTTCCGAACAGGTACTGAACATTGATCTTGCCAAAGAAATGCCAGCCCAGGATCGTGGAAAAAGCGAAAAACAGAAGACAGATTGCTACAAAAATATCACCGAATCCACCAAACCGTGTGGTAAACGCCGCCTGGGTCAATGCCGTTCCCTTTTTTCCGCACTCCAGCACACCGGAGGTCAGAATCGAAAACACGGTCAGATTCAGAATAATAAAGGTATCAATGAAAACACTGATCATAGCACGAAGTCCCTGCTCATGAGGGTTCTTTGCTGCCGCCCTTGCGTGTGCATGAGGAGTGGAACCCATACCTGCTTCATTGGAGAACAGGCCTCTTGCCACACCAAACCGGATCGCCTCCCGCACCGTGATGCCGGCGCCGGCGCCCAGAACTGCCTTGGGGCTGAAGGCACCCTCAAAGATCATACGGAACGCATCGGGAATCTTAGCTGCGTTGGATAAAATCAGCACCAGACTTCCGATAATATAGATTCCGGCCATGAACGGCACGATCTTTTCCACAACAGCAGCAAGACGGTTTGTTCCGCCTAAAAAGATCACACCGGCGATCACTGCCAGAACAATGCCCACTGCCACCGGCGGTACATTGATATTTCTGGAGGTGAAGACCTCTGAAAACGCTGCTCCGATGGAATTAGACTGTACCATATTTCCCATAAATCCAAGGGCCAGGATAATAAATACAGCAAACAGTCCCGCCAGGATCTTTCCAAAGGTTCCCTTAAACGCTGCTTTTATGTAGTAAATGGGGCCGCCGGTCACTTCACCGTCCACGGTAGTTTTATACTTCTGGGCCAGTGTCGCCTCCGCATAGATGGTACCCATGCCGAAAAATGCCGACAGCCACATCCAGAAAATGGCACCCGGTCCGCCGCCCAGAAGTGCAGTTGCCGCACCGGCCAGATTTCCGGTTCCGACCTGTGCCGCAATGGCAGTTGCCATGGACTGGAACGGTGTCATTTCCCCTTCTTTTCGTTCATGCTTGTGTCCCATGCTTCCAAACACCAGGTGCCAGCCCTCCCGGAACTTTCTCACCTGGATAAACTTGAGCCGGATCGTAAAGTAAATCCCTGTACCACAGAGAAGTACGATCAGCAGTACATTCCACAAAAAATCATTTGCCTTGTTCAACATTCCTATTCTCCTCACATTCTTTGTTTTTCGGTGATCCGGAATCCTGCTCCGTATCCCTTTCCTTTTCCAAAACAAAAAGAGCTGATAGTCATCAGCCCTCTAAAGAGTAGAACATTGCCTTATTGCCCTGTCCTTTTGCCTGAGAGATATACAGAACCGGTGCCCCTTCCGTTTCTGCTTTACACCTTCGGCGTCCTGGCACAATCCTGTGCAGGAACTCTCCAGAGTGTCGGTTTTAGCCGACATAGAACACCATAGCATAAAGTTCCGGAATTTGCAAGCAGTTTTGTCTGTCACATTCAAACAACTGTTTCTGTCCTACAGATGCAGCCTGCGGATAATCTTAAATAATACCTGGCTTTCAGAAACCAGCGAAGCTCCGTGGGCAAAAAACAGGATTCCGTCCGTAGGTGACTGGATCCTGCTGAGCACCGTTCCTTCCTGAGAATGCAGCACCTCTCCCAGAAGATCCCCCCGCCGTACCTCATCTCCGGGATTCTGAAACCGCCGGTAGATCCCTGCCGCATCACTGCGGACAGACATCAGATCCTGTTCGTACAGGACGGTCGCAATATATCCGCCGCTGCTGTTATAGCGCAGGATCCCCATGCGGGTCAGGAATCGCAGAACGGCCGACACTGCCCGCTGGGCAGACACTTCATCTACCTGATCCGTTCCGTTGGCATAGATGGAAAATGCGCTGGTATCCCACATCTGCCAGTGATAATTCAGGGTGGAGGTATCTAATGCATTGGGCTTTCGCACCATCACATACGGCAGGCCGAACAGGTTCGCCAGACTGGGATTCTGATAGCCTGTCTCCATCATACGCACATGAGGCACAAAATCTCCATCCATGTAAAAGCTGGTAAACTGAATCCCGTAGCTGTACTCCCGGATCTCCCGAAACAGTCCATCAGCGATCCGCTGGGTTGGCTCCCCGTTTTCATAGCCGGGGAAGCGCCGGTTAATATCCGTCTGATCCACCGTCCAGAAACGCTTTCCTACATTCATGGAATAATGGTTCACCGACGGCACCACCAGGATTTCCTTTCCTGCCGCGATGGCGCCATGCTCCTCCAGCTCCGAAAGAGCCCGCACAAGCTGAGAACAGATATACATCTGCTGCACCTCATTGCCCCGGAGGGCGCCGACAATGCAGGCCGCCTTTTCACCCTTTCCGAACCGATATCCGTAAATATTCATCTGGTCCCGGTACAGCGCCCGGAACGAATACAGGACCTCTTTTTTCATCGCACCACACCTCCAAAGATCCTGGCAATCAGAGAACCGTCTGTCACCACCGGGTACTCCCGCATGGTGAAAATAAGCCCCGTAAAAGGTGCGCGCACCACTTCCTGCTCCGTTCCGTCCAGCGGGCTTACAATGCGTCCAACTGGCTGCCCCTTCTGAATGGTCTTCCAGTGGGAGGCCTCCGGCAGAAAAATGCCCTCTCTGGACGCCCGCAGTGTCGCAGTCCGTCCCTCTGTAGACAGGATCGGCGTCCGCACCGGCGAAACCGCTCCGTCCCAGATCCCCAGTTCCTTCATGAGACGGAAGATCCCGTCCACCAGCTGGTTTCCGTACTCCATGCTGATCCGCAGACCGGTTCCCATCTCCACTGCCAGCGCCGGGATCCCGCCTTTATTTAAGCTGTAGACCAGGCTCGCCTCCGTCACTGTGGTGGCTGCACTGATCCAGATATAATCCATGTTTAAAAGCTTTGCCATGGGGAGCAGCGCTTCTTCATTCTCCGGATGGATCCGTACCTGGGGCACCTCCCGGAGAAACACATTGCTGGAATGAAGATCCAGACAGAGATCCGCGCCGAGAATATCATCGACCACCTGTGCCGCCAGATATTCCGCCATAGAGCCGTCCGATGCCCCCGGAAACAGCCGGTTCATGTCCAGATCCGAGATGGGGATCTCCCTGGAAACCGAATTGATCCCCAGCGGGTTCACCGCCGGATAAAGATCCACGATCCCCTTTAAATGCTTCTTATCCGCCTCGATCCTGCGCGCCAGCTCATAGCAGACATACTGGCCCTCCAGCTCATTTCCGTGGATTCCCGTCACAATACACAGACGCTTTCCGTTTTCGTCTCCGCACAGCCGGTTCCGCTTTAATTCCAGGCTCTCATCCACCGGAAGCTTCACACTCGCTACTGTCTCCACCATCTCATTCACCGCCGTTTCTCATTCTGCCCTGATGTCAGAAAAGCCCATTACAGAGATTGCCCTCCCCTGCACTTTGCTCACATCAAAACAGGACGCCCAGCTTCCCGAGCGTCCTCACTCTTCTATTTCCAATCCTTTTCAGGATCCTATTCTCTCCCAAATGGAAGAAGCCTTCCTTAGGCTTCTCCGTCGTACATGAACATTACGAGTTTCTGTACATCCTCGGGCTCATGTGCGATCAACTCCATCTCACCGATGGTGTTGTCCTTGAATACGCCAGAAAGCGCTACATACTGGGTCAGCTTGGATTTCAGGTTCAGTCTGTCTCCCTCATCGGTTACCAGCTCCACTTTTCCCTTGCATTCATCAATCACCTTGAAAAACTTTTCAACATCTGTGATATTCTTGACCTTCATAGTTACTTCTCCTTTCCTGTTCGGTTTTGATCCGTTGGCTTCATCCCCCGGACACTTGTCTATCATACCATGTTCGTGGGAATTTGTAAATAAATTTCACGATTCTTCCAGAACGTTCCCACCGCTTCCTCCAGTCCTTCATACTCGATCACCTGGCAGTCGGACCATTCCCTTGGAAACAGCCCGCGGTATTCATCGGTGAGAAAACGGTCATCCAGAAGAAGGATCACGCCCTCGTCGGTATCGGTGCGGATCACGCGGCCGGCAGCCTGAAGGACACGGTTCATTCCGGGATAACGGTAGGCATAGGCAAATCCGTCCTTTCCATGGGCTTCATACCAGCCACGAAGCATTTCCCGCTCTGTACAGATCTGGGAAAGTCCCGTTCCCACCACCATCACACCGATAAGCTTTTCACCGGTCAGATCGATCCCCTCGGAAAAGATCCCGCCCATGACACAAAGTCCGATGAGGCTCTGCTCCCGGTTCTCTGAAAATGCCCCCAGAAACGTTTCTCTCTCTGCCTCCCGCATATGAGACGACTGAACAAAGAGATCTGCCTCCGGCTCCCGCTCCTTCAGCACCTGATAAACCTCCTCCAGATACGCGTAGGACGGGAAAAATACCAGATAATTGCCCTTGTGAATCCCAGACGCCGTCAGGATATAATCCGCGATCCGCTCATATTCCCGTCGGTTCCGCCGTCTGTAGCGGCTGCTCACATCCCGGCCCACAGCCAGAAACCGTTTCTCCTGCGCAAACGGCGACGGAACATAGACCGCATACTCGTTCTGATTTCCGCACAGCAGCTCCTTATAGTAATTCACCGGAAGCAGCGTTGCAGAAAAGAATACCGTACTCTCTCCCTTCTGGAGACAGAGCCCCAGATTGGCCGCCGGGTTGACACATAACAGACGCAGAAGAAAGGAATCACGGCTGACCGGCTCCGTATAAAGCTTATAGGAATCATCCCACCGGTCATACATCGTTAAAAAGTGCCGGATCGACAGATACAGATTTCCGAAAGTCTCGTTTCCGTCCATGACACGAAACTCCTCCTGAAACTTCTCCATCTCGCTGAAGGCCGCTGCCAGCGCAATCGCAAAGGTTCCCAGATTCTCCCGTTCCATGGGCCCGTCACTCTCCCGCTTCATCTCCAGTAACAGCCGGTTGCAGCGGGAAAGCTTCCGTTCCAGTGCCGGGCTGTACGGCTTCACCAGCAGGCGGACCGCCAGAAAATCCTCTTTGTAAAGGGACGCACTGTACATCTCTCTGGCCCGGTCCGGCAGGTTATGCGCCTCGTCTACCAGAAACAGATAGCTTCCGTCATTTCCGTCGGCAAAATACCGCTTCAGCTGGACATTGGGATCAAACACGTAATTATAATCACAGATCACCACATCGACCCAGTCGCTTAAATCCAGGGAAAACTCATATGGACAGACATGATACTGTTTTGCCCACGCAAGGATCTCCTCCCTGCCGGCTGACTGGTGTGTATGGATATAATCAAAGACCGCTTCATTGACTCTGGAAAAATGACCCCTGGCATAGGAGCAGGCCTCCGGATTGCACTCCGGCTTCTGATCCTCACCGGCCATGGGGCAGAGCTTTTCCTTTGCCGTCAGCGTGATGGCGGATGCCCGCAGTCCATGCGCCCGCAGCGTCTCCATACCCTCCTCCGCCACCGTTCTTGTAATGGTCTTGGCCGTCAGATAAAAGATCTTCTCTTCCAGCCCTTCTCCCACTGCCTTCACCGCCGGAAACAGCACCGCCATGGTCTTTCCGATGCCGGTGGGTGCCTGAATAAACAGGGTTTTCTTTTTCTCCATGGCCCGGTACGCCGTCACCGCCAGATCCCGCTGGCCGGGCCGGTATTCAAAGGGAAATTCCAGATCACGGATCGATGCATTACGCTCCATGCGGTGCTGATACAGAAATCGTGCCCACATACCGTACTGTTCTGCCAGACCGCGGACATAGCTTCTGATCTCCTCCGCCGACAGCACCTCTCGGAACCGCCGGAGCTCCTCCGTCTCCATCTGGCAGTAGGTGATCTGAATGATCACAGAATCCGTCCCCGGCGCATCCTGCTCTTCTGTCTGAAACGCCCCGCCTTCCAGCGCCATATAGGCATAACAGACGGCCTGCGCACGGTGAACCGCAAGAGGCTCCTCCAGCCGGCTTAAATCCCAGTAGACGCCTTTGATCTCGTCCACTGCCGGAAGCTTTTCCGCATGGAACAGTCCGTCGGCGCGCCCCTCCAGGGACAGAACGATCTCGTCCAGGACAAACTCCGCCTTTAAGGGGACCTCTGCACGGTAACCGCTCCCCATGGAACGCTGAATCTTCCTGTGGATCCTGGCTCCGGCCGCCATGGCTTCCAGTTCCCGCTTTCCCCTTCTGCGGCTGTCGATATCACCGTCCCGCAGAAGAAATTCCACCAGATTTCTCACCGAAATCCGTATTCGGTTTTCCTCTAATTTTGCCACGGCCTTCCCTCCCCTCTCCGGATCTGATTCACAGTCACCTTTCGTTTACAGGCCACAGATCTTTCCCGGACGTTTCTTTACCGCAAAAATACAAAGGGCTGCCTCCCACAGAGACAGCCCGTGCTTCCGTTTTCCATATAGCGATCTTGTATCCTTAACAGGAAAACCGGTTCAGTACATGCTCAAAAGCAGAATTCTGCCCGCGGTATTCTACCGTGATCGGCTGTGTAAAATCAAGGCTCATAACACCCAGAATCGATTTTGCATCAACAACCATCCGATTATAATACATATCAATATCAAAATTACATGCGCTGGCAGCGGAAACCAGTTCCTTTGCCTCTTCCACTTTAGAAATTCTAATCTGCCTCTTGACCATTTCAACCATCCTTTTCCAAAAACACTTGTGCTTTTTTCTGCTTTACAGGAGTCCCCCCGAAAGATCCTGGAAAGTTTCTATACAACGATTGAAAGTTATATCATGTCTTTTTCCCAATGTCAAGCATTTCGACGATTTTTCCTGAAATTGGTCTTACCGGTCATCTTACTGGGCATCCGGATGGAAACAGCAGGTGGCATGTACTGCCTCTTTCCACCCGGCATACAGCTTTTTCCGTTTTTCTTCCGTAATCTGCGGCGTAAAGATCCGGTCAGCCTGATAATTTTTCGCCACCTCGTCCTTATCGTCCCAGAAACCGACCGCCAGTCCCGCCAGACATGCTGCCCCGAGAGCTGTAATTTCATTCAGTACCGGCCGCTCCACCGGAACATTTAACAGATCGCTCTGAAACTGCATGAGCAGGTTGTTTGACACAGCTCCGCCATCCACCTTCAGATCCTTCAATTCTATGCCACTGTCCTCCGACATGGCATCAATGATATCTTTTGTCTGATATGCCAGGGACTCCAGCGTTGCCCGCACAAAATGTGCTTTCGTTGTCCCTCTTGTCAGCCCGAACACTGCACCTCTGGCCCGATCCTCCCAGTAAGGCGCTCCCAGTCCCACAAAGGCAGGAACCACATAGACCCCGCCATTATCCTCGGCCATGGCAGCCACCTCTTCACTTTCCGGCGCCGTATGGATCATTTCCAGTCCATCGCGGAGCCACTGGATCGCACTTCCCGCCACAAAAATGCTTCCCTCCAGGGCATATTCCACCTTTCCGGATGCACCCCAGGCGATGGTTGTCAGCATACCATGCTCCGAACGAATCGGAGTCTCTCCGGTATTCATAAGCATGAAACAGCCCGTTCCATATGTATTTTTAGCCATGCCCGGCTCAAAGCAGGCATGTCCGAACAGTGCCGCCTGCTGATCCCCGGCGATTCCGGCAATGGGAACCTCGCAGTTAAAAAACAAGGTCGGAGCCGTTTTGGTATAAATACAGGACGAGGGACATACCTCCGGCAGCATGGATTTCGGAATGTCCAGCATAGCCAAAAGCTCATCATCCCATTTCAGATCATAGATATTATACAGCAGCGTTCTGGATGCATTGGAATAATCAGTCACATGGGCCTTCCCGCCGGACAGATTCCATACCAGCCAGGTATCCACCGTGCCGAACAGAAGATCTCCTTTCTCGGCCCGCTCCCTGGCACCCTCTACATGATCCAGGATCCATTTGACCTTTGTGCCGGAGAAATACGGATCGATGAGCAGACCCGTCTTTTCACGGATCATCTGCTCCCTTCCCTGTGCCCGCAGCTCATCACAGATATCCACGGTCTGTCTGGACTGCCACACAATGGCATGATACACCGGGATTCCTGTATGCCGGTCCCAGACCACCGCAGTCTCCCGCTGATTGGTGATCCCGATGGCCTCCACCTGCTCCGGCCCGATCCCCGAATTCATCAGCACCTCCGTCATGACCGCCTGCACACTGAGCCAGATGTCCGTGGCATCATGCTCCACCCATCCTGCCTGCGGAAAATGCTGCGGAAACTCCCGCTGGGCACTTGCCACCAGCTTCAGCTTTTTATCAAACAGGATCGCCCTGCTGCTGGTCGTCCCCTGGTCGATTGCTAAAATATACTTCTCCATGATATTACCCCTCCTGCTGTTCTTTTCTGTATGTATAAGCGGCCTGCCGGTCCGATATGGTCACGGCACAGGCCCCCGCCTGAAAGCACGCTTTGATCTGCTCTGCACTCCGCAAAAGCCCGCCGCACATGATCGGCATCCGGATCTGTTTCTGGATCTCCGGCAGAATTCCACAGGCAATTCCCGGAAGCAGCTCCACATAATCCGGCTCCAGACTCCTGCAAAGCGCGATTCCTCTGGAAAGCGACCTGGAATCGATCAGAAACAGACGAAACACAGCCAGCTTTTTATTTTTCTTCGCCGTCTCCACCACCTTCGGTCTGGTAGAAATGATCCCGTCTGCTCCCAGTCTCTGGCACGCAAACTCACATCCGGCCTCATCTGCCGAAATCCCCCTCAGAAGCTCCAGATGGAACAGAACTTTTTTCTTCTTTGCATGAGCCGCACGAACCATGTCCTGCAAAAGTGCGATATGGAATTCCATCAGAACGCCCCATGGAAAATCACTTTCCAAAAAAGCCTCAAATTCCTTCATAGTCGAGATGGCAAGCACCACCTGTCTGTTCCAGCTCTCCTGCATATCTGTTTCCTCTTTCCGCTTTCGTCCCTTATTCTGCTTTCTGCTAGACTTCTATGATTTGACCCTTTTCTTTTCTGCTTTTACGACTCTGTCTGCTTCACACTTCTCCCGGCTAAAAGATCTACTCCAAGCCCGCACAAATCTTTTTTTATTATAGCATTAACTGCCACAGGAGCGCAAACCCGAATTTTATGGATCTCCTTCATAACCGGAAAGATCTGAGCCTTCGGGATCGGTGCCGAGGTCACCACCGGCAGCCGGGCAATTCCTGCCCCGGAAAGAGCCACTGTACTGGTCACCATGCGGACCGGTGCTGTCAGCTCTGTTTTCGCATACGCTGCTCCGCGCTTACAGCCGTTTCCACTGATCTGCAGTTCTCCGTCTGCTCCGGTCTCTACCTGGATATGGCAGCTCGCCGGACATACAATACAATCTAACATCTGCTTCATGACGCACCTCCCTCTGTCAGCACAAACGTAAGCGGCAGACTCCTGCTTATCAGCGTTTCCTTTTTAATGGAAACGTTTCCCATAATCGCCGGCTCCAGATACTTTTTCTTCATGGAGGCAATCCTTGTCTCTCCCTGATACACCTCTAAAACAGCTGTTTTCCATGCCTGCCGCACCCGGAATTTAAATGTCAGCTCCCCGCCGCTTTCGAAATCCGCAGTGCAGATCCGCTGAGGAAGGATATAGGAAAGTCCGCCCTCTGCCCGTACAGGAAGCTGGTTTTCCATCACGTTTTTTCCGGATTTTCGTCTCTGTTTCACATATTCTGCCGCCGCCCGGCCAGCTTCCTCTCCCTCCTGGCTCACAAAATCCACCAGATCATGCACATGAAGCACATTGCCGCAGGCAAAAATCCCTTCTGTTTCCGTCTCATACTGCGAGCTGACACACGGCCCCTTTGTCCGCGGATCCAGTGAAATGCCTGCCTGCTCCGTCAATCCATTTTCCGGAATCAGTCCCACTGAGAGAAGGAGCGTGTCCGCCTCGAAACGTTTTTCCGTACCGGGAACCGGCTTCCTTGTCTCATCCACCTGAGCGATCACTACAGCCTCCACCCGATCCTCTCCCTCGATCCTTGTAACGGTATGGCTCAGATACAACGGAATCCCGAAATCCTCCAGACACTGGCGGCGATTTCGCGGCAGTCCGTTGGAATAAGGCATGACCTCGGCAACCCCAAGCACCTCCGCGCCTTCCAGGGTCATACGCCTTGCCATGATCATGCCGATATCACCGCTTCCTAATATAAACACCCGCCGGCCTACCAGATATCCGTCCAGATTCAGATACCTCTGGGCGGTCCCGGCAGTCCAGACCCCGGCCGGACGGTATCCGCAGATGGAAATGGCTCCTGCCGCCCGCTCCCGGCATCCCATGGCAAGAACAATGGCGCCTGCCTGAACGGTCACCAGTCCCTCTTTTTCATTCATATATGTCACGGTCCGATCCGGTCCGATCTCCAGCGCCATCGTCCTTGTCCGGATCGGAATCCCAAGCTTCTCCGCTCTGTCCACATATCGCTCTGCATAAGCCGGTCCTGTCAGTTCCTCTCCGAAGGTATGAAGCCCGAATCCGTTGTGAATGCACTGTAACAGCACACCGCCCGGCTCTTCGCCCTGCTCCAGCACCAGGATCTCCGTCACCCCCTGCTCCTTTGCTGCAATGGCAGCTGCCAGTCCGGCACTTCCTCCGCCAATGACCACCAGCTCTACCTGCTTCCGTACGGTTTGTCCTGCCTCTATTTTCTCATAACCATCCATGCTTCTTTGTTCCAGACTGTTCTGCTTCATGCTTCCACCTCCAGCTTTTCCAGGAATTTCACCTGATCCCGGTCATAAACCACCTGATCTCTTGGGATTCCCAGCTCCTCCGCCAAGATCCGTACGATCTCCGGCTGGCAGAATCCGCCCTGGCATCGTCCCATTCCGGGACGAACCCGCTTCTTCACTCCCTTGATGCTGACTGCTCCCACCGGCTTGCGGATTGCCTCCCGGACCTCGCCCTCGGTAATCCTCTCACAGCGGCAGACAATGCGCCCGTATGAGGGATCCCGTTTGATCAGCTCCTGCTTTTCCTCCAAAGAAAGCTCTGCCATGACCGGTGCTGCTGTTCTCTGCCGATAAGTTTCTTTTTTTCTCCAGCAGAATCCCTCTCCCAGAAGCTCTGTCCGGATCAGCTCTGTCCGGATATAGGAAGCAATCGCCGGTGCCGAAGAAAGTCCCGGTGATTCAATCCCTGCTGCCTGAATAAATCCGGGAACAGCCGGAGATTCCTCCAGGATAAAATCTCCGGTATTTCCTCTGGCGCGGATCCCGGCAAAATTCCGGATTACCTTTCCATACGGAACATTTTTTACTACACGGGAAAGCTGTTCCCGCACAAAGGCCAGCCCCTCCGGCGTGTTATCCCGTCCTTCCCGATTCTCTATATCTCTGGAATCAGGTCCCAGAAGTACATTTCCGTGAACCGTCGGCACCGCCAGAACCCCTTTTCCCATGACTCCCGGAACAGGATAGATCACCCGGCTCACAAAGGGCTCCTCCATCTGATCCAGTACAAAGTATTCTCCCCGTCTTGGAGTAATGGAAAGCGGCTCTTCCGTTCCCCGAAGCCGTCCCTCCGGGTCTGCCATCCGTCCCACCAGATCTCCGTAAACGCCTGCCGCATTGACAATGATCCTGCTCTCAAAGACAGCTCCTTCTGCCGTCTTTATCCGAAACCCTTCCGCAGTCTTTTCAATCCCGCTCACCTCGCTGTTTCGGAAAAACTCTGTTCCGTTTAATACGGCCTCCTCCAGAAGTGCCTCTGCCAGCTCCCACGGCCCCACCACTGCTGTATCCGGAAGATACAGCGCCATGGTAACAGAATCTGCCAGGTTCGGCTCCATAGACTTTGCTGTTTTTCCGCTGAGAAGCTGTGCCTGCACGCCACGTTCTGCCGCACGTTCATAAAGCTCCTGCAAAATCCTCTCCTCTTCTGCTCCGGAGGCCACCGTAAAGGAGCCCGTCTTTCGATACGGCACATGAAGCCGTTCACAGATTGCCTCATACTGCCTGCTTCCCTCCAGGTTCAGCCTTGCCTTTAAGGTTCCGTCCTCCGGATCATTTCCGGCATGGATAATGGCACTGTTCGCCATCGTCGATCCGCATGCCACATCATTCTCCCGCTCCAGAACCGCTGTCTTCAGCTCATATTCTGACAACTCATGAGCCAGGAAACAGCCTGTGATCCCTGCCCCGATAATCAATACATCAAACATACCCTTTTCCTCCTGTAAACCCTTTTATTTATAAGAAAAGCCCTTTTCCACAAATTTCATAGGACACACTTTTCCACAAATAAAAAACGACACAAAAAAGAAGCTCTTTCTTTTTCGTATCGCTCTGATCTCTTACACCGGTTATTAACTTGTTTCGGTTCAGCCTCTGTCTGTGCCGACTGAATCGCTGTTCTCATTATACTGCATCTGAAAAGATCCGTCAATGGATTTTGAAGGGTGGCCGGAAGCCGGATACATACTATTTGTTCGCCTCGTCCACTGCCCGCACTCCAGAAGGAAATGCAGATGCCTGTCATAATTGGGGAAAATATTGCTGTTTAAAATCATTCCTCTAAATTGGCATTTTCATGGTATGATAGTGTCAATAAGATTATGATTTTAATGATCCCTGCTGCGGCATTTTCGGAATCTGCCCTGCATGGATTCCATATAAAGTGAAAAGGAGCCTTACCCATGGACCCTGATTTTTCTTCCGTTTTCCGGCGGTCTGTCACAGAAGCCGGAGCTGTACCGTACCTGGATTTTTCCGTCAATACCAATCCTCTGGGTCTTCCGGATCTGGTGAAGCAGCAGCTTCCGTTTCTTTCGGAAATCGCCGGGGAATATCCGGATCCGGACTGTCGGGAGCTGCGCACCCGGCTGGCCCGAAAATATGAGATCCGCCCGGAACAGATTTTATGCGGCTGCGGCGCGGACGATCTGCTATACCGCCTGATATTTGCATTGAACCCCAGGCACGCCCTTGTAGTCACTCCTACCTTTGAAGAATACGACCGGGCTCTCGGAGTAATCGGCTGTGAGATCCGGCATCATCGGTTAAGGCCGGAGAATCTGTTCACACTGGAATCGGATATTTTCTCATCCCTGTCCCCGGACTGTGATCTGATGATCATATGCAATCCAAACAATCCCACGGGCCGTCTGATCAAACCGGCGCTTCTTCGTGACCTCATCGATTACTGTGAGGCTCACAAGATCCTGCTTATGGTCGATGAATGCTTTATGGAATTTCTCCCCGACTGGAAATCCCATACCTTCAAGCAGTCTGCCGCCCAAAAGAAACATCTGCTCGTCATCGACGCCTTTACGAAAACCTATTCCCTGGCCGGCTTCCGTCTCGGCTTCTGTATTTCCGGCAATCCGGAACTGCTTTCCCGCATGCATGCCTGCGGCCAGGAATTTTCGGTTTCCGCTCCCGCCCAGCTCGCCGGGCTCTGTGCGCTGATGGACCATGATTACATGAAACGCACCTATGAGCTTCTTTCCGTGGAACGGGAATGGCTGATTTCCCAATTAAAGACGCTTTCCCTCGAAGTTTACCCGTCAGCCGGAAACTTTCTTCTCTTCCGGACAGACGATCCGGCCATACGCCGGAAGCTTCTTGCGCATCAGATCAAGGTACGGGACTGCTCCCGCTTTTCTGGCCTCGGACCGGAATACTGCCGGATCGCAGTTCGGGGGCACAAAGAAAATCTAAAGCTGATGAAAGACTTAAAGATGATTTTGTAAATTACGGCTGCGTCTGGATCACCTGCATATTTAAAAGGCAGTTCCACTGCCCATACTTTTC
Organism: Candidatus Paralachnospira sp. LCP21S3_A2; assembly: GCF_052118925.1. Classification (NCBI taxonomy): domain Bacteria; kingdom Bacillati; phylum Bacillota; class Clostridia; genus Candidatus Paralachnospira; species Candidatus Paralachnospira sp. LCP21S3_A2. The sequence continues at coordinate 27,543 of NZ_JBQKGG010000018.1, forward strand.
TATTTTTCAAAACAAAAAAAGGCACCGCACTTCCGAAGGGAGTATGCGAGGCTTCCGTCGTATGACTTCACACTAGCTTCCGCCGCCAAGCGCCTTTGTCTGAGCCCGAAGGGCGAGTTTCGCGCGACCGGCGGATTATCAGCGTGTGAAGCCATACAGGAAACGCAGCTCGACTCCCGCCGGAAGTGCCGGTGCCTATATGAATTCTGAAATATTAAAATGCATGGGTGGAACCGCCATCTTAAATATTATCATATCTCCGTAAACGTAAACCGCTCTGCGATCCCTGCCGCATCTACATGAAATACGATGCTTCCGTCCGCAAGCTCCTCTTTCTCCCAGGACACCTGCTTTCCTTCCATTTTACGCCGCACATATGCTTCCGGATCATCCGTTTCGATCTCTTCAAAAAAAACATCTCTCATCTGATTGTTGGCACATTCATTAAAAATCTCCCACACAACCTCGTATTCCTTCATATCTGTCTCTCCTCTACTGCTCCAGATCCCGGTCACTCATATAGACCAGTGCGCACATGCCGGCACCCACATGGCTTCCGATGATCGGGCCGATATCCGCGATCAGAGCCGTCTTTATAAGCCCCCGCTCCAGAAGCACGGCTTCCAGCCTTTTTGCCAGCTCCAGGTTTGCGGCATGACCGATCACAACAGTCTGGGAAGCGCTGTCTGCGCCCTCGGTGCCGATCTTTGTGCAGAAGGTTTCCAGGATCTTTTTGGCGCCGCGCAGCTTGGCCGTATTGACAAGCTTTCCCTCTGCATCCACGCTTAACAGCGGCTTTACGCCCAGAGCCGTGCCCAGGATCGCCTGTGCGGCTGAAATCCGTCCTCCCTGGCGCAGATGATCCAGATCGTCCACCACAAACCAGTGGCGTACCTTCAGGCGATTTTCATAAACCCAGGCCTCCAGCTCGTCCATGGACAGGCCTTCCTTCTTCTTTAAGCCTGCCAGATATACCAGAAGTCCCTCGCCCACCGAAGCACATCTGGTATCGATGGTAACGATCTTCCGCTCCGGATATTTCCCGGAAAGCTCCTCCGCAGCCAGCACCGATGCCTGATAGGTTCCGCTTAAGCCGGAGGAAAAGCACAGGTATAAAATATCCTTTCCCTGCTCCAGGATCGGCGTAAAGGCCGTCTCATAGGTATAGCCGTTGATCTGAGCTGTGCCGACCTTTGCTCCTGCCTTGATCTTTTCATAAAACACATCGAGACTCATCTCTCTTGCGTCCGCATAATGCTTATAAGGTGTTCCGTCCACAAGAAACTCCATAGGCACCACTTCAATCCCCAGGCGTTCAAACTCCTCTGCGGGAAGATCTGCTGTGCTGTCGGTTGCGATTATATATTCTCTCATCTTCTTCTCCTCCGTTTCTTATGGCAAAAAATCCCTTCCCATTGTAAGGTCATTTATCCCGTTTGTCAACTTATATTGAAATTCAAAGTTTTTTTACTTCCACCTTATGACGAAAAGCCCCGGTATCATATCCGGAGCTTTCCTTTCTGATCCGATTACGGATTTTCTACCCAGACCTCAATATTCCGGTCTACCCCAAGCTCATTGGCCAGATCACAGTTCTCCACCAGAACATCGATCCGTTTTCCCTTGATTCCGCCGCCGCAATCCTCCGCCACATACTCGTAATCCAGACCGCCGATCCGCACATGAGTATAATAAGGGATCACCGACGGATCCACCGCTATGGTATGATGAAGCTGCATGGGCTCCTCTGTGCTGGTCTGCCATGCCCACTGGTCGTTGCAGCACTCCAGCGGACAATAATAAGTGATCACCCAGTCATCGCCCAGGCTCACCCAGCGTCCGTTTCCGGAAACCTCCTCGGCCTGTTCCTCCGCTCCCGCTTCCTTCTGATCCGTTTCGTGATCTGCGCTGTATTCCTCATAAACGGTTTCCGCTGCCTGATTTTCTGCGGCTTCGCTGCCCGGCGCCGTCTCCGGATTTCCGTTCCCTGCTGTCTCTTCAACCGTCCCGTTCAAAGCCGTGCTTTCTCCATCGGCATGGGACTCTGTCTCCTCGTTCGTCTCCCAGTCCGGTTCTCCCACCTGAGTCACGCCGTCCCTTCCCGCCGGCACAAATCCGGCCAGCCTTCCTGCATCAAACCCGGCCGCATATATTCCCGCTCCTGCCGCACAGGTTCCGCTTCCGGCGTTTCCTCTGCTGCCTGCGGCTGCCATCATGATACTGAGTCCTATGACAAATGCTTTCATTGAAATTCTTCCTTTCTTTCTGCTTTGCCATAGTATTGCCGGAAATCGGGATTTCCAAACAGCTCCCATTTTTGCTTTGATTTAAGTCCGTTTTTTCAGCTGCAGACTTTCTTTCTCCCTAGATCACTTTCCGATACAACCGGATTACAAATCTGGTTCCCACTCCCGGCGTACTCTCCACCTCCAGCTTGCCGTTCTGCCCGCCGATGATGTCCTTCGCCATAGCCAGGCCGATTCCGACACTGTCCTTTCCGGCATTCCTGCCCTTATAAAACCGCTCAAAAATATGGGGAAGCTCCTCTGGCAGGATTCCTTCTCCAGTATCCTCGATCACAAGCTGCACATACAGCCCATGCTCCTCGCCCCGAACGGTGATCCGGCCCTGCTCCGGCGTATGCTCCATACAGTTTTTCAAAATATTGGCAACTGCCTCCGCCGTCCAGGAAAGATCGCAGGTCAATGTAAGCCCCTCCGGGATCTCTGCCGAAAACGTCTGCTCCTTTAATTCCATTGGGATCAGCAGATGCTCCGCCGCATGATCCACCAGCGTCTTTACCTCCACCGTTTCCTGCTTAAACTGTACTGTCCCGGCATCCAGCCGTGAAATCTTCAACAGCGCACTGAGCAGCCATTCCATCCGTTTCAGCTGAGAGCGGAGCGTCTTCATGAAATCCTCCCGCTTCTCCTCCGGAAGATCCTCCCTTAAAATATCCGTGATGACCAGCATGGACGTCATGGGAGTCTTTAACTGATGGGAAATATTGGACAACGAATCGGCCAGATAGGCCCGGTCCGCCCGCAGAAGTTCTGCCTGAGTCTCCAGCGTCGTCACCAGCTTGTAAATGTCATTCCGTAAAAGACTTAATTCTCCCTCTGCATTGTCGGGAACATGAAGATTCATTTCTCCGCCGAGGACCCGCTTCAAATACATGGACAGCTCCGAGATCTTCCGGTACCGAAGATGATTGACCGCCAGATAGCTCCCTGCCGCTGCCGCAAAAAGTCCGATAATCCAGAAAAGGGCCAGCCCGGGAAACCATGCAGTCAGCACCGCGAAAAGGATCCCCGCTGTCAAAAGAAGAACAAACCCCTGTCTCACTTCATGATTCCGAAACATTTCTATGCACCCAGCCGATATCCCATGCCGCGGACGGTATGGATCAGCTCCTCCTCTCCCAGCTTTTCCCGCAGACGCTTGATATAAACCGTCAGCGTATTGTCATTGACATAATCGCCGCCCACATCCCAGAGTGATTCCAGAAGCTGATTTCTGGTGAGCACCTTTCCCTCCGCCTGGGCCAGCGTCAGAAGCAGCCGGTATTCCATGGCAGTCAGCATAAGCTCCTCCCCGTTTTTATAGACCTTCGCCTGGAGCGGCGAAATGGTAATGGGGCCGAACTGCAGGTTCTGAACGCCGTTCTCGGTCTTTTTGTACCGCCGCAACACTGACTTCATGCGGGACAGAAGCTCCCGGATACGAAAAGGCTTTGTGATATAATCGTCCGCCCCCATATCCAGCCCCATGACCACATTTCCCTCATCATCGCAGGCCGTCAGAAAGATGACCGCCGTCTCCTCCCGTTTTTTTGCCTTTCGGCAGATTTCATAGCCGGTCCCGTCCGGAAGTGTCACATCCAGAAGACAGAGATCAAACGTCTCCCGGTCCAGTGCTTCCAGCGCTTCCGATACCTGGCGGCACACGCAGATGTCGTAGCCCTCCTGTGTCAGCGAATATTCCAGTCCCATGGCGATGCTGGGGTCGTCCTCCACAAATAATACCTTCATCTCCTGCTCCTCCTGTTCTGCCTCCTATTGTACCTGCTCGCCGCCTCTGCCGCAACCCCTGAAGCGGTGCAGATGTCAATCTTCCGCGAATCCTCCTCGAATAAACAGAAAATCTTAAGGAAACTCCTGTACAGGACTTTTCTCCCCGTGTTATAATAAATGACAGTTTACCGGTTTTCCGGTGTCTGAAATTTTTAGCCATCAAAAGCAGAAAGGAGCCATTTCATGGTTTCCGTAATCTTATCCCCCCTGTATCTTCTCGTGATCTTTTATCTGTTGCGCTGGAACCTGCGCTGGCTGGGTTCCTGTTTCGACTTCTTTAAACGGAACTGGTTCACGATTCCCTACTGTATCCTGTTCCTCATCATATCCTGTTCGTCCATCATTGCGTTTTTCATGCGCCAGCCTCATCTGAAGTGGTTTTTCAAGCATCTGAGCAACTACTGGCTGGGAACGCTTCTTTATATCATCTTCTTCGTCGTCACCGGCGATCTGATCCGCCTGATCCTCCATCATTTCACCAAGGTCGATAAGAAAAAGCTCCACTCCAGGAAAACCTTTATCCTGGGCGGTGCCGCCGTAGTTTCCGCCATTCTTCTGGTGAGCATCTACGGGATCGTCCATGCGCGTACCTTAAAGGTAAAGGAATACGATATCACGGTTCAGAAAGCCTGCACCGACCAGGATCTGAAGATCGCCCTGATTGCAGATCTGCACATGGGCTACAGCATCGACCATACCTATATTGAAAAAATGGTACAGCGGATCAATACCCTGGAGCCGGATCTCATCTGTATTGCCGGCGACATCTTCGACAACGATTATGATGCCCTGGACGATCCGGAGGCCATCACTGCTGCCTTAAAGAACCTGAAAAGTAAATACGGAACATACGCCTGCTGGGGTAATCACGATGTCAGTGAAAACATTCTTGTGGGCTTTTCCTTCGATAAAAAAGAAAAACTGTCCGATGATACCCGCATGAAGGATCTTCTGGAAAACGCCGGGATCACGCTGCTCAACGATGAGACGGTCTGCATTAACGATTCCTTCTATCTTGTAGGCCGCCGTGATAAAAGCCGCGCCCGTAAGGTTGAGGACGGCCGTCTTTCGCCGGAAGAGCTTTTAAGCAGTCTGGATCAGTCCAAGCCCATCTTTGTCCTGGAGCATCAGCCCCGCCAGATTGAGGAGCTGGCAGCCGCCGGAGCCGATGCCCACCTCTGCGGACATACTCACGACGGTCAGCTTTTTCCCGGAAACCTCCTGGTCGCCATGATGTATAAAAACGCCTACGGCCTGAAAAAATTTGACCAGATGTACTCGGTTGTTACCTCCGGTGTCGGAATCTGGGGGCCGGACATGCGGGTCGGCACCGACAGTGAGATTGTCGAGCTGAATGTTCATTTTGAAAACTGAATGGGATCTTGTTACTGATTGGATACGCAGAATTCTTAAAGAGGATTATACCCTTTTACCAAAATGGATCAAAAGAATCCTGCTCGCAGGCTTTTCCGCCTGCGGCAGGTCTTTTATTCTATTAAATAAGTGAAACAAAAACAGCAAAAAAATGGAGCAGGATCGATTTCCTACTCCATTCTTCTAACAGCCTCTACAAGCCATTCTTTCGTGAGCCACTGGGGACTCGAACCCCAGACAACTTGATTAAAAGTCAAGTGCTCTACCACCTGAGCTAGTGGCCCATATAAAATTGTCCAGCCATTTCGGACTGTTCTGCACTGGGCTAGCTGGATTCGAACCAGCGAATGCAGGAGTCAAAGTCCTGTGCCTTACCGCTTGGCGATAGCCCATCATTTCGATCAATGATGCACACGGCACCTGGCTATGCAATGAGGGTGGATACAGGGACTCGAACCCTGGGTCTTCAGAGCCACAATCTGACGCGTTAACCAACTACGCTATATCCACCATGAGCTTCTGTCTGCACAGAAGAAACGTGCCTGGAGGGATTCGAACCCGCGACCCACGGCTTAGAAGGCCGTTGCTCTATCCAACTGAGCTACAGACACAGGAAAAGCGGGTGATGGGAATCGAACCCACGTATCTAGCTTGGAAGGCTAGTGTTCTACCATTGAACTACACCCGCATGTGATTATCGTTCTCAACGCAAGAAACATTATAACCCAGACTGTTCATAATGTCAACAGGTTTTTTGAAGTTTTTTATGTTTTTATAAATTCTCCAAACAGTTCCGGTTTTTCCATTTATTTCCACGATAAAAACAAATCGTGACGAATCGCTTCGCAGCTTACTGCTCCCGCGCTCCTGCCCATATTCGGATTCCGCTGTTTCCATCCGGAAAACGCTCCTTCCTCCTATGGGGGCGGGCCTAAGGTCGAAAGTCTTGTCATGCAAGCATGACTGCCTTTCGACTTTCGTCCCTTGGTATCATAAGAAGCACACGGTATAATCTGCCAGTCCTGTTTTGTCGTCGATGTCCATGATCATATAGGAAGGGCGCCGTCCATCCTGGCGTGGATAGGAAAGACTCCCCGGATTTAAGAGCGTCACCGGGCTGTTTTTGTCGATCAGCGGCCGATGGGTATGGCCAAACATGGCGATCTGAGCGCCCCTGGCCAACGCCTCCATTTTCAGATGCTCCGTAGTAAATGACACATTATAGGCGTGTCCATGGGTCAGAAACACCTTATAATTTCCCAGCATAAACTCCCGCTCTCTGGGAAGTCTGGAGAAAAAGTCATTATTCCCCGCGATGATTTCCACCGGACATCCGGCGATCTCGCGGATATAATCTTCGCTTCCCTCTGCATCTCCCAGATGGATCAGCATGTCGATATAATCCCCGACCATGGCAAGCACCTTGCAGAGATTTCCGTTCTGTCTGTGCGTGTCGCTGACGATCAAAATTTTCATTCACAAGCCCCCAGTTCTTCTCTAAGCTTCTCTTTCATCGCCTCCAGGGCCTTTCCCCGGTGACTGATCTGATTCTTCTCCTCCGGACTTAACTGCGCCGTTGTCATACCGCGCTCCGGCAGATAAAAGATCGGATCATAGCCAAAACCGCCGTCTCCGACGATCTCATAGCCGATCTGCCCCTCAATGGTACCTCTGGTGGTCAGAAGCCGTCCGTCCGGCAGTGCCGCCGCAATGGCACAGACAAACCGGGCACTGCGCTCCTCGCCCTTTGCGTCTGCCAGCTTGTCGATGATTGCCTGATTCTTAATATCATAGGAAGTATCCTCGCCCATGTAGCGTGCCGAATAGATTCCCGGCGCTCCGTCCAGGTAATCCACCTCAAGCCCGGAATCATCTGCCAGCACGATTCCGCCTGCCAGCTTCTGGATCTGTCCGGCCTTGATGCAGGCATTTTCCTCAAAGGTCTTTCCATCCTCCACAATATCCGCCAGGATTCCGGCCTCCTTCATAGAAAGAATCTCCAGTCCCAGATCCGCCAGGATCATGCGTACTTCCTTCATCTTGCCCTCGTTGGAGGTTGCAAAAATAATTCTATGGTTCTTCATCATTTATCTCCTGTTCGTATAGATCTTCAGGCAGACATTGCTCTGCTGCGGCTCTGTTCTGGACCACAGCCGTCCGTCCGCACTGATATAGCCTTCTCCGTCCGACAGATCCACCACTGCGGCCCGTTCTGTCTGGCTGCCTCCGTATTCCACTGCTACCGGATGCTTTGCCTCCGGCGTCCGGATTTTTATGGCCACAGAAAACCGCTCTCCGGCAGAAAGCTTCTGTCCGTTCTCCAGCCGCACCGTATAAAATCCGGCCTGCAAAATGCTTCCCTGTGCCAGACGTGCCCCGGTTACCGGCCCATCTTCCGTTATCTCGGTCTGGTAAATCTCATACTCCGTATCCGGTCCGGTGGCATAAAACCCAACCGCCGCAGCCTGTTCCTCTCCGCCGGCCTCATAGACTGCCGAAAACCACGCCGTTTCATCCTCATACCCAAGCTGTCCCAGCCAGCCGCACAGGTCATCCTGATAGATCCGGTCATAATTATCTGCCTCCTCCACGCCGGTGTAAACAAGATTGTGGACCCCGATGTTTGGATCGGCATAAGAAACGTAAAACAATCCGCTTTCCCCGAAGCCGGTTCCCCAGCTGTTCATGCACAGAAACGCACCATCCATGCCGGGATCCGTCACAAAACGCTCTCTCGGATAGGAATCATCCCAGCCCATGATAACCACATCATGATTTGGCTCTGTTTCCGTTGGATAATAATAAGAGCTGCCGGATTTCTCATAATAGTCCGACAGTCGGTTTCCCTCGGTCATATCTGTGTAAATGGATGTCTGGACACCGCCGTGGAAATACACAGCCCGCTTGATGGCATCATAATCCTTGGCCGCGGGAATCCGGATCTCCTGCACATGCTTCACTGCCGTCAGTCCCTCCGGCGATACGCCGTCCCCGTAAGGATCCTGCGCCTCGGTCACCGGCCCCTGCCACGCCAGGAAATAAGCCATGGCCATGGTGTAGTCGCCTCCCATATTCTGATCCATGCCGAAGCTGTTGTGGATCGACAGGTGATCCTCACTGAAATCCCAGGTTTCCTCTGGCAGGAGAGCTGACTGAAGGGCCGCCATGGATGCAAAAGCCCAGCAGGTTCCGAGATCTCCCTGGCTTCCCACCGCCGGACACCGGCCATGCTCCCGGTAATCATACCGTTCCGGCAGTGTTACGGTTTCTTCCACACCACCGCTCAGCGGAGAATCCAGGTTGTCCCCGGCCGCAGCAGAGCCTGAGCTGCCGGCTTCTGCCGCTCCTCCGTCCTGCCCGTATCCAGCCTCTCCATTTCCAGCGCCAATGCCCTGCTCCTCCTGCTGCCCGCTTCCGGACCACGGAAGCATCTCGCGGATCTGGTTTATCGGCCCGCAGCCGGAATTTGATACGATCATCACCGCTGCCAGAACGCTGCCTCCGACTCGCAGGAGTCCCTGTCTCCATGTTTTTCCGGTTTTTATGTCTCTGTCTCCTCCTTTTTCGGTCTCGGACGCTTTGGCGGCTTCGGTCCCAGGAACTGATAAAAATACGTCTTCATCATGCCGTTATAGATTTTCCGGTTCTTGTCCGCTTTTCGCCCGATGTATTTCTCCGCATCCTCATAGGCTGTGATCACATATTCCGACCAGGAATCCAGCGCTGCAAACCGCTCACCCATGGTTCGGTACAGTGCCGGAAGATTTTCCTTTTCCTCGATCCGCTCGCCGTAGGGCGGGTTGGTAATGACAAATCCATACTTCTTCGGATGGCTGAGCGCTGCCACATCACGCTGTTGGAAATGGATCAGGTGATCCACACCTGCCAGCCTTGCATTCTCTCTGGCAGCCTTGATGATCTCACCGTCTGCATCATAGCCCTGAATATCAGTTTCCACCTGGAGATTTACGGCCTCTCTGGCCTCGTCCAGCGCATCATACCACTCCTGCTTTGCAATGAGATTTCCCCATTCCTGCGCCGCGAAATCCCGGTTCATGCCGGGTGCGATCCCTGCCGCCATCATGGCCGCCTCAATGGGAAAGGTTCCGCTTCCGCAGAAAGGATCCACCAGAATCCGGTCACCCCTCCAGGGCGTCAGCATGATCAGCGCCGCCGCCAGTGTTTCGGTGATGGGCGCCTTGCTGGTCAGTTTCCGGTATCCGCGCTTATGAAGGGAATCCCCGCTGGTATCCAGCGTGATGGTCGCCATATCCTTCAAAAACGATACCCGAATGGGATAGGCCGCCCCGTCCTCCTCAAACCAGTTCACATGATATACGCCTTTCAGCCGTTCCACAATGGCCTTTTTCACCAGTGACTGGATATCGGAGGTGCTGAACAGCTTGCTCTTGATGGACGTTGCCTTTGTTACCCAGAACTTCGCATTCACCGGAAGAAATTCCTCCCACGGAAGCTCCTTCGTCCGGTCAAACAGCTCCTCAAAGGTCAGCGCCCGGAAGCTTCCCACCTTTAGAAGCACCCGTTCTGCCGTCCTCAGTCCGATATTGGCACGGCAGATGGCCTCTCCGTCTCCCAGAAAAGTCACTCTGCCGTCCTCCACCTGGCTCACCTCGTAGCCCAGATCTATGATTTCCTTTTTCAAAACAGCCTCCAGGCCAAAATGACAGGGGGCTGTCAGCTCATAAACATTCATTCTGCTGTACTCCTCTTCGCCGGACTGCTCCGGTTTTTCTTCCCGAACTGTTCCCATTCTGAACAGTTCCCCACAGGAAACAATTATCTATAGTTTAAGTCCTTTTGCTCCGACTGTCAATCTCAAGTGACATCATAACCGCCGATGGCTGCCGCCGTCTCAAATCCCAGCGCCGCCAGCCTTCTTGACGCCTCCATGGCCATACTGCCCCGTTCACAGTAAAACAGAAGCCGTTTCCGCTTCGGCAGCATGGAAACCGCCTCCCCCAGATATCCGTAGGGAATGTTCCATGCACCCTCAATATGCCGTCTCTCATACTGCTCCCGTTCCCTCAGATCTATGATCACACAGGATCGGTCCCCGCTGTATGCGCCAAGCTCCGTAAACGGCACCGTCCCGAAGAGCTCTCCGTCCGTGTTCCGTTTCATATCCTCACCTGCTTTTTTCGCTTCTCCTGTTATATGATATGCAGCAGGCCGGTATCAGGATCCCCGCTCTTCCGTGTATGCAGGGACCCGCTTTTCCGTGTATGCAGGAACCCCGCTCTTCCCGTATATACAGGATCTCCGCTCTTCCGTATATACAGGATCTCCGCTCTTCCGTGTATATGTAAAGGGCGTCATCTTGACGCCCCGGATTCTGCCGCTTAATCACAGTGTTCTTCATCTGCATTGCGATAGCTGTTCTGTTCTTCGTTCTTCTGACTGTTTCGGAAGTTATTCCTGGATGAATTCTTCTGGCTGTTCCGCTCCTGATTCCTGGAAGAATTTCTCTGGCTGTTTTCCATGCCGTTCTTCTGGTTCATGCCGCCATAGTTTTCCTGTTTGCTGTAATCATTATTTCTGGTGTTTGCCATTGTCATAGCCCTCCTGTATAAATGAAATAATCATCCTGCGTCATCTAGTATGGACAGCTCCGCTCATTTTATACCCCAACTTCATAAAAGCTTCACTTGATTTCTTTCGAAAAATGTGAGATTCTAATGTTGTCCTGATTTTAACAGGCAGAAAGGATCACACTATGACAAAAAATGAATTTTTAGACGGTCTGCGTCGTGCGCTCAACGGGCAGGTACCTCCGCCCACCGTATCGCAGAACCTGGAATATTATCGTTCCTATATTGCTACCGAAGAATATAAAGGCCGCAGCGAGGAGGAGATTCTGGAGGAGCTCGGTGATCCCCGCCTCATCGCCCGCACCATCATTGATGCCGGCGGCCAGCCCTCCAAAAGCGCCGGGGACGGTTATGACCCTTACAATGGTTATCAGCAGTATGAAGCTGAAGCCGACTCTTCTCCGGATCCACAGCAAAAAAGCGGCAGCTCCTTCCACAGCTACCGTTTAAGCAAGGGCTGGATATTCGCCATTGTTTTCTCGGTTCTGTTCCTGTTCTTCGCGGTTCTTTATTTCGTATTCAAGGCCGCCTTTAAGCTGCTGTTTTCATTCCATGGCATCTGGTTCTGGGCAATCCTGCTGGTGATCATCTTCAACTTGACCAGACGGCGGCAGTAGATGCCCGGCAGTGTTTCACGATTTATTTTACAACAGAAAGGAATTTTATCTTATGAGAGCAGTTGTCCAGCGTGTCAGAGAGGCCTCTGTCACCGTTGACGGAGCCGTGACCGGTTCCATCGGAAAGGGGTACCTCGTCCTGCTTGGCGTCGGCGAGGGAGATACGAAAGCAGACGCCGACCGAATCGTAAAAAAGCTGGTGAATCTCCGGATCTTCCCCGATGAAAATGACAAGATCAATCTTTCGATCCAGAACGTGGAAGGCTCCCTGCTAGTCGTTTCCCAGTTTACCCTCTATGCGGACTGCCGCCACGGCAACCGCCCAAGCTTCACCCAGGCTGCAAAGCCGGATCTTGCCGAAGAGCTTTACGAATACTTTATGGAAAAATGCCGGGAAACCATTCCGGTCGTAGCCCACGGTGTATTCGGCGCCCATATGGATGTTCGTCTCTGGAACGACGGACCCTTCACCGTCATCCTGGAATAACCTGGATGACGGTTTTATAACGAACGAAAACAGGGCCTTGCCCCACAAAAAAAAGAGATACAGCACAAAACTGTATCTCTTTACTGTCACGCGGCAGAGAAGATTCGAACTCCCGACACCTTGGTCCGTAGCCAAGTGCTCTATCCAGCTGAGCTACTACCGCATATCGACAAGAAAAGATTATAGCACATTCTTTTCTTTTTGGCAAGTACATTTTGCATTTTTTTAACAAGTGCCGGCGACCGGAATCGAACCGGTACGGCTTTAAGGGCCGCAGGATTTTAAGTCCTGTGCGTCTGCCAGTTCCGCCACGCCGGCATGTATGTTAAAAAGCTGCAGGTATACCTGCAAGCGACCCGGATGGGGTTCGAACCCACGACCTCCGCCGTGACAGGGCGGCGCTCTAACCAGCTGAGCCACCGGGCCATATAATCTTGTACTGTTGAAATTTTGCTTCTGTGGGAAAGAGTGGACCTTCAGGGACTCGAACCCGGGACCGACCGGTTATGAGCCGGTTGCTCTAACCAACTGAGCTAAAGGTCCATGTAATAAGCAAAGCCGATGATCGGACTCGAACCGATAACCTGCTGATTACAAATCAGCTGCTCTGCCAATTGAGCCACATCGGCAAAATCTTCAGTGACTCCAAGGGGATTTGAACCCCTGTTACCGCCGTGAAAGGGCGGTGTCTTAACCGCTTGACCATGGAGCCTTATCTGCATCCGAACTCCAGCGAAGCACTTGCTCAGTCTGGTATGGAATCTTACCACATTCTCAGATACTCAACGGTAAAATGATAACATAAATTCACTTGATTTGCAAGGACTTTTTGCATTTATTTCAACTTTTTTGCATATCATGAAACAATCTCTCTGTGGAGTATTTCATGAAGCGATTTTTGAAACAATCCATGAAACAGTCTTTTCACACAGATGCATTCCGCCTTTCCGGCCGTCTGTTTCGGAAACCGGCCAGGGTCTTTGCCTGGCTTCTGGTCTTTTCCCTCGCCTTTTTCGGCGGTCAGACTGCCGCCAAACGGGCTCATCCCGTCTCTGTAACCCTTTCCGATGAAGCAAACTGGGGACTTTCCTTCCAGGCAGAAGGTGCCCCGCCTGTTGCCAATGCCACCGCCGAATATCTGGCTGATTTTAATGCCCACTATATCGGCGATACCACAAAAAAGGTTCTCTACCTGACCTTTGATGCCGGGTATGAAAACGGAAATACACCCGCGATCCTGGCCGCTTTGAAAAAGCATCAGGCTCCTGCCACATTTTTTGTTGTGGGAAACTACCTGCAAACCAGCCCCGAGCTGGTGAAACAGATGCTGGCAGATGGGCATCTTGTGGGCAATCACACCTATCATCACCCAAATATGTCTGAAATTTCCACAAAGGAGGACTTTCAGAAAGAATTGACCTCTCTGGAAACCAAATTTCAGGAGATCACCGGGCAGACTATGGTGAAATTCTACCGGCCCCCTCAGGGCAAGTACAGTGAAACCAACCTGCGTCTGGCAAAGGAGCTGGGCTATCATACCTTTTTCTGGAGTCTTGCCTATGTGGACTGGTATCAGGACGATCAGCCCACAAAGGAAGAAGCCTTTGAGAAGCTGCTGGGGCGGATCCATCCAGGTGCCATTGTTCTCCTTCATTCCACCTCATCCACCAACGCACAGATCCTTGATGAACTGCTGACCAGATGGGAGGACATGGGGTACCACTTTGCTTCCCTTGGCAGTCTGATTTAGGACTTGTACAGCCAAGTCAAACAGATGGCGAACCAGCAGACTCCGGATCGGCATCTTCCAAAATCAATTGTCTTAACTTCTGTGCTGCCATACCGAGCGGCCGTTTCGGATCTCCGACCAGACTGACTGCCCGGGGCGGCACTTTTTCTTTTAACGGGATCTCGATGATCTCTCCCCGGTTGAGTGCTTCTCTTGCCATGGGCTCCGGCAGAAATCCGATTCCCAGTTCATGCTTCACCAGCGCCAGGATCTGATCTGTTGTTGCTGCCTCAGTATCCGGATGCAGCTCCACACCGTTGTTCAAAAACCATTCACTGTAAAACTGATGGGTCATAGTATCACGCCCCAGGCAGAGAAAGGGATACCGCTGAACCTCTGACAGAGAAAGAACCCGCTCTGACAACAGGAAAAAACTCTTTCCGCCAACCAAAATATCCCGAAATCCCCTCAGCCTCGTTTCCCGAAGCCCGGTCTCGATCCCGCTGGGTGTCGATATAACTGCAAAATCTGCTTCTCCGTTCTTCACGGAGCGGACAGCCTCCTGAGTACTGTGGTTGGACAGACGCAGCCGGATCCCCGGATACTGGATATGAAAGTTTTTCAGCTTTTCCAGCAAGTAAACATTCAGCGCCGTCTCGGTTGTTCCGATATAGACACTTCCGTTTTCCAGTCCGGCACTTCTCTGAATTTCTTCCTCTCCCTGCTGGAACTGCTCCACCGCTGTTTTTACATGCTGAAACAATGCTTCTCCGTCCGGAGTCAGCCGCACGCCACGGGTGCTCCGCACAAACAAACGGCAGTTCAGCTCCCCTTCCAGGCAGTTGATGGTCCGCGTGATATTCGGCTGGTTGCTTCCCATGGCGAGAGCCGCCTTGGTAAAGCTTTTGTAGGTCGCTACATAATAAAAGATTCGATAATATTCATAATTAACATTCATGGTTCTCTCCATAGGTTTCTGCCTGCATGTTATGGAAATGGAATAAAATAGTTTCTGTTATACCAAAAAATCCTGTAAACGCAATGTTTACAGGATTTATCGCTCCCCGAGTAGGGCTCGAACCTACAACAACTCGGTTAACAGCCGAGTGCTCTACCATTGAGCTATCGAGGATCATTCACAAGGCCAGGATACAAGGGCCGATATTCCTATACCTTCAAAACTACACATTGTCCAACATCATTTCATTCCCAAAACTCCTAAACCACCTGGATAAGCCCTCGACCGATTAGTAACAGTCAGCTCCACACATTAC